>NZ_CP104578.1:7892500-8217967 GCF_036826855.1 Streptomyces sp. SJL17-4 | reverse complement strand
GGGTCATTCCTTGCGGGCAAGCAGCTGGATCTCCTGGAACTGCCTTCGGTCGGTGGGCAACGGCTCGATCGTCGTGCGGGCCACCTCCTTCAGGCCGTGGTCGCGCAGGAGTGCGGCGAGGCGGTCGGGGTGCCAGCGGTAGGCCGTGACCACGGCGTGGTCGTAGCTCTGCGTCTCCAGGTGAGGGCCGTCGGTGGCGGGGAAGCCGATCAGCAGGTGCCCGCCGGGCGCCAGAACCCGGGCGATGTCCGCCACGAGGGCGGGCACCTCCTGCGGCGGGGTGTGGATGACGGACCAGCGCGAGAGTACGCCGCCCAGCGTGTCGTCCTCGATGTCCAGCGCGCCCATCGAACCGACCTCGAACCGCAGTCCGGGGTGGGATGCGTGCGCGAGCTCCACCATCACCGGGGAGGCGTCGACGCCGAACGCCCTCAGGCCCAGTCCGTGCAGATGGGCCGTCACATAGCCCGGCCCGCAACCGAGGTCCGCCACCTCACCGTCGCCGTTCGTCCGCACCAGTTCCGCGAACGCGCCCAGGAGGGCGCGCTCCAAGGGGCGGTCACGAAGGGAATCGTGGAACTGCTGCGCGTAGACGGATGCGATGGCGTCGTAGGCGTCGCGGGTCGCGCCCAAGGTGTTGAGTTCGGTCACCTGGAGACCTTAACGGGAGGCTGGAGCGTGCGTGGTCGGCGGCCGGCTGCCGGCTGCCGCCCGCTCTCCGGTCGTCGGAATCCGGCGAGTACGGGCAGTTGTGGTCGCCCGAGACCCTACGTGAGCCTTTCAGGGCGGGCGATATCGCGCCTCCTGCCGCACTGTTCACGTGCCGGCACGCGCCATCACGCCCACAACAGCCGTTACGCGGCACCAGGCAACCCGCACGCCGTCGTTGTCATCCTCCGAAGGCGAGAGAGGGGGCCGGGGAGGGCGAAGTGCCTGGGGTGCGTGGGGCTCGCGAGTGGTGGGTTCCTCGACGCGCGGCCGCACTCCTCCCCGTACCCGACAGGACCGATCGTGAGGAAGACCGTTTTGATACGTGCTACACGCGGCGTGGCCACCGCCGCGGCGTTACTCGCGCTTGCCTCGGTGTCACCCGGGGTGGCGTACGCGCAGTCGTCACCGCCCTCCGGAACGCCGTCGTCCGGAGCTCCTTCGGCCACCGCTCCGGGCAGTCTGCTCGGCGCTCTCGAGCTGCCCGCGGGCTGGCAGGTGACCGACGACGGGGCGAGCCGGCAGTTGGTGTGGACGTCGCCCGTACCCGTCCCCATGGGCGACTCCCGCGTCGCGTTCCACGCCGGCGACCGGCTGCTCGGCCACCCGGTGGCCGCCCGCGACGGCCGGTCCTTCCGGCTGCCCCTCCAGGGCGTACAGCTCACCGAGGGGACCCTGTTGCGGGTCACGGCCGGTGGACGGCGGCTCGACGCGGCAGGTCCCGACCGCTCCGCGCGCCTCGCGCCCACCGACCCTGCTGCCCCCTCCGCCCCTTCCGCCCTGACCGCGCCGCCCGCCGCCCCGCTTCCCGCGAACGGCGTGGACCCCGGAGTCCCGGGCCGCTACCGCACCGTCAGCGGCGAGTACGACCTGAAGTCCGTGCGGCTGCCCGGGTTCCCCGAGCCCGTCGAGATGCGGGCCACGGTCGTCGGACCGGCCGACGCACCGGGGAAGCGGCCCGTTGCCCTCTTCCTCCACGGCCGCCACGGCACCTGCTACACCCCCGGGACCGAGGACGTGACCGGCGACTGGCCCTGTGCGGCCGGTTCGAAGCCCATACCGAGCCACCAGGGGTATCTGCGGGCCCAACGGCTGCTGGCCTCCCAGGGGTACGTGACCCTGTCCATATCCGCCAACGGCATCAACGGCCAGGACTTCCGTGCCGAGGACGGCGGCGCCCAGGCCCGCTCGTCCCTCGTACGGCAGCACCTGGCACGCTGGGCCGACTGGTCCGCCCACCGGGCCACCGCCCCGGCCGCCGTACGCCGCTCCTCCGCCGCGGACCTGTCGCGGGTCCTGCTCGTCGGCCACTCCCGGGGCGGCGAGGGCGTCAACCGCGCCGCGCTCGACAGTCTCGCCCCGCCGCCCGCCGACCAGGACGGCTACCGGGGCCCCGTGCGGTGGAAGGTCCTCGGCACCGTGCCGATCGGCCCCACCATCTTCGGCAACAACCCGGCGCCCGACGTCCCGTCCATGACCATCCTGCCGGGCTGCGACGGCGACGTGTCAGACCTCCAGGGCCAGAACTTCGTCGACGGCACGCGCGGTGTCAGCCGGGGTGCCGCGCTGCACAGCGCGGTCTACATGGTCGGCGCCAACCACAACTTCTTCAACAGCGAGTGGACCCCGGGCCAGGCCCAGGCGCCGGCCTTCGACGACTTCTGGTCCGACGAGCAGCCCGACCCGGTCTGCTCCCCCGGCACGAAGACCCGACTCACCGCCCCACAGCAGCAGACCGCCGGCGCCACCTACATCGCCGCGGCCGCCCGGCTGTTCGTCGCCGGCGACGACCGGGTCCGTCCGCTCCTCGACGGCACCGGCCGCCGCGTGCCCTCGGCCGGCCCGGTCCGCGCCCTGTCCCACGCCGTCGGCGCGAACCGTACGCCGGCCTTCGTGCCCGGCTCCTCCGCGCTCACCGTGTCCGGCGGTGGCAGGCTCTGCACCCAGGTCGACCCCGACGCCGGCCGCGCGTGCCTGTCCCCCGACGCGGGCGGTGCGTCCCCGCACTTCGCGTACTGGGAGGCCTCTCCCGAACCGGGCCGTGACGCCGTCTCCATGGAGTGGTCGCGTCCCGGAGTCCCGGTCGCGGTGCGCTCGGCGCGGCCGATCTCCCTGGTGGGCTCCGACTCTCTCGCCCTTCGGGTGATCGTTCCGCCCAACAGCACGGGCACCGAGCTGGACGTCGCCGCGACCGATGCCTCGGGGCGCCGCGCGCACCTGGGCCGTACCCGTGTCGACGGGCTCCCGGGCAGCGAGCGGACCACCTCCTACTGGGCGCGCGAGGTGCGCGTACCGCTGTCCGCCGCCGCCCGGTCCGGCCTGGAGCTGAAGCGGATCACGACGCTCGAGCTGACTCCGCGCGGTGCTTCCGGTCGTGCGTGGCTGATGGACGCGTGGGGCTGGCGGGCCGGCACTCCGGCCGTACGTCCGGCCGCCTCGGCCCGTGTCGACGTCGGACGCCTGACGGTCGCGGAAGGCGACTCGGGTGTCCGCACCTACCGGGTGCCGGTGCGGGTGTCCGGTCAGGGCAGCGGCCAGGTACGGCTGTTCGTCGCCGATCCGGCCACGGGCGAGTCCACCTCCCGTGTGGTGACGGTGCGTCCCGGACGTCATGACATCGACGTACCGGTCGAGGTACGGGGCAACGGCCGCTTCGGTTACGACGTCACGCACGACGCCTTCGTCAAGGCGGTTCGCGGCACGGTGATCGGCTCGCACCGCGGCGGAGTGACCGTGCGGAACGACGACCCCATGCCCGAGGTGAGCGTGACGCCCGTCGCCGACAAGGTGACCGAGGGCGCCGCGCTGACCTGGCGGGTGACGCTGTCCGAGCCGGCCGACGCCGAGATCAGCGGCCACGTCGCCTTCCTGCCGCCCGCCGACGGCACGGAGCTGACCACGGCGGACCTGGACCAGGCGTGGCTGAAGGAGCAGCTCGGGGAGGTACCGGCCACGGCCACGCCCCTCTCCCAGATCGAGTTCGGCGGCCTGAACCTGCCCGTCTCCATCCCTGCCGGCGCGACGACCACGGAGGTGAGCGTGCCCACGGCGAAGGACGACGTGAGCGAGCCGGTCGAGTCGCTGCGGGCTCAGTTGGTCACGTACGACGGCACCTGGGAGCCCGTGCCGGGCCCCGAGTTCGTGGGGACGGTGCGGGACGCGGCATGACGTGACGGGATATGACGTGACGTGACGTTGCATGGGCGGACACCGAGTCCTTCACAGGTCGGTGTCCGCCCTTCGTTCCGCCCGACAGAATGGGTGACCATGACAGGTGTACAAGGGAAGCTCGTGGAGCGTCTGCGGCAGGCCGGGCTGGACGTCGTGGAGGGACAGCGGGTCGAGCAGGTCATGAGGTATCGGGCCGCCTGGCGACCGGTCATCTCGGGCAACACCACGCCTACCGTGGCCGTACGGCTGGACGCGCCGGATCTGGTCGCCGAGCTCAACAGGCAGTGGTACCGGCTGGCGGTCGACTACGGGATCCTCGGCGCGGACGGCACCTTCCTCATCGACGTCGTCGGCAACTGGCCGGACAGCACGCCCCAGCGCTGGACACGGGTGCGGCTCACCGACCGGTGGGACCTCGCCGGAGTCCTCGGTGGGCGGCCCGGCCAGCCCGAGTTCGTCACGCTCTCCACGGATGGCGACGCTCTGGTCGGGGCGACCACCGAGGAGTACGACGTCTGGCTCGTGGCACGGGACCGCTTCAAGGAGCGGAAGGAAGCGGAGGCGCGCGCCGCGGCGGCCGAGACCGCCGAGGAACGCGCCGCCGCGTGGGAGTGGTTGTTCCGCGGGCCGGTGTCCGCGGCGAGAATGCGTGAGGAGTGGGCGCATGGGCTGGCGTTCAACCCCGCCATCTCCGACGACCTGCGTGCAGGTCTCGTCGGTCTCACCCACCATGCCCTGTGGCGCGCCCTGCCGACGTCGGTCGTCGAGGCTGCGATGGTCCACCCGGAGTGGCAGGTGCGCGGGTTGCTCGCCGAGGTCCAGCCGAACATCACGGCTCAGCAGTGGGAACGCCTGATCCTGGGCGAGCAGGACGCCCGGAGGCGGTGGATCCTCACGCTGCTCGCGGCGGACCGGCGCGTCGAGCTCACCGGCACCGCGTACGCACGGCTCGCCGCGGATCCGTCCGCGAAAGTGCGGGAAGAGGCAGCCAGGCTGTCCGGCCTGCCCGTTCACCTGCTCGCGGCCCTGGCCGGCGACGATGATCGGGCCGTACGTGCCTCGGCATGCCGCGCGGCGGGCTGGCCGCACCTGGACGGCCCGGTCCGGCTCGCACTGCTCGAGGACTCCGACCGCGAGGTCCGCGTCGCGGCGCTCCTCCAGCACCACCAGGAGCACCCGCTGTCCCGGTCGGTCTACGACTCCGAGGGACTCGGGAGCAGCGACGCGGTGAGGACCTGTCGGCTCGGGCGCGATCTCGCCGAGCAGCTGGCGCGCGACGGTGATCCCGACCGTCGCCGTGCCCTCGCCGGAAACCGATGGCTGGACAGTGACCTGGTCGCCGTTCTCGCCCGGGACCCCGACGAGAGCGTCCGGTTCGCGGTCTCCACGCGTCCCGATCTGACCGAGGAGCAGCGGGCGGGTATCGGCATCGACTTCGATCCGAGTATCCGCTCGAACGCGCTCGACTGGGTCACGGCTCTGCACGAGGATCCCGACGCCATGCGACGCCTGGGCGCCTCCTCGCACCCCCTCGTCCGCAGAAGCGTCGCGCGGGCCAGGCGCCTCCCGCCGGACGTCGTCGAGTCGCTCGCGCGCGACGAGGACCGTGTCGTGCAGCTCTTTCTCGCCGAGTCGTGCGACGACGCACCCGCCGAGATGCTGCTGCGGGTGTGGCAGTGGTGGACCGGCAGCCTCAGCACACCCGACCGTCCCCGCGGCCATCCGAACTTCCCCCGCCGCGACCTGGTCCGTCATGCCGACGACCCGAACCCACGGATGCGGCAACTCGCCCTGGACGACCCGGAGTCGACCGTCGAGCTCGTCGAGCGGTTCAGCCGGGACAGCGACGAGGAGGTCCGGTTGCGGGCCGCGACCGACGCCCGGCTGAGCGCCGCGTCAGCGGTGCGGCTGCTCGACGACCCGTACGAGCAGGTGCGGCGGGCCGCGGCGAGGCACCCCCGGCTGCCGGCTGGGGTCCTGGTCCCGTTGCTGCGCGACAGGGACACCGCGTCCGCGGCTGCCCGGAACCCGGGGCTGCCCGAGCCGGTCATCGCGCGGATGATCCAGTTGATGCGGTGACTTCAGGCCAGAGCCGAGGCGTGTGCCCCTCGGTTTGATCACTCGTTCGTGAGTTTCTCCACGGTCGCGCCCGCCGTCCCGCCACGCTGATCCACGCGGCACGCGACCTGCGTCGCCGCAACGGTGCACGGTGGAGGGGGAGATGTCATGACGCGGAAAGCGGGGCGCCGCGGGGGTGCCGGTGAGCAGGCTGTGCTCCTGGTCGCCGGGCTGGCCGACCTGGCGGTGGGCACGCTGGGGTCCGCCCTCGGGGCCGTACGAGGGCTTGCTCGGCGCTCGGACACGGCGGAGCTGGTCGCGGAGGCCGAGCGGGATCTGACCGCGCGTGGGCGTCTCGTGCTGGATCGCTACGCGGCCGCGCCCCCGGCGCACCTGGAGGTTCTCGCCCGGCACGCCCTGGCCCGGCGGGTGGGCGAGAGTGGCTGAGCAGTGGGAGTCGGCCGCGTTCAAGGCCCGAGTCGACGAGGTCCTGCATCGCTTCGTCGGCGACGAGGCCGATCTGCTGGCGGCGGTCGACCCGGCGCTCGGTCAGGTGGCCGAGCAGCTGGAGGCGTCCGTCGCGGTCGGCAAGAGGTTGCGGGCGGCGTTCTGTTACTGGGGCTGGCGGGCGGCTCGGCAGCCCGACAGCGACGCGTTGGTCCGGGCGGCGGCCTCCATGGAGCTGGTGCACGCGGCCGCCGTCGTGCACGACGACCTCATCGACGACAGTCCGCTGCGGCACGGGCGGCCCACCGCGCACATGGCCCTCCGGGGTGTCGTACGGCACCACCCGCAGGCCGCGGACGCCGCCCGGTCGCTTGCGATGCTCGTCGGGGATCTGCTGATGTCGCTGGCCGGGCAGCTGTTCGCCACCAGTGGACTGCCCGCCGCCTACCTCGGCCGGGCCCGTCCGCTGTGGGCGGCGCTGGCCCGCGATCTCATCGCCGGTGAGTGTCTGGAGATCCTCCACACCGGCGTCGCCCCGGACACGGCGGCGTCGCTGAAGGTGATCCGCTACAAGACCGCCAAGTACACCGTCGAGCAGCCCCTCCTGATCGGCGGCCTCCTGGCCGGGGCCGGCGACCGGCTGCGCGAGGGGTACAGCGCCTACGGGCTTCCGCTGGGCGAGGCCTTCCAGCTGAGGGACGACCTGCTCGGACTGTTCGGCGACCCACGGCACACCGGCAAGGCCAACGCCGATGACGTACGCGGCCATCGGCCCACCGCGCTTCTCGCGGAGACATGGCGCATCGCCGGTGCGGACGAGCGCGAGCAGCTGCGTGCCCTGCTGGGGCGGCACGACCTGGACGAGGAGGGTCTGGAGGCCGTACGCGCGGTGATGCGGCGGCTCAAGGCGCCCGACCGGGTCGAGAGCATGATCGCCGCCCGGGTCGAGGAGGCGCTCGGCGCACTCCACGAGCTGGACGTACCCGCGCCCGCCGCCCGTGCCCTGACCGGTTTGGCGCATTCGGCCGCGGTCCGCTCGTCCTGATCCGGGCCCGACCTCCCGACCTCCCGACCTCCCTGCGCCTGCCTCCCTGCCTCCCTGCCTCCCTGCCTCCCTCACACAAAGGACTCCCCCGTGCTCCACACCGAGACATCGATGAACGCCCTCCGAGAGCGCGGCGACGAGCTCGCCGACGCCACCGTCGCCGCTCTCTTCGAGCGCGGCGAGATGGGCACCTTCAACACCTTGATGCGCTTCTTCTCCACCGCCGGCGCGCCCGTTCCGGACGGTTTGCCCGATGTCGCCAGGGAGTATCTGGAGGCCACGAGCGCCCCGCCGGCCTGGGTGGACTGGGACGAGATGGAGCGGGCCCGGCTGTTCTTCATCGACAACAACGTGCACATCGCCACCGCCCTGTCCTTCGCCGCCATGCCTGCCTGCTATCTCGTCCCCCACGTGGCGAAGCTGCTGTCGACGACCCACGGCCTGAACTACCCCTCGACGCGCATGGCCGCGACCGGCCAGTTCACCGTCTATCTGATGCAGCCCGATGCCTTCGAGGCCGGAAGTCGCTTCATCCCCGCCGCGCAGAAGGTCCGGCTGCTCCACGCGTCCATCCGTCACCACCTCACGCGCGAGGACCGCTGGGACACCGGGGCGTCGGGGGTGCCGATCTGCCAGGAGGACATGATCGGCGGGCAGATGTTCTTCTCGCTGCTCGTCCTCGACAGCCTGCACCGCCTCGGCATCCACATGTCGGAGGAAGGAGCGGAGGCGTACTACTACGCCTGGCGTGTGGTCGGCGCGATGCTCGGCGTCGACCAGGACGCCGTCCCCACGTCCCTCGACGAGGCGCGCCGGTTCCTCGACCAGTACATGATCCGGTACATGGGGCCGTCCCCGGAGGGCGCGCACCTGACCCGGCAGCTCATCCAGCTCTACGAGGACATCGTGCCCGGGACGCTGCTCGACCCGGTCGTGGCCGCTCTCGTCCGGTACCTCATCGGCGACACGAGCGCCGACTGGCTCGAGGTCCCCAGCACGCCCTGGGACACCGTCGTCAAGGCCGCACCGCATCTGCTGGGCGTACTGGAGACCATCGAGGACCGCTCACCGCTCGGCGCCTGGGCCCTCGACCGGCTCGGGCACCTCACCACGATCTTCGAACTGTCCTCGCTCACCCGGGGCCGCGTCATGCACTACGCCATCCCCGAGCACCTCAGGAAGGAGTACGGCGTGCCCGACGCACCGTCCCGCACCCGTCGCTGGACCCCACCGGCAGCCGCGCTCGCGCCGTGAGGCGAGCGACGGGCACAGGCACGGGCGCACCCCACTGCCCGGCGGTTCGCCCGTGTGGAAGGCGATCTCACAGGTCGCGCCGCTGCACGCCGAGGATCGCCAGCGCGCACACCGGCGCGAGCAGTGCCGAGGCGAGCACCACGCGCAGGGCACCCGGGTCGCCGAACGACACGCCCACGCCCCTACCGTCGGCAGTGGGCTGAGATGATCGAACGGACTGCGGGAGGGAACTGCCTCGGCAGATGCAGATGCACGGGGGCGTTGATGCGGGGATACGGCGAGACGGTGTTGCTGGACGTGCTGGCCGGTGCGGCCGAGGCCGCGCCCGATCAGGGCGTCGTGCAGGTCGACGGGAACGGTGCGGAGAGGACCGTCAGCCATCGCGCGCTGTTCGCCGATGCGCTGTGCGTCGCCGGAGGCCTTCTCGACGCCGGGCTCGCGCCGGGGAGCCATCTGGTGCTGCCGGTCGAGCGGAGCGAGGAGTTCCTGCCGCTCTTCTGGGGTGCCGTCGCCGCCGGGCTCGTACCGGTGCCACTCGCTCCGGACGTACGGCGCGTGCTGCCCGTGTGGGAGCTGCTCGATGAGCCGCCGGTGGCCCTCGGTGCATCCACCATGGCGCTGCTCGACGCCCTCCCCGGCTCCGTACGTCCCCTGACGCTCGACGGTCTCCGCGCGCACCCCGCTCCTCCACGGCTGCCGGAGCGGGCGCCCGACGACGTGGCGTTTCTGCAGTTCTCCTCCGGCAGCACCGGCGCGCCGAAGGGGGTCGAGCTGACGCACGCGGCCGTGCTCGCCAATCTGGCGCAGATCCGTGCCGCCGCCGGTATCCACTCCGCTGATGTGCTCGCCACCTGGATGCCGTACTTCCACGACATGGGGCTGATCGGCACCCACCTCGTGCCGCTGTCGGCACGCATCAAGCAAGTGCGCCTCGAACCGCTGACGTTCGCCAAGCGGCCCTTTCGGTGGCTGGAGGCGGCGTCACGGCACCGGGCGACGCTCCTGTCGGCCGCCAACTTCGCCCTGGCGCTCGTCGAACGGCGCGTCCCCGGGGACGCACTCGCGTGTCTTGACCTGACGTGCGTACGGATGGTCCTCGTCGGCGCGGAGCCGATCTCGCCGGCCGTGTGGCGGGCCTTCGTCGGGCGGATGCGGCCGACGGGCCTCCCGGCGTACGCGCCCAAGCCGGTCTACGGCCTCGCGGAGTCCACCCTCGCCGTGACCTTCCCGCCGCCGGGGGAAGTCGCCCGGCCGCTCGCCCTGGACAGGGCCGCGCTCGGGCGTGGCCGCGCCGTGGACACCGCGCCCGGACCCGACGCGGTGGAACTGATGGACGTGGGCAGCCCCGTGCACGGGTGCGCGGTCCGGATCACCGACGAAGCGGGGCAGACCGTCGAGGAACGCCGGGTCGGCCACATCGAGGTCAGCGGCCCCCAGGTGGCGCGCGGTTACCACGGCGCTCCGGAGGCGACGGCGGAAACGTTTCGTGGCACCTGGCTGCGCACGGGTGACCTGGGATTCCTGCGTGAGGGGCGCCTCTGTGTGACCGGCCGGTCCAAGGACGTCGTCTTCGTCGACGGCCGCACGCTGCACGCGTCGGACCTGGAGGAGGTCGCGGCGAACACTCCGGGGCTCGGCCGGTGCCCGGTCGCGGTCGTGGGATCGACCGATCCCGCGGGCGGCGGCGAGCGGGTGGTCGTCCTCCTCGCGCCCGCGCCTCCCCTGTCCGCCATGACCCCCGAGCTCCTGCACGGCGTCCGCGAACGGGTCCGCGAGGCCTTGGGGCACGACGACGTACGGGTGTTGGCGCTGCCGGCACGCGCGTTCCCGCGGACGACGAGCGGGAAGGTCCGCCGCGGGGTGCTGCGCGAGCGCTTCGAGGGCGGGGAGTACCCGGAGATCGCGGGGCGGGCGGCTGTGGGGGTGGCGGGGAGGGGAACCTTGTCGGTCCCCGCCGACGGCCGGAGCGCGGCCGCCCGGAGTGAGGCCGTCCGGAGTGAGGCCGTCCGGAACGCGGACGCCCGGAGTACGGTCCCCGGGGAGCGTGCCTCCTGTGGCGTCGACGCCACCTCCGGCGTCCCGTCGTCGACGTCCGCGCCCCTCTCCCGGCCCGGCGTCGAAGCCCGCGTGCGCGCCATCTGGGCGCGGACGCTCGGGCTGCCGGGCGACGCCGTCGGGCCGGACGACGACTTCCGGGCGCTCGGGGGCTCGTCGCTCAAGGCGATGGAGGTCCTGGCCGGGCTCGAGGACGAGTTCAGTCTGGCCCTGCGGCCTTCCGACGTACGGGACCACACCACGGTGGCCGCCCTCGCCGGGCTGATTCTCGCCGGCGGCGGTTCCGACGGGCCGGGTACGCACGGCGCCCCGTCGCAGGCCCCGTCGCAGGCCGCGCCGTACGAAGCGCGGGCGGCCCGGTCCGTCGAACCGCCCCTGGTCGCCGTGTCCGCGCTCGCCTGTCGTTTTCCCGGTGCCGCCACGCCCGAGGCCTTCTGGGACCGGCTTCTCGACGGCTACGACGCCGTCACCCCCGTACCCGACGGGCGGTGGGCCGACCCGGCTGAGCGACGCGCCCGGTGGGGTGCGTTCCTCGACGAACCCGACGGTTTCGACGCGGGGTTCTTCGGGGTCGGGGAGGAGGAGGCGCGGGCGACCGACCCTCAGGCGCGGATTCTGCTGGAGCTCGCCCACGAGGCCCTGGAGCGGGCCGGCCATGCCGGTCCTCGGCGGCGCGGGCGCCGGGTGGGGGTATTCGTCGCCGCCGGTGACAGCGGCTATCGCCGCGTTCTCGAACAGGCCCACGGCGAGGGCGAGTTGCCCGCCGCTGCCTTGACCGGGAACCTCCCCAACATGCTCGCCGCGCGCGTCGCGCACTGCCTCGACCTGACCGGGCCCGCGCTCGCGGTCGACACCGCCTGCTCCTCCGCTCTCGTCGCGCTCCACCTGGCGCGCCGCAGTCTTCAGGCCGGTGAGTGCGACATCGCCGTGGTCGGCGGCGTACATCTCAACCTCACGCCGACCGGGTACACGCTCCTGGAGAAGGCACAGGCGCTGTCCCCGACCGGGCGTTGCCACGCGTTCGGCGCGGCAGCCGACGGGTTCGTCCCCGGGGAGGGTGGCGCGGCGCTCGTGCTGACCCGTCTCGACGAGGCGGAGCGGGCCGGGGACCCGGTCCTCGCGGTGCTCCGCGGCACCGCCGTGAACAACGACGGCCGTTCGCTCGGTCTGATGGCCCCCAATCCCCTGACACAGCGTGAGGTCATCGCGCAGGCCTACCGCGACGCGGGCGTCGACCCCGCGAGCGTGTCGTATCTGGAGGCGCACGGCACCGGCACGCCGATCGGCGATCCCACCGAGGTGCGCTCGCTCGCCCACGCCTTTCCGCCGCTTCCCGACGGACGGCTCCGGCTGCTCGGCTCGGTCAAGACGAACATCGGCCATCTGCTCAACGCTGCCGGAATGCCGAGCCTGGTGAAGGTGGTCCTCGCCCTCGGGCAGCGGCGCCTGCCCCCGTCACCGCTCCGGACCGCGCCGCCCGCGCCGTCGCTCGACCTGGCCGGTTCCGGGTTCGCCCTGGTGGATGCCGTACGCGACTGGGAGGCGCCCGGGCCGCTCGTCGCGGGGGTCAACGCCTTCGGGTTCGGTGGCACCAACGCCCATGCCGTACTGGAGGAGGCGCCTGCCCGGCATCGTCCGGACCGCGTGCCGTCGCGCGGGCCCCGGCTGCTCACCCTGTCGGCGCACGGGGAGGAGGGGCTGCGCGCCGCTGCCGCCGGGCTCGCTTCCTCTCTCCGTGACCGTCCCGGACTCGACGAGGGGGACGTCTGCGCCGCCGTCGCCGACGCGCGTGACGAGGGGCCCGATCGTGTCTCGCTCGTCACCGACGGCGATCTCGCCGCCCGGCTGGAGGCCGTACGCGACGAGGTGACGCCGACCGGTCCGCCCGTGCGGTCACGGGCCCGCCTCGTCCTTCTCCTTCCCGGGCAGGGCATACGGCCGCAGGGTCAGGCCCGCGCCCTGTACGCCGACGCGCCTGCCTTCCGCGAGGCGCTCGACGAAGCGTCCGACCACGCCGGGACGATCGACGGGCGCAGTCTCGCGGCCTGGTGTCTCGACGACGTGTCGCCCGACGCACTCGCCCGTACGGACATCGCCCAGCCACTCCTGGTCGCGTACGGGGTCGCGCTCGCCCGCCAGGTGCGGGCCTGGGGCATCACCCCGGACGCCGTCGCCGGGCACAGCGTCGGCGAGATCGCCGCCGCGTGCGTCGCTGGGACGCTCTCGCTCGCCGACGCCGTGCGGTTCGCCGCCGAACGTGGCCGTCTGATGGCCGACTTGTGCGCTCCCGGCGCCATGGCGGCCGTGCGCTGCGACGAGAAGTCGGTCGCCGACGTGGTGGCCCGGGCTCGGGGTGCCCTGAGCGTCGCCGCCGTCAACGGTCCCGACCAGGTCGTCCTCGCCGGGACCGAGGCCGCCGTCGAGCGCGCGGTCGCGGTCCTGTCCGCTCGGGGGGTCGTCGCGCGTCGGCTCGGCGTGTCCCGGGCCTTCCATTCGGCCCTGATGGATCCGGCCCTGGACGCGCTCACCGAAGCCGCGCGAACCCTCGTGCTCCGGCCGTCGGCGACCGCCGCACCGCTGATCAGTACCGTCACCGCCGAGTGGCGGCCCGTCCTGGACCCGGCCTACCTACGTGGCCATGCCCGGCAGCCGGTGCGTTTCGGCGCTGCGGTGGAGCGGCTGCTCGGCGACGGGTACGACACGTTCGTCGAGCTCGGCGCCGGCGCCCTCGGTGGCTCCGTGCGTGCCGTCGCGGCGAGGCACCCGCGGGGAGGTGGGGCGGTCTCCCTCGCGGCCGGGCATCGGGACGGTGCGCGAGGGCTCCTTGAGACCGTCGGTCGGCTCTGGGAGCGGGGCGTGCCGCTGGACCGCACCGGGCTGGACGCCGGCCGGGCCCGGATCTCCGTACCGACGTATCCCTTCCAGCGGCGCCGCTACTGGCCGGCGGCCGCTCCCCGGTCCCGGCCGCCCCGGCCGCTGCCTCTGCCGCTGCCTCTGCCTCTGCCTCTGCCTCTGCTGCACAGGCTCGGCTGGAGCGACGCCCCGCTGACCGTCGACTCCGGGCCGCGTTCCGTTCTGCTGGCGGGGCCGGACTCGCCGCTCGCCCGCGCGTTCGCGGACCGGCTCAAGGGGCGGGGTGTCACGGTCACGGTCAGGCGCGCGGAGGACGCGGTGATCGGGGGTGCGCCGGTGATCGGCGGTGCGCAGGTGATCGGCGGTGTCTCGGTGATCGGCCGCGCATCGGTGATCGGGGGTGCGTCGGCCGGTGACGCCGCCGCTCCCGACGTCGTCGTGCTGATCGCCGGTCCGGCTGTGGAGCCGGACTCCGCCGACGCGCTCGATGCTGCCCACCGCGCCATGACGACCGGGCTTCAGTGCCTGCTGCCGGAGCTCGCGCCGCACCGCCCGCGCGTGCTCGTCGTCACCGAGGACGTCCATGTCACCGGCGCCGGACCCGAGCGTCCCCGCCCCGCACAGGCGGTCCTGACCGGGCTGACCCTGGCGCTGCCGGAGGAGTTGCCCGGTGTGGTCGCCCACAGCGTCGATCTCTCGTCCCTCGACGAGCCAGGGGCACAGCTCGACGCGCTCGACCGCGAACTCGCCGCTCGGCCCGCCGCGTCGGAGGACGGCGCGGGCCTTCGACCGGCGCCCGCCGTCGCCTGGCGGGCGGGGCGACGCCTCGGCCGGACGACCGAGCCGGTCGCCACCGGGCCTGCCTCCCGGCCGCCGGCGCTGCCGCCCCACGGCATCTATCTGATCACCGGTGGAACCGGCGGAGTCGGCGCCGCGCTGGCCCGTGACCTCGCGGGACGGGGCAGGCCGACCCTGCTCCTGACCGGTCGCTCGGCCGAGCCGCCCGCTGGGCTGCTCGGCGAACTCCGGGCACTCGGCGCCACCGTGGAGTACCGCGCCGCCGATGTCTCCCGCGAGGCCGACGTCGATTCGCTGCTCGCCGCTCTGCCGCGACTCGACGTGCTGATCCACGTCGCCGGCGTCGTACGTCCCGGCACCCTGCGGGCCAAGACGCCCGACGAGGTGGCCGACGTCCTGGCCGCCAAGACGCGGGGCACCGAACTCCTCGCCCGTGGAGTCGTCAAGCACGACCTGCGCCCCGCCCTGTGCGTGGCGTTCTCCTCGGTCGCCTCCGTGCTGCCGGGCCTGGCGGGCGCGATCGGTGACTACGCCGCCGCCAACGCCTACCTCGACGCCTTCGCCGCTGCCGAACGCACGGCCGGCCGGCCGTGGCAGGCGATCAACTTCGCCGCGTTCGCCGATACGGGACTCGTCGCCGGTGCAAGGCCGTTCGCCTGGGGCGCCGGTGGTGGGACTGCCGCCGGGACTGCCGCCGAGACCGCTGCCGGGCCCGCGCGCGGGCCCCTGCCGCTGGCGACCGGCGAGGCGCTGGAGGCCCTGCGTACGGCCTGTGGCATCGACGCTGCCCAGCTCATGGTCGCCGACCTCGGCCAGAGGGCCACCGCGCCCCGAACCTCGGCCGGCTTGGGCGTACCTCCCGGCCCCTCCGCCTCCACGCCGACGTCCACGCCAACGCCGCGTTCCCCATCTACGTCCACACCCGCCGAGCCGGCCACGACCTCCCGGACAGGCGAGCTGTCGGACGTCCTGCGGCAGCTCCTGTCCGCAGCGCTCCACGTTTCCCCCGACGCCATCGGTGACGACGTACCGCTGCTCGGCCTCGGGCTCGACTCGCTCACGGCCGTCGATCTCGTCAAGCGGCTGGAGCAGGAGTTGGACCGCTCCCTCCCCATCACGCTGTTCTTCGAACACCACACCCTGGGCGATCTGGCCCGAGAACTCGCCCGCGAGCACGGCGACTCCGGGCAGCTCTCCCCCACGCCCCGACATTCCGGGGCAGCAGCCACGACCGACGACGGCGTCCCCTTCTCCCTGACACCGGTCCAGCTCGCCTTCCACGCCCAGGGCGGGCTGTACCCGGACGTCCCCGCCTACGGGTGCGTGACCCAGGACATCCGGGGCCCCCTCGATCGCGATCTGCTCGGCACGGCCCTCGGCCTGCTCGCCGACCGTCACGCGATGCTTCGCATCCGGATCGTCCCCGGAGAGGCGGTTCCCACCCAGTCCGCCGAGCCGCCCGCGCACGACGGGGCGAGGATTCCCGACTGGTACGAGGTTCGGGAGCTGCCCGGGGCACGTGCCGTCGAGGAGGAGTTCAAGGCGCTCGAAGAGGCCCTCTGCAACCGGCCGTTCGACCTGGCCGCCGAGGCTCCGATCCGCGCCCTGCTCGCTACCGCCCGTACCGCCGGTGGCGGCACACCGGCCGGGGAGTGCACCCGTCTCGTGCTCGTCGTGCATCACGCCGCCGCCGACGGCTTCAGCCTGAACATCCTCGGCGAGGAACTCTGGGCCCTCTACACCGCCCTGTCGCTGGGACGTGTCCCGGAACTCCCCCCGCTCACCACCGACTTCGCCGCCTACGTCGCCCACGAGCAGTCCGAGCGAACGGACTCCGCCCTCGCCGAGGACCGGGCGTACTGGCGTGAGGTACTCGGCCGGAACGGGGAGCCGTTCGCGCTCCCGTACGACGGTGATCCGCTGGGCCTCCCCGAACCCCCGCTCCTCGCCCACCAGGTGTCCCCCGGACCCGACCTGTCGGCCGCGCTCCGGGAGACGGCCGCCGCCCACGGGGTGTCGCTCTTCCATCTGCTCCTCGCGGCGTACGCCCGCTGTCTGTCGCGGTGGAGCGGCGGGCGGGAGGACGTGACCGTGAACGTCGCCAGGGCCCGTCGCGAGACGCGGCTGCCTGGCATCGACAGGCTGGTGGGACCGTTGGCCGACACCCTCCCGGTCCCGGTCCGCGTCGGACCGGACGACTCGGTGCAGGCGCTCGCGGTACGGCTCCGCGAGGTCTGGCCCGAGAGCGAACGGCACAGCCGGCTCACGAGCCTGGACCTGGCCCGACTCCTGCCGACGGACGGCGCGGGGCCTCGTACGGCCGCGCCCGCCTCCTTCAGCTTCGCGCGGTTCCCCGTCTCCCTCGACCCCGGCTGCCCCGTGGAGGTACGTCCGACCTCGGCCGGAACCGCCTCCGCCGCGACCCGGCTCAGCCTGCTGTGCTGGGAGTCCGACGGGGAGCTGGCGTTCTCGTGGAACTTCCCGGCCCGGCTCTTCGACCCGACCACGATCGCGCGCCTCGCCTCCGAGCACCTGGCCGAACTCACCGAGACCGCGGCCCCGGCCGCCGCCCCCGCGCGCGCCGAGCGGGCCGCGCCCCACCCCGGTCCGCCGACGGCCGTCCCCGCCCCCCGGTCGGCCGGCGACATCGTCGCCCGCCTGCGCGCCCAGTTCCGGGCGACGCCGGACGCGGTCGCCGTCGACACGGACGGGGTGACCCTCACCTACTCCGAACTGGACCGGGCGTCCGGCGCACTCGCCGATCGGCTGCGCGCCTGCGGCGTGGTCCCGGGTGACCTCGTGGGGCTTCTCACCGAACCGGGGGCCGACGCCGTCATCGGTGTGGTCGGCATCCTGCGGGCCGGTGCGGGCTGGGTCCCGCTGGACGCCGCCCATCCCCCCGTACGCCTGGCCGATCAGCTGGAGCGGTCCCGCGCCGGGGCCCTCGTCTGCCATGCGGCGACCCGGGACTCGGCTACGGAGCTGACCTCGGCAGCGAACATCACCCTGGTCACGACCGACGGCCCCTCCCCCGCACCGCACCCCCACGCCGCGGAGGGCGAGTCCCCGCCCCCCGGCCCCGACTCCCTCGCCTACGTCATCTTCACGTCCGGCTCCACCGGGCGCCCCAAGGCCGTGCCCATCACACGTCGTTCGATGACCAACTACCTCGACTGGGCGCTCGACACCTTCGGTTACGGCGAAGGGGACCGGCTCGCCCAGACGGCGTCGCTGTGCTTCGACGCGTCCGTACGCCAGCTCCTCGCGCCCCTCCTCGTCGGGGCCACGGTCGTCACCCTGCCCCGACAGCTCCTCCGGGACCCCGAGGCGCTGCTCGACCGGGTCGAGAAGGCCCGGATATCGGTGTGGAGTTCGGTCCCGAGCCTGTGGTCCCGGCTGCTCGAAGCCGCGGAGACGCGTGTACGGGAGGGCGGGCCGGCGCCCGATCTGAGGGCCCTGCGCTGGATCCACGTGGGCGGTGAGGCGCTCCCGCCCGCCCATGTACGCCGCTGGTACGACCTGTTCGGGCCCGGGCACCGGATCGCCAATCTCTACGGGCCCACCGAAGCCACCATCAACGCCACCTTCCACATCATCGAGACCCGCCCGGCCGACGACGTACGGACCCTGCCCATCGGCACCCCCCTCACCGGCACGGACGTCGACGTCGTCACAGCCGACGGAGGCCGGCGCTGCGCACCGGGCGAGCCCGGCGAGCTGCTCATCACGGGGGTGGGGCTCACCCCCGGATATCTCCACGCACCGGAACTGACCGCCGCCGCGTTCACCGAGCGCGACGGGCGCCGCTGGTACCGCAGCGGCGACCGGGTCCGGCGCGACAAGGACGGCGTCCTCGAATTCCTCGGACGGCTCGACGACCAGGTGAAGGTCCGCGGGCACCGGGTGGAACTCGGCGAGATCGAGTCGGCGCTCCTGACGCACCCGGCGGTCGCCCGCGCCGCCGTCGTCCACCGTGAGGAACGGCTGATCGCCTTCGTGCAGTGTCTGCCGGGCGTGGCGAGTCCGGATTCCACGAC
Source organism: Streptomyces sp. SJL17-4 (assembly GCF_036826855.1). Classification (NCBI taxonomy): domain Bacteria; kingdom Bacillati; phylum Actinomycetota; class Actinomycetes; order Kitasatosporales; family Streptomycetaceae; genus Streptomyces; species Streptomyces sp. SJL17-4. The sequence goes on along the minus strand of NZ_CP104578.1, from coordinate 8,199,541 downwards.
ACTCCGCGCCCATCTGGCGCGGACGCTTCCGGAGTACATGCTCCCGGCCCGTATCCACCTCGTCGCCGAACTCCCCCTGACGGGGACCGGCAAGATCGACCGCGCCGGGCTGAAGCCCCCGGTGGCCGATCCCGAGAAGCCCGAGACACCGGATGGGTCGCTGAGGGGATCGGCGGGATCGCTTCCCGCGACACCGACCGAGATCCTGCTGTCCCGCGTCTGGTCCGAACTCCTCGACACCGACGCGGACGCGATGCGGCGCGAGGACGACTTCTTCGCCCTCGGTGGCGACTCCCTGCTCGTCCTCCAGGTGTTCGCCCGGCTGCGGGAGACCATTCCTGCCCTGCCCCGGCCGACGGTCGTGTACACCCACCGCACGCTGGCCGCGCTCGCCGCCGCCATCGACCGCGGCCCGACGGACGGGTCTGCCGGGACCGACCCGCCGAACTCCAGCGTCGTCGAGCGCACGCACGGCGGACCGCCCTCCCCCTACCCTCTCTCCCCCTCCCAGCGCGGGTTCCTGCTCGCGGAGGCCATGGCGCCCGGCTCTCCCACGGCGTGGCTCGCCTGTCTGCGGGTCGACGGACCGCTTCGACCCGACGCGTTCCAGCAGGCCGTCGACGCCTGTGTCGTACGCCATCCGATGCTGCGGACCGTGTTCCCCGCCGGGGTGCGACCGCCCGTGCAACAGGAACTGCCTCCCACCCTCCGGCTCCCGGTCGACTTCGAGACCCTCGCCGAGCCGGGCGTCCTCGCGTCACGGCTCGCCGAGGAGCGCGAACGGCGCTTCGAGTCCTGGGCCTGGCCGCTGCTGCGTCTGCGCATGCTCACCCTCGGGCCCGACGAGCACGCGCTCGTCGTCCACGCCCACCACCTCATCGGTGACGGATACAGCGTGGCGCTGCTCGGCCGGGAGCTGCTCGCCGTCTACGACCGCGTCGTACGGGGCGAACCCGCCGAACTCCCGGCGCTGCGCGGCACGTTCCGCGACCATGTGGCCCTTCAGGAACGCGCGGCCGTTTCCGGCGACACCCGCACGACCGCCCGACCCCACAAGCCGTACCGGCGGCCGGTCCTCGGAGGTCATGCCGGGGACCGGCCGCTCGCCGAGAACCCCGCGGCGCCTCCGTACCGCTCCACCGGATTCACCCTGGACGCGGACGCGGTCGCCGCGCTGCGTCGGTGCGCCACCGATGCCGGTACGACGCTCTTCGCCCCGGTCCTGACCGCGTACTACCGGACACTGGCCGCCGCGACCGGACAGGAGGATCTGATCCTCGGTCTTGCCGTGTCCGGCCGCGACGACGCACATCCCGACGCCCACCTGGCCTTCGGTCCGTACGCCGCCGCCGTGCCCCTGCGGCCCTGCTTCCCGTCCGGTGCGAGGACGGCAGACCGCACGTTCGCCGCCGACCTCCGGGCGGTCGTGGCGGAGGTCGAGGCGGTTCGTGCCCAGGGGGTCCAGCCCCCGCTGGGCGACGGGGGGCTTCCGCCGACGGCCCAGTTCTTCTTCACCTTCCTGGACTTCTCCGCCCTCGGGCCGATGAACGGCGACACGCTGAGCGTGCGGTGGGACGACGCAGACGCGGAACTCGCGCCTCCGCCGGTGGGCACGGACACGTTTCTGGCGGTACGGCCCGTCGGGGAGGGAGAGCTGCGGGTGACGCTGCGTGCGTCCACCACGGCGTTCCCCGACGAGGCGGCCTTCGCCGCGTTCACCGGTGCGCTGCGGGCCGGGATGGCCGAGGGCGCGGTCGGGCCGGCGGGTGCGGCGGGTGTGGCGGGCAGGCGGCCGCGTCGCTCGGTCGCGCCGCCGTCCCGCGGCGTCCTGGACTCCGCTCTCGTCGGGTACCTCCCGCCGCCCGGTCAGCTGGCCGCGCTCGCAGCGGTCGACGGGAACAGCGGGCTCGGTAGGTTCGGCGGGCCCAACGGGAACAGCGGGCTCGGCGGGCTCGGCGGGCTCGGCGCGTCGGCGACCGGTGCTGCGGCTTCGCGTGAGCAGCTCCGGGAGAGGCTCTTCCCTGGCGGGCGCCCGCGGCTTCTGGAGGAGATCGACACGCCTCTGGGACGCTCGGGATTCGTGTGCCTGCCGTTGTTCGCCGATGAGCTCGCGTCGACGTCCGACCTCGCCGCCCGCACGGCCCGAGCCGTCGAGCACGCGGCGTCGTTGGGCGCCCGTTCCGTCTCGCTCGCCGGCATGATCCCGTCCCTGACCGCGTACGGCTTCGGCGTCCTGCGGGAGACGGACGGACCGACGGCACTGACGACCGGGCACGCGGCGACCGTGGTGTCCGTGGTCAAGACCGTCCACGCCGCTCTCGTCCGGACCGGCCGCACACTCGGTGATCGCGGTGATCTCGGTGATCTCGGGGATCTCGGTACTCTCGGCGAACTCGGTGATCTCGGCGCTCTCACCGTCGCCGTGGTCGGCCTGGGCTCCATCGGCAGTTCCTCGCTCGAACTGCTCCTGACCCTCGCGCCCGAGCCGCCCGCCCGGCTGCTCCTGTGCGACGTCGCCGGCAGTACGTCACGGCTGCGGATCTTCGCCGACGACCTGGTCGGCCGCGGTCTGGCCCGGAACGTGGAGATCCACGAATCCGGCCCGTCCACCCTCCCCGCAGCGGTCTACGAGGCCGATCTCCTCGTCACGGCTGTCAGCGGGGGCCGGGCCGTCCTCGACGTGTCCCACGTCCGACCGGGCACGATCGTCGTCGACGACTCCTTCCCCCACTGCTTCGACACCGCGCAGGCCCTGGCCCGGATGCGTGAGCGGCGCGACGTCCTCATCGTCGGCGGCGGCCTGCTCTCCGTCGGTGCGGGCGGATCCGGTGGAGCGGTGGAACGTCGTACGGCTCCGGGGCTGCCGCCCGCCGCCGCGGCGGGGTACGCCGCGCGGTCGTGGCTCCCCGACACGATCGCCTCCTGCCGACTGGAGTCGCTGCTGCACGCCGCCGACCCGGAACTCCCCCTGGTTCACGGCCTGGTGGACGCGCGGCTCGCCCTGGCGTACTGGCGGGGGATGGAAGCGGCCGGTGTCACGGCGGGCCCGCTGCATCTGCTGGGCCACGCCGTCGCCGACGAGGACGAGGACCTCGACGACGACCCGGTTCGCGATGTACTGGTCCGGTGACCGCTCTCGCCGACCTCGCCGCGCTGACCGCCCTGTGTCCGCCTCCCGCCGTCGTTCCGCCGGCGCCCGACTGGTCCCTCGCCGAGGACGAGCTGGGCGTGGGCCTGCCCCGGGACTACAAGGAACTCGTCGACGCCTACGGGCCGGGCGAGTTCTGCGCGTTCCTCACCCTGTACCGGCCTGGTGCCCTCAGCGAGTGGGTCGACCTGACCGGCCCCATGCCCGCGCGTCTGCGTGCGCAGCTCGACGCGGGCCGCACCGCCGACGCACGTCGTCCCCGGGCGCTGCCGTGCGCGACCGGGGATCTCCTCGCCGTGGGCGTCACAGGAAACGGGCACTACCTGTTCTGGGACACCCGGCCGCGCGACGCCCCCGACCGGTGGACGCTCGCCGTCACCGAGCGGCTGAGCGCCCCCTGGTTCACGTACAGCGGGTCGGTGACGGCGTTTCTCGTCGACGTCCTCGGCGGGACGTCGAACGTCCCGCTCTTCCCCCCGGGTCTCCTCGACACCGGGCCCTCGTTCACGCCGTCCCGGCTCCGCGGTCGCGTACGCGTCACCGCCCCGAGCTCCTGGTCGCAGGTCAGCACGAGCACCATCCGTGCCTGGGCCAGGGCCAACGGCTACGACGTGCCGGCCCGGGGGCGCGTCCCGCGCGCGGTCCTCGAGGCGTGGGAGGCGGCGACGCACTCGGACTGACCTCGTCGCGGCGGTCAGCCGAGGTGTACGGACAGCCCGCACAGGCCCATGCCCGTGCGGGCGGCGGTGCGCCAGACGCGGAGGGGGCCGTCGAGGACGCTCTCCTCGCCGGTCGAGTAGTCCAGCCAGTCCTGGGCTTCGGCGGCGGCGCGTTCCGCCGGGGTGAAGGTGAAGGCGCGCTCGACGTGCGGCAGGCTCGCGGCGGCCTGTAACACCGTGCCTCTCCCGGCGCTCGCCGCACTCGTCGGAGGTCGCACCACATGGCTCACCCGCCCTCGGTGGTGTCGGGGGCGGGTGAGCCGTGCGGCGGGGGCGAGGGGCCTACTTGGCGAGCTTGCCGTTCGCCGTGACGGCGAACCACGTGCCGCCGACGCCCCGGCCGTTGGTGTCGCCGGGGGTCTTGTCGCCGGTGAACCAGTAGAGGGGCCGGCAGTCGATCGTGAGCTGCTTCGTGCCGTCCGAGCGGGTGAAGGTGATCAGTTCAGGTCGTCGCGGATGATCTTGCCGAGTTTCTCCTCGTCGCGGCCGCAGTCGACGGCGAAGGAGCCCGGTCCGCGCGTCCCGGCCACGCCCGCACGGACAGGTCGGCCGAACGTGACCATTTCACGGAGGAGTTGGCCAGGTGGCGTGTGTGACATGGAGGCGGTGCGGAGAGCTGATTAAGAAACCTTGCTGAAAAAGGTCTTACCCCTGGTTCGCCCTTGATTTGCTCCTGCCAATCCGAACAGGGTTCTCTCGAACGTTTGACGCCCCACACGTCAACACGAGGAGAGACCCACTTTCATGGCAACTCACAAGCGATCCCACGGACTTCGCAACGCGGCCATAGCCACAGGTACGGCTGCCGCTGCCGCCGCAGCGCTGTTCGCGGGCAATCTCGCCGGGGCCGCCACCCCGGCCGAGGGCACCGTCCACGGACTCGGTGCCCCGGGCGCCGTCGACGGCAGCTTCGTCGTCATCCTCGACGCATCCGCGAACAAGGGCGACCTCGCCAAGAAGTACGGCGGCAAGCTCGTCCGCTCCTACGGCTCCGAGGTCAACGGCTTCTCGGCGTCCGGTCTGTCCGTCGACGAGGCCAAGCGCCTCGCCGCCGACCCCGCGGTCGGGACCGTCGTGCAGAACAAGCGGTTCAGCATCAAGGAGACGCAGGAACAGCCCCCGTCCTGGGGCCTGGACCGGATCGACCAGGCCGACACGGCCGGCGACCAGAAGTACACCTACCCCGACAACGGCGGGGAGGGCGTGACCGCGTACGTCATCGACACCGGCGTCCGCATCTCGCACCAGGACTTCGGCGGCCGGGCGACCCACGGCTTCGACGCCGTGGACAACGACGACAGCGCCGACGACGGCAACGGCCACGGCACCCACGTGGCGGGCACCATCGCCGGCACCGCCCACGGAGTCGCCAAGAAGGCCAAGGTCGTGGCCGTCCGCGTCCTGGACGACAACGGCTCCGGCACCACCGAGCAGGTCGTGGCCGGCATCGACTGGGTGACCAAGAACCACTCCGGGCCCTCGGTCGCGAACATGAGCCTCGGCGGCGGCGCCGACGAGGCCCTGGACGCGGCGGTCCAGCGGGCCATCGCCTCCGGCGTGACCTTCGCGGTGGCAGCCGGCAACGAGTCCTCCGACGCCGGACAGGGCTCGCCCTCCCGGGTGCCGGAGGCGCTCACCGTCGCGTCCAGCACCAAGGGCGACGAGCAGTCGGAGTTCTCGAACTTCGGCTCCGTGGTGGACCTGTACGCGCCCGGCTCGGAGATCACCTCGGCCTGGAACGACAGCGACACCGGCGTCAAGACGATCTCCGGAACGTCGATGGCCAGCCCGCACGTGGCGGGCGCCGCGGCCCTCTACCTGGCGGCCAACCCGTCGGCGACGCCGGCCGACACGGCCACCGCGCTGACCGGGGCGGCCACCCCGGACGCCATCAAGAACGCGACCGCCGGCACCGCGAACAAGCTCCTCAAGGTGACGCCGTAACAGCACACGCACGACACGCCGGGGCCGTTCCCGCCCCCGGTGAGCAGTGAAGAGGTGGCCCTCCACACACCCGTGGAGGGCCACCTCCTTCGCTTCGGTGCCCGATACTGCTGGGATGCCGCAGACGCCGCCCGCCGCGCTCCCCGAGCCGATATCGGCCGAACCGCCGCACCGCCCGGACCGCACCCTGCTCACCCAGTCCTGGCTCGACCTGGCGTTCCTGCACTGGGCCGTGGACCCCGCCGACGTGGCCCCGCTGCTGCCCGTCGGCACCGTGCCCGACACACACGACGGCCTCACCTACGTGGGCCTGGTCGCCTTCCGCATGCACCGGGTCGGCTGGTTCCGGCTCCCCGGGATCCCGTATCTCGGGACCTTCCCCGAGACCAACGTGCGGCTCTACTCCGTGGACGCCCACGGGCGCCGTGGCGTCGTCTTCCGCTCCCTCGACGCGTCCCGCCTGATCCCGGTGACCATCGGACGGTGGGCGTTCCGGATCCCGTACGTCTGGTCCAGGATGAGCGTCCGGAACGACGGCTCCACCGTGACGTACACCAGCAGCCGTCGCTGGCCCGGCCCCCGCGGGGCGCGCAGCGCGATCAGTGTGGAGGTCGGCGAGCCGGTGGCGGAGCCCACCGCGCTCGAACACTTCCTGACCGCACGCTGGGGCATGCACAGCTCGTTCCGCGGGCAGCCGCTCTACCTCCCGAACACCCATCCGCGCTGGCCCCTGCACCGCGCCCGGCTGCTCGACTGCGACGAGACGCTGCTCACCGCAGCCGGTCTGGAGCAGCCGCCCGGTCCGCCCGTGAGCGTGCTCTACTCGCCGGGCGTGCCGGTCCGCTTCAGTGCCCCGCCGCGGGATCCGCGGGTCGTGTCGATCCCGCGTCAGAGGGACGGCGACGGGGACGCGGACGGCGACAGGGACAGGGACGGGGACGGGTAGTTCGTCCGTGGTCTCAGCGCCGCGGGGCGATCCCCGCCTCCGCCGCCGCCTTGATCCGGGCGCCGAAGCCGTCGGCGTCCTTGCGGGCGGCCGAGAGCGCCAGGCCCGCGAAGAGTCTGCCCAGGCCGTGGCCTTCGAGGACGTTGTAGATCCGGACCTGGGTCCGGCCGTCGGTGAGCGGTTCCAGGTCGTAGCCGCCCTCACTCGCCGTGATGATGTTCTTCGACACCTCGGCCCAGCGGAGCTTCACGGGGGCTTCGCAGGCGGTGATGCGGAACTCCCTGGCGGTCTTCATCCCGGCGTCCTTGACGGTGCTCCGGAAGACGGTGCCCACGGCGGTCGGGGCGTCCGGGACCCGCTCGATCCTGAGTACCCGGGGGCTGAACTCCGGATCGTTGCGCCCGTCGGCGAGAAAGGCGAACACCTCCTCCACCGGCCGGTCGACCTCGAACGTCGCTTCGAACTGTCCTGCCATGGGGCACCCCAGATCGGTCGAGCGGCGCCCCCGCCCGCGCCTGCGGCGACGAGGCGTTCACCCTCGCCGTACCACCGCCACTGTCGTAGCGGCATCACGACCCTATGTGACCGCCGGGTGGCCCGCCCGGCGAGCGGCGTGCTCTCCCAGTCGGTACGTCTCCACCGCCGTGCTTCCGAGGACCGCCGCCCGCTCCCCGGGGCTCAGCGCCGCCGTGAGCTCCCTCGCGGTCGCGAGCGTCCGGCCGTACGACGCCGCCAGGGTGCACACCGGCCAGTCGGAACCGAACATGAGGCGGCTCGGGCCGAACGCGCCGAGCAGGACGTCGGTGTACGGCCGCAGGTCCCGCACCGTCCAGCTGTGCCAGTCGGCCTCGGTGTGCAGGCCGGAGAGCTTGCCGACGGTGTTCGGCAGGGCCCCGAAGGCGCGCAGTCGGGCCGCCCAGGGTTCGAGGTCTCCGCTCGCGACGGGCGGTTTCGCCGCGTGGTCGAGCACGAAGGTCAGTCCCGGCAGCTCTCTCGCGACCCTCGTCGCGGCCGGAAGCTGGTGCGGGACGATCACCAGGTCGTACGCGAGCCCCGCGTCGGCCACCGCGGTGAGGCCGCGGCGGACATCGGGGCGGAGCAGCCAGGCGGGGTCCGGTTCCGACTGGACCTGGTGCCGGATGCCCACGAGGTGCGCGCCGCCCGGCAGGGCGAGCAGCGCGGCCAGGGTGTCGGCGACGTCGGGCGCCGTCAGGTCCGTCCAGCCGACGACGCCGGCGATCAGGTCGCTGTCTCGGGCGATGGCCAGCATCTCGGGTGTCTCGTCGGCGACGGTGACCGTCTGGACGAGGACGGTGGCCGTCACCCCCGCGGCGGCGGTCTCGGCGCTCAGGTCGCGCTCGGTGAAGGTGCGGCGCAGGGGGGCGAGCGCGGGTCCGGTGATCCAGTCCTGGTCGCGTACGGAGAGGTCCCAGAGGTGGTGGTGCGCGTCGACGACGAGGGGCCGATAGGTGGTGTTCACAGCTGCCACACCACGGGCAGCCCGGCGTCCGCGCCGTCGCCGGAGTAGTCGTGGACGACCTCGAGGAGTTCGGCCATCCGGGCCTGCCACTCCACGTTGACGGGCAGTGTCCCGAGCTCGGCGAGGAGGTGGGCGTAGTCCTCGCAGTCGAGCAGATGGAAGAGGTCGGTGCCGCTGCGCCAGATCGTCCAGGACGTGCAGCCGGCCGCCCGGATCGCGCGGGTCAGCTCGGCGGGGACGTCGCGGTGCGCCTCTTCGTACGCGGCGACGCGGTCCGCGCGGACCCGGGTGTGCAGAGCAATTCTCATGGGTTCGCTCCAGCTCCAGAGGTGCGCAGCTCGTTCCAGAGGGCCTCGGGTATCTCGCGGGCCAGCATGTCGGCGGCGTCCGTGGCCTCCGCCGCGCTGCGCAGGCCGAGGAGGACGCCCGCCACGGCGGGATGGCGCAGCGGGAAGCGGGCCGCCGCGGCCCTCAGGGGCACGCCGTGGCGCTCGCAGATCTCCCGCAGCCGGAGGGCCCTGGCCAGGGTTTCCGGCGGGGCCGCCGCGTAGTCGTACGTGGCGCCGGGACGTGGATCCGCCAGGAGGCCCGAGTTGAACACTCCTCCGGCGACGACCGACACGCCACGGCGGTGCGCGGCCGGCAGCAGTTCGGTCAGGCCGCTCCGGTCGAGCAGGGTGTAGCGGCCGGCGAGCAGGACGACGTCGATGTCGGTCTCGGTGACGAAGCGGGTGGGGAGCGCGGTCTGGTTCATGCCCACGCCGATGGCGCGGACGACACCCTCGGTCCGCAGGCGTTCCAGGGCGGGGTACGCCTCGCGGAGTGCCTGGTCGGCATGGTCGTCGGGGTCGTGCAGGTACACGATGTCGACGCGGTCGAGCCCGAGGCGCTCCAGGCTCGCTTCGAGGCCGCGCCGGATGCCGTCCGCCCCGAAGTCCCAGACCCTGCGGTGTGTGGCGGGTACCGCGAAGCCGTTGGCGAGGTCGTCGCCGGTCGCATCGGGGTCGGGAACGAGGAGGCGGCCGATCTTCGTGGAGACGGTGTACGTGTCCCGGGGCCGGTCCCGCAGGAAGGCGCCGAGGCGTCGTTCGGAGAGGCCGAGGCCGTAGTGGGGTGCGGTGTCGAAGGAGCGGATGCCCCGGTCCCAGGCGGTCGTGAGGGTGCGGTGCGCGTCCTCGTCGGTGACGGCGCTGTAGAGGTTGCCGATGCCGGCCGCGCCGAAGGCGAGGCGGGTCGTCCAGGCGGTGGTCCGGCCGAGGGGGACGCGCGGGAAGGTGAGGCGGGTGGGGTCGGCGGAGCGTTCGTCCGCGGCGCGTGTGGCCCCGGCCCGCTCGTCCGCCGCTCTCTCCTTCGGCGTCCGCTCGTCCGCGGCCCGTTCTTCCGCCGCCCGCTTCGCCGCCGTCCGTTCGTCCGCGCTCATGTGCCCGCCGACCGGAGTCGGAGTCCCGCCATGCCGCCGTCGACGGCGAGGGCGGTGCCCGTCACCGAGGCGGCGGCCGGGGACGCGAGGTAGACGACGGCCGCCGCGACCTCGTCGGCGCCGACGAGCCGCCCGGTGGGCTGACGGGCGCTGAGTGCGGCGCGTTCGGCCGCCGGGTCCGAGGCGGCGTCGAGCAGGCGGGCGACCCACGGGGTGTCCACGGTCCCGGGGTTGACGCAGTTGACCCGGATGCCCTCCCGGACATGGTCGGCGGCCATCGCGAGGGTCAGGGAGAGGACCGCCCCCTTGCTCGCCGAGTAGAGCGCCCGCTGCGGCATGCCCGCGGTGGCGGCGATGGAGCAGATGTTGACGACGGCGGCGTGCTCCGAGCGGCGCAGGTGGGGCAGGGCGGCGCGGGTGGTGCGGACGACGCCGAGGAGGTTGACGTCGAGGACACGGTGCCACTGGTCGTCGGGGTTGTCCTCGACGGTGCCGGCGGCGCCGATGCCGGCGTTGTTGACGAGGATGTCGATTCCGCCGAGCGTGGCGGCGGCCGCCGCGACGGCTTCGCGTACCGAGGTGTCGTCGGCGACGTCAGCGCGGAGGGCGGTGAGTGTGTCGGTTGTGGCCGCCGGTTCGAGGTCGAGGACGGCGACGGCGGCGCCCTGTGCGTCAAGGAGGCGGGCGACGGCGAGTCCGATGCCGGAGGCGCCGCCGGTGACGACGGCCCGGAGCCCGGCGAGCGGGGAGGGGTTCACGCGGTCACCTCCGCGGTGGCTTCGTCGGCGAGCGCTCCCGCCAGGTCGGCGGCCCAGAACGTGCCGTGGGGGTAGGCGAACGTGGCAAGGGAGGCCTCGTGCATGTCGGCCGAGAAGCCGGGGGCGAGGGGCGCCGTGTAGGCGCCCTCGCGTATGACGGCCGGGTGGGCGAAGTGCTCGTGCAGATGGTCGACGAACTCGATGACCCGGTCCTCGGTGGTTCCGCTGAGGGCCACGAAGTCGAACATCGCGAGGTGCTGGACCAGTTCGCACAGTCCGACGCCGCCGGCGTGCGGGCAGACGGGGACCCCGAACTTGGCGGCGAGGAGCAGTATGGCGAGGTTCTCGTTCACGCCGCCGACCCGGGCCGCGTCGAGCTGGACGATGTCCACGGCGTTCGCCTGGAGAAGCTGCTTGAAGACGATGCGGTTCTGCACGTGCTCGCCCGTCGCCACCTTGACGGGGGCGACGGCCGCCCGTATGCGCGCGTGCCCGAGGATGTCGTCCGGGCTGGTCGGCTCCTCGATCCAGTAGGGGTCGAATGCGGCGAGCGCCCGTGTCCACTCGATGGCCTCGGTGACGCTCCACCGCTGGTTGGCGTCGACCGCCAGGCGGACCTCGGCGCCGACGGCGGCGCGGGCGGCGCGGCAGCGTCGGACGTCGTCCGCGAGGTCGGCGCCGACCTTCAGCTTGATCTGGGTGAAGCCGGCGGCCACCGCTTCCTTGGCGAGTCGGGTCAGTTTCTCGTCGGAGTAGCCGAGCCAGCCGGGCGATGTCGTGTAGGCGGGGTAGCCCCGGGCCCGCAGGACGTTCTCGCGCTCGGCCCGTCCGTCCTTGCCCCGCCGCAGGAGGTCCAGGGCCTCCTCGGGGGTGAGGGCGTCGGTGATGTAGCGGAAGTCGACCTGCGAGACGAGCCACTCGGGGTCGGCGTCGGCCAGGAGCTTCCACAGCGGCTTGCGCCGGCGCTTGGCGGCCAGGTCCCACACGGCGTTGACCACGGCCCCGACGGCCATGTGCATGACCCCCTTCTCGGGGCCGAGCCAGCGGAGCTGGCTGTCGCCGATCAGCGCACGGCTGACGAGCCCGGGGTCGGCGCAGAGGTCTTCCACGGACCGGCCGACGACGTGGGCGCGCAGTGCTTCGATCGCCGCGACCTGGACATCGTTGCCACGCCCGATGGTGAACGTGAAGCCGTGTCCCGTGGGGCCGTCGGGTTCGTTCGTACGCAGGACGAGGTAGGCCGCGGAGTAGTCGGGGTCCGGGTTCATGGCGTCGGACCCGTCGAGTTGGCGGGAGGTCGGGAAGCGGATGTCGTAGGTGTCCATCGCGATGACCCGCGTGATGTCAGTGGACAACGGGGTTCCTTTCACACCTGGGCTGCTTGCTCGGTGTTCGGCTTCGTCTGCCCGGCCGACACGGCGCAGCCCCAACCATCAGCACAGATCGGGTGATTGGCCTGCTGAGCGAGAACGATACGGCGGTCGCGAGAGGTGGGGCAAGTAGACATCGGATGTTTCTCGGGCCTTGAGAACACCCTCACGAAGGGCGCACGACAACGGGCGCGCACTCCCCTGGGAACGCGCGCCCGTTGTCGTACATCAGCGGAGGCAGCGGGTCACAGCACGCTGTCGAGCCAGCGGACGACGTTGGAGATGTGAATGGTCGCCCAGGCCTCGGCCGTTCGCGCGTCGCGTGCGGCGAGGGCGTCCAGGATCGCCCGGTGCTCCGACAGGGTCCGGGCCACGGCCGTCTCCTCGGTGATGCCGCGCCACAGCCGCGCCCGTACGGTGGCCCCGGAGATGCTGTCGAGGAGCGAGCACAGCAGGGGAATCCCGGACGCGGCAGCGATGCGCCGGTGGAACTCCAGGTCGCTGGCGACGAGTTCGTCCAGGCTCGGTGCGTCACCGAGCCGGTCGAGAAGCTCCCCGAGCTCCCTGATCTCCTCCTCGGGGATGCGCTCCGCCGCCAGCGCGGTCGCCGCCGGCTCCAGGATGCCCCGTACCTTCAGGGCCTGGAGCGCCTGGTCGTCCTGGTGGAAGTCCAGGACGAACGACACCGCTTCGAGCAGCAGCGGCGGTTCGAGGCTGGAGACGTACGTACCGTCGCCCTGCCGTACGTCGAGGATGTTCAGCAGGGACAGCGCCTTCACGGCCTCCCGCAGGGAATTGCGCGACAGGCCCAGTTCGGCGGCGAGGTCCGCCTCCTTGGGCAGCCGGTCCCCCGGGCGCAGCGCACCGGAGACGATCATCTCCTTGATCTTGCCGATCGCCTCGTCCGTAACCGCCAAGGCGTCCTCCTGTGCAAGGCCGAATACATCGGATGTGTCTGCTGGTCGCCAGCCTACTGCAGGGTGGCGCGGTGCCGACGGGGCACGTACGGCGGACCGGCTGCCCTTCCCCTCCTGCCCGTCAGCGGGCGTTCGGCCCCACGTCCGCGGGGGTCAGCGGCCGGCGGATCGGCGCGGCCGTCGTGTACTCGTCGGCGCCGACGTCGCGCACGCTGCCGCGCGCGTGACCGTCGATGTCATGGGTGACGGGCGCCGGGGAGAGGGTGGCCGCACCGATCGCCCGGCTGGTGCTCGACAGGCGGAAGACCCCGTCGGAGCCCCGTACCAGGCGGGGATCGGCCCGTACGAATCCGCCGGCGGGGATGTTCCCGTCGGCCGCCGCGCCGAACAGGATGTTGCTCTGCCAGATGAAGCGGACCGTGGTCGCCATCTCGACCAGGCTGCCGGTCCGCCCGACCAGCAGGTTGTCGGCGATGGTGACGTCGCGGGGTTCGTGGGGGCGGTGGCTCTCGCCCGAGAGCGCGCCGCCCGCGTTGTCGAGGAGGGTGTTGTGGGCGATGAGGACGCGGTCGGGTGCGTCGTTGCCCCGGCGGGCCTCGGCCGACTCGCCGGGGACGTGATCGCGTGCCGTGCCGCTGCCGATCACCATCGCGCGCCCGCTCAGACCGGCCAGGTAGTTGTTGACGATGACGTGGTCGTTGCCGTAGATCCGTATGCCCTCCTCGCCGCCGATGAGGTGATTGCTGTCGACGAGGGTGCGGTTGCCGTGGCGCAGGACGATGCCGCCGAGGCTGTCGCGGATGGTGTTGTGGCGGATGACGTTGTCGGAGCTCTTGACCGAGATGGCCTCGGGGTCGCCGTCGGCCCGCTCGAACAGGTTGTACTCGACGAGCGCGTGCGCGCTGGACAGGGCGCGGGGGCTGACACCGAGGCGGATCGGTTCGCCGCCGTTGGCACCCGTGAAGGCGTGGTCGGAGAAATGGTTGCGGTGGATGTGGACGCCCTGCGCCATGGCCTCGCTGCCCGGGCCCTCGACGCCGAGGAAGATGCCGAGCGTGGTCTTGCCGTGGAAGTGGTTGCGGTCGATCACGGCCTCGTCGCCGCGCACCATGACCCAGTGCAGGCCCTCGATGTCCGCGAGCTGGAAGTCGTTGCGGGTGAGCCGGATGTACGTGCAGCCCGGCGGGATCTCCAGGGTGGTGCTCTGGCGGAAGGAGAAGCCGCTCACGGTGACGTCGCTGGACGCGTCGAAGACGAAGCTCCGCTCGCCGCGCAGTACGGCGCCACCCCGTGACGCGGCGACGATGGTGATCGGCGCGGTGCGGGAGCCGTGCTTGCCGGTGATGGTGAGGGGCTTGGCGGAGGGGACGGTGTAGGTGCCGTTCGCGAGGACGATGCGGGTGCCCGGTCCCGCCGCGTCGATCGCGTCCTGGAGTTCGTCCAGGGAGCCGACGTCGACGGTGGGCCCCAGCGGGCGCGCGGGCTTGCGCCGGGCGGCGTTCGCGTATGCCGGGCCGGAGAGGGGCAGGACGGCGGCTGCCGCCCCTGCCGCGGTGCCGGTGAGGAACGTGCGTCGTTGCATGGTGCCTCCGTGATCGGTCGGATGAGGGGTGCGCGTACGGCTTGTCACATCGAGGCGCCGGGCCCGGAGGGGTCCGTCAGGTGCAGCTCGATGACGGGTACGGGTGTGTCGGGCCGCCGCACCGGGAGCCGGAGCGTGAGGGTGCCGGCGGGCTGGCCGCCCATCTGGGTGTTCATGGCCGGGCGGTCGGGGTCGAGCGGCTCCTGGACGATCTCCGAGGCGTCGTTCAGGAGTTGGGCGTACCGCACCCGGCCGGCGAGGCCGGGCAGGTGCAGATGGCGCAGCGGCCAGGAGAAGAGGTGGACGTAGAGGCGGTCGCCGCGCTGGGTGTACCGGCAGTCGGCGGGCGGGGTGTACGGGGAGGGGCCGCAGCCGCGTACGGACCGTTCGTGCAGGTCGGTCCAGCGGCCGATCTCGGCGAGGGCGGCGGTGTCGCGCGGGTCCAGGTCGCCGCGGCCGGTGGGGCCGACGTTCAGCAGGAGGTTGCCGCCCTTGGAGACGCCGTCGACGAGCATCCGGATGAGCAGGTCGGGGCTCTTGTGGTCGAGGTTGTCGCGGTCGTAGCCCCAGCTTCCGTTGAGGGTCTGGCACGCCTCCCACAGCACCGGGCGGCCGTCGACGGTCATCGGGGCGGACGGCTGGTACTGCTCGGGCGTGACGAAGTCCCCTGGGAGGCCGGCCCGGTCGTTGACCAGGATGTGCGGCTGGAGCTCGCGGACCATCGCCATGAGCCGCGGGGAGTCCCAGTCGTCGGGGCCCTTGCCGCCCCACCACTCGCGGCCCGCGTAGGAGAAGTCGAAGAAGAGGTAGTCGACGCGTCCGTACTCCGTGAGCAGTTCGCGGACCTGGCCGTGCAGATACTCCTGGTACTCCCGGATGTCGCGGTCCGCCGCCGCGGCCTTGAACTCCTCGTCGTCGCGCCGCGGGTGCGTTCCGTCGACGGGGAACGACGGGTGGTGCCAGTCGATCAGGGAGTGGTAGAAGCCGACCTTGAGGCCTTCGGCGCGGCACGCCTCGACGAACGGTCCGACCAGGTCGCGGCCGTGGGGCGTCTTCGTGACCTTGTAGTCGGTGAGCCGGCTGTCCCAGAGGCAGAAGCCGTCGTGGTGTTTGGTGGTCAGGACGACGTACCGCATGCCGGCGGCCTTCGCGGTCCTCGCCCACCGGACCGGGTCGTAGCGGTCGGGGTCGAAGTGGTCGAAGTACACCTGGTACCGCTCGTCCGTCATCTTCTCCCGGGTCTTCACCCACTCGTGGCGCGCGGCGAGGGAGTAGAGGCCCCAGTGGACGAACATGCCGAAGCGGTCGTGGGTGAACCAGGTCGTGTCGGGCGAAGGGGTCGACGGGTGGTCGGCGTCGGCGCTGCTGCTGGTGGTGGTCATGGGGGCATCGTTCCTGTGCGATCGGGAGGGGCGGATGGTTCGGCGACGCCGTCAGGCCGGTTCGTGGACGTCTTCGCGGAGCCGTACGTCGGGGGCGACGCGGGCCAGGTAGCCAGTGTCGTCGCGGCGGGTCAGGCCGCACGCCAGGTACTGCTGGTGCAGCCGGTCGAGTGCGTCGCGGTCCAGCTCGACGCCGAGTCCGGGCGTACGGGGGACGGTGATCGCGCCGTCGACGAAGCTCCAGGGTGGGGTGACGACGTCGTCCTCGGGCCGTTTCCAGGGCCAGTGGGTGTCCAGGTCGTGGGCGAGGGCGGGGGTGGCGGCGGCGAGGTGGACCATCGCGGCGAGGCTGATCCCGAGGTGGGAGTTGGAGTGCATGGACATCCCGATGCCGAAGTGGTGGCAGACGGTCGCCAGTTGCTGGGTGGCCTTGAGGCCGCCCCAGAAGTGGTGGTCGCCGAGCAGGACGCCGACGGCCCGGGCGGGAATCGCCTCGGTCAGGTGTTCCCAGGTGACCACGCACATGTTGGTGGCGAGGGGCATCGGGGCGGTCCGGGCGAGGTCCGCCATGGCGGGGATGCCGGCGACCGGGTCCTCGAGGTACTCCAGTACGCCCGTCAGTTCGTCGGCCACTTGGGCGGCGGTCGCCGGGTCCCAGCTCGCGTTGGGGTCGAGGCGCAGCGGATGGTCCGGGAAGGCCTCGCGCAGGGCACGGACGGCGGCGACCTCGTCGTCCGGCGGGAGTACGCCGCCCTTGAGCTTGAACGAGCGGAAGCCGAAGCGGTGGGCCAGGAGCCGGGCCTGCGCCACGAGTCCGGCCGGGTCGAGGGCCGGTCCCCAGGCGTCCGGCGGGTGGCCGGGGTGCGCGGCCCATTTGGCGAACAGGTAGCCGCAGAAGTCGATCCGGTCGCGGGTGGCGCCGCCGAGGAGGCCGGACACGGGCCTGCCGAGGTGTTTGCCCTGGAGGTCGTGGCAGGCCACCTCGAACGGCGAGGTGACGCTCGCGACGGTCTTGGCCGCCCCGCCCTCGCCGATGAGGCCGTGGGCGTCGCTCGCCACCCGGCCGCCGACGGTCGCGTCGACCCTACGGGACAGCTCGTTGAGGTCGAAGGGGTCGAGACCGGGCAGGTCGTCGGCGACGGCCCGGAGCAGTTCGAGGTGGGCGGAGTCGCCGTAGCTCTCGCCCAGGCCGTACGCGCCGGTGTCGGTCCTGACCTCCACCACCGCGCGCAGGGCGTACGGCTCGTGGACGCCGACGGCGTTGAGCAGCGGCGGGTCGGCGAAGGCGACGGGGGTGACGACGACGGAGGTGATCTTCACGAGGCGACCGCCACGGCGGGGGCGGCGGCGCCTGGTGCCGGTGTGGTCAGGGCCAGTGCGCGCCGGCCCCGGGCCAGGAGGTCCTTCAGCTGGTCGACGTGGTCCGGAGCCGCGTCGACCAGGGGTGCGCGGACGTGGCCGACATCGAGCGAGCGCAGGCGTGCTCCGGCCTTGACGAGGGAGACGGCGTAGCCGGGGACCTGGTCGCGCAGGGCGGTCAGCGGCAGGTAGAAGTCGGCGAGGAGCCGGCAGGTGGTGGCGGTGTCGCCGGTCGTCAGGGCCGTGTGGAAGGCGCGGGCGATGTCGGGGGCGAAGCAGAGGACGGCGGAGGGGTAGTCGCGGATGCCGATGGCCCGGCAGGCGGTCGCGCTGACCTCGGCGGTGGGCAGTCCGTTGAGGAAGGCGAAGGTCTCGGCTCTGGGGTGCCCGCTGGTGCGTACGGCGGTGACCATGCGGGCCAGCGAGTCCAGGTCTCCGTTGCCCTCCTTGATCCCGGCGACCAGGGGCACGGAGAGGAGCCGGAGTGCGGTGGACACACCGACCTTGGCGAGGCCGCGCCGGTAGACGAGGACGGGGAGGCGGCCGGCGCGGGCGACGGACTCCACGTACGCGAGGTAGCCGTCCTCGGTGCCGCCGACGAGGTACGGGGGCAGCAGCAGGATCCCGTCGGCGCCCGCGTCCGAGGCGGCGACGACGGCGGCCCGGGCGTTGCCGAGGCCTCCCCCGGCGCCGGCGAAGACGGGCACGCGGCCGGCGACGACACGTACGGCGTGCCGGACGAGCTCGGCGTACTCGGGGGCACTGAGCGAGGAGTACTCCCCCGTGCCGCAGGCGACGAAGAGCGCGGCGGGGCCGTGGGCGAGCTGGTCCTCGATGTGGTCAGCGAACACGCCCGTGCTCACCTCGTCGGCGGGAGTGAACGGCGTGAGCGGGAAGGACATCAGACCGGACGGGATCACGGGAGGTGGTCCTTTCGGAGGGGTCGGCCGCTCGGGTCAGCCCTTGAGGGCGCCGCTGGACAGGCCGTGGACGAAGGAACGCTGGAAGAAGAGGAAGACGACGACGGACGGCAGCAGGGCGAGCAGCGACGCGGCCATCACCACGCCGGGGGTGACGAGGGGGTCGACCCGCAGCGTGCGCAGGGCGAGCGGCAGGGTGTACGAGGAGGAGTCGGTGGCCACGAGCAGGGGCAGCAGGTACTGGTCCCAGATCATCGTGAAGCCGAAGACTCCGATGACGCCGAGCGCGGGCTTGCACATGGGCAGGATGATCTGCGCGAAGATCCGCAGGTCTCCGGCGCCGTCGATGCGCGCCGCCTCCTCCAGCTCCTTCGGTACCTCCTTCATGAACTCGGTCATGACGAGGATGGAGAACGCCCAGGCGCCGACGGGCACGATCATGCCGGCGAGGGAGCCGATCAGATTGATGTGGACGACCGGCAGGTCGGCGAGGATCACGGAGAGCGGGATGGCCAGGATCTCCTCGGGCAGCATCAGCGTCGCCAGGATCGCGACGAACGCGAGGGTCATGCCCCGGAACCGCTTCCTGGCGAGGGCGTAGCCCGCGAGGACGGAGACGGCGACCTGGAGCAGCAGGCCGAAGCCGACGACGAAGAACGAGTTGAGGAGGTACTTCAGGACGCCCTGGTCGAAGGCGACGGTGAAGTTGTCGACGGTGGGGTCGGAGGGGAGGACGCTGAGCTGGGTGGGGTCCTTGACGTGGTTGAACGCGCTGACGAGCAGGGCGAGCAGCGGTCCCGCGAACACCACGAGGACGAGGAGGTACGTGAGGACCTTCAGGGCGCGGCCGGCGGGGCTGCGGCTCTCGGTCAGCCCGAGGGCGGTCTCGGTCGGCGCGCTCATTCGTTGCCCCTCCGTCGGAACAGGTGGACGCCGACCGTCAGGAGCAGCGTCGCCAGGAACAACAGGACCGCTCCGGCCGCGCCCACGCCGAGCCGGTTCTGTTCGAGGCCCAGCTTGTAGATCACGGTCATGACGACTTCGGTCGAGCCGTCGGGGCCGCCGTTGGTGAGGAGGAAGACCTCGGTGAAGACGCGCAGGCCCCGGATGGCGGCGAGGATGAAGAGGATGGTGAGGACGGCGCGCAGGCCGGGGAGCGTCACATGGCGGATGCGCTGGAACCTGGACGCGCCGTCGACCTTGGCTGCCTCGTACAGTCCGCGGTCCACCCCCGCGAGACCGGCGAGGAAGATCATCATGTCGTAGGGGGCGCCCCGCCAGATGCCGGTGAGCATGAGGGAGACCATCGAGGTGTCGGGGTCGTTGATGAACCCCGACGGCCCGAACCCCACGAGGCCGAGGAGGGAGTTGAGCATGCCGTCCCCGGTGGGGTGGTACATGATCCGCCAGAGCTCGGCGACGACCGCGATCGGCACGACGACGGGGAGGAAGGCAGCCGAGCGGACGAAGCCGAGCTTGCGGCCCTGTCCCTCCATGAGGAGGGCGAGGGCGAGGCCGAGCAGCATCGAGCCGGCGGTCTGGCCGACGGCCAGGACGACGGTGTGCCAGGCGGCCTCGCGGAAGCCGTCCGAGGAGAGCACGGTGGCGTAGTTCTCGCCGCCGACCCACCGGTTGCCGAGGTAGGGCTGGACGTCCTGGAAGGACATGGTCAGCGCGCTGGCCATGGGGATGAACTTGAAGTAGAGGAAGAGGATCAGGGCAGGGGCGAGGAAGAGCCACGGCGTCCACCAGCTGCCGCCGCGACGGTTCCTCACCCGGCGGGGGACGGGCGGTCCGCTTCCTCCGGTCGTGGACGGCGGCGGCCCGTCCTCGGCCTGCGGGGTGGAGCCGGGCGCCGGGCCGGCGGCCGCCTTCACCTGGTCGAGGCTCGTCATCCGGCGATTCCCTGCTCCTGGAGGATCCCGGCGAGCTTCGTGTCGAGCTCACGCAGCTTCTCCCCCAGGTCGAGGGAGCAGTCGGCCATCAGCGCGTTGACGGTCTCGGCGGTGGTCTGCCGTACGGGGGTCCAGTTGGGGATGGAGGGGGCGTAGCGCCCGGAGGAGCGGTAGACGTCGGCGTACGTCTTCCAGCGGGGGTCGGGGCGTACCTCGGTGACGTCGACCGTCTTGTTCACGGGGAGCTGGACGGTGGAGCCGTCGACGCCCTCCATGCCGAGTTTCTGGCCCTCGGCGGAGATGGCGTACCCGGCGAAGGCGTCCTGTCCGGCGCGGTTCTCCGAGCCTGCCATCAGATAGACGGAGCCGCCCTCGGCGAGCACGGTGGCGTCCTTCGGCCCCCTGGGCATGGGGACGACCTCGTACCTGTCCTTGCCGAGGGACTTGTCGAAGCGGGGCATGAGGTAGGGGCCGACGACGAACATGCCGGTCCTGCCCGCCTCGAACGTCTCGTTCGTCGGCGGGGTGTCCATGGTGACGGCACCGGGCTGGACGACCTTCTTGTCGCAGCCGAGGGCGCGGAACCAGCGCATGGCCTCCGTCGACTCCTTGCTCGTCATCGACGGCTTGTACCTGCCCCGGCCCGCCTCGGTGATGAAGTCCCCGCCGGCGGCCCAGAGGAAGTTGGAGAAGTACCAGGAGGCGTAGCCGCGCTTGGTCGACAGCGGGGCGGCGAGGCCGTAGGTGTCCTGCTTGCCGTTGCCGTCGGGGTCGCGGGTGGTGAAGGCGGTGGCGAGCGCGGCGAGGTCGTCCCAGCTCCGCGGGGCCTCCAGCTTCAGTTTCTCCCGCCAGTCCTTGCGGATGAGGAGGGCGCCGGCCTGGGCGGAGTACGGGATGCCGTACTGCTTGCCGTCGACGCTCTTGCCGGAGTTCAGGCCCTGCTCGACGAGGTCCTGGCTGCTCTTGATCTTGCTGAGGTCGATCTCCCTGAGGAGCCCCTGGCTGTGCATCGCGCCGAGCTGGGTGACGTCGTTCATGACGATGTCAGGCAACTGCCTCTGAGCGGCGCGCTGTTGGAGCTTGGTCTCGAAGTCGTCGAAGATGGCCGTGACCTTGACCTTGTGTCCGGTGGCCTTCTCGAAGCCTTCGACCAGCCTCAGGGTCGCCTTCTCGCCGGGGCCGCCGGGCGTGGTCCTGGTCCACAGCTCCAACTCCGCCTCGGAGTCCTGCTTGGCGTCCACCCCGGCGGGGCCGGACGTACAGCTCGTCAGGGCCAACGCCGAGGCGAGAAGACCCGCACCGATCCATCGCGTTCTCTGCATGACAACTCCTGTTCGCCACCCTCGGCAGCTGGCCTGTAAGCGCTTGCCGGGGACGCTAACGCCCGACCGAACGAGGGTCAATAGTCCGATGACTGAAAAGAGTTGAAACGGACGAGGGCGCTTGAGGTCGCTCCCTACCGAGGCCCTCATCACCCGTTTGAGCAGTCAGGAAGCGGGTCGGTAGGCGAAGCGCTTCACCTCGACGGCGGGAGCGCTCCCGGGGGTCATCGCTCAGACATCGATCAAAGCTCCGATGTCTGAGCGGACAGAAGGGCTCGGGGCGTTGGAAACAGGCCAGGTTACGCCCGGGTCGACGCCTGGGCCGGTGCGACGGCGTGCCGCAGGGGCTCGCCGCGTACCAGTCGCCGCAGTTCGTCGCGTACGAGTTCGCCCAGGCGGGCGCGTTCCCGGCCCATGGCGCCGGCGAGGTGCGGGGTGAGCAGGACGTTCGGCAGCGTGAAGAGGGGCGAGTCGGGGGCGGGCGGTTCGGGCCAGGTCACATCGAGGACGGCGGTGAGGTCGGGACGGTCGCGGAGAACTCCGATCACCGCCGGCTCGTCCAGTACGGCTCCGCGGGCCGTGTTGATCAGGGTCGCGCCCTCGGGGAGCAGCGCCATCAGCCGCTCGCCCACGAGGCCTTCGGTCTCGGGCAGGAGGGGCGCGTGGACGCTCACGACGTCGCAGGAGGCGAACAGGTCCTCGATTCCGGCCAGTCGGACACCCAGCTCCCCGGCGGCGGCCGGGTCGATCACCGGGTCGCAGGCGAGCACCTCGACGTCGAAGTGCCGTAGGTGCCGGGCGACGAGCCGGCCGATCTCGCCCAGCCCGAGCAGGCCCACGCGTGAGCCGTACCCGCCGGACACCCGTGGGTCGTGCGGGAAGCGGCGGTTCGCCGTCACCTCGCGACCGAGACGGTGGACCTGCTTCAGCCCGAGCAGGATCTGCGCCAGGCTGAACTCGGCGACCGGGACGGCGTTGGCCCCGGCCGCGGACACGATGGGGATGCCTCGGGCCCAGAACTCCGGTGGCGTCAGGTGCCGCACCGAACCGGCCGCGACCATGACCGCGGACAGCCGCGGCGCACGGGAGAGCAGCGCCGCGTCGAGCACCGGCGCTCCCCAGCCGGTGAGCAGGACGTCGACCTCTTCCAGTACACCGGGGTCCTGGAGCAGGGCGTCCCGGGTGAGGGCGGGGGCGTGCCAGCGCGCCAGGCGTTCGATGTCCTCCAGGACGTCCGCCGGGTAGACATCGGCCCTGCGCTCCTCCTCCATGACCAGTAGGACTTTGGGGACCCGTGGGACCTTGGGCATGGTCGTCACAGCTGCCATCGGCTCGGCCTCCTGGGGCGTGGCGGTATCGGCGGCCACACGATACATCGGAGGACAGACCTGATTCCGTCGAAGTGCTGGACAAGACTGCGGGTGATTGCTTGCATCCATGAGTCGATACATCCGATGTCTATCGTGAAGGATGGCTGGCATGCGCGTGCTGAGGGTCGGGGAAGCAGGGGCGGAGCGCCTCGCGGTCCTGGATGCAGCCGGTGGGCTGCTGGACGCCTCCGGCGTCGCCGAGGGGATCGACCACCGCTCGCTCGCCGACGGCGTGCTCGACCGGCTCGCCGAAGCCGTGGCGGCGGGACTCCTGCCGTCCCTGGACGTTCCGGGTGACCGGATACGTGTCGGGGCGCCGGTCGCGCGGCCCGGGAAGGTCGTCTGCATCGGCCTCAACTACCGTGACCACGCGGAGGAGACGGGAGCCGAACTCCCCGCCGAGCCGGTGGTGTTCATGAAGGACCCCTGGACGGTCACGGGGCCGTACGACGAGGTGCTGATTCCGCGGGGCAGCGTCAAGACCGACTACGAGGTCGAGTTGGCGGTGGTGCTCGGCAGGACCGCCCGGTACCTGGAGAGCGATGAGGAGGCGCTCGCGTGCGTCGCCGGGTACGCGGTCTCGCACGATGTCTCCGAGCGCGCGTTCCAGCTGGAGCGGGGCGGTCAGTGGGACAAAGGGAAGAGCTGCGAGACGTTCAACCCGCTCGGCCCGTGGCTCGTCACTCCGGACGAGATCCCCGACCCGCAGAAGCTCACGCTGTGGCTGTCGGTGAACGGCGTCGAGCGTCAGCACGGCTCGACCGCGGACATGGTGTTCCCGGTCGCCGGGATCATCCGCTACCTCAGCCGGTTCATGGTCCTGCACCCCGGGGACGTCATCAACACCGGCACCCCGGCCGGTGTGGCGCTCGGCCGGCCCGAGCCCCGGCCGTACCTGCGGCACGGCGATGTGGTCGAGTGCGGGATCGACGGCCTCGGCACCATGCGCCAGACCTTCCGACAGGCCTGAGAGGAGACGCGCATGCGGTTCACCCGGGACGACCGGCTGCTCTTCATCGGTGACTCCGTCACGGCCGCCGGCCGGGACCGCGACGACCCCACGTCCCTCGGCGACGGCTACGTACGGATGATCGCCGAGGCCCTCCCCTCCCCCGCGACGGTCGTCAACAAGGGAGTCGACGGCCATCGGGTCCACGACCTGGAGGCGCGCTGGGCCACCGACGTCCTCGCGCTCGGCCCTGCGGTGGTCACCGTCCTGATCGGCATCAACGACACCTGGCGCCGCTACGACCGCGGACTCCTCAGCCCGGTGGCGGAGTTCGAGGCCTGCCTCGACCGCGTCCTCACCCTCACCGAGGAGAAGTGCGCCGCCCGGCTGTTCGTCATGACGCCGTTCCTGCTCCCGGCCGGCCCCGAGCAGGAGACGTGGTTCGAGGACCTCACACCCCGTACGGACGCCGTCCTGCGCACGGCCACCGCTCACGGCGCGACCGTGGTGCGCACGGACCTGGCACTGCCGCGCGCCGCCGAGGTGCACGGCGCGGCCGCACTCGCCCCGGACGGGGTCCATCCGAGCCCGCTCGGCCACCGTGTCGTCGCGCGCGCGTGGCTGGCGGCGGCCGGGGTGGGAGTGCCGTCGCCGTGACGGCGGCGACGGCACTCGGAGGGGAGGGGGCGTGAACGCCGGTCGGCTCAGGGGCAGCTGATGCGGACGTCGCCCGGGTCGGTGGTGCAGGTGTCCGTGCCGGCGCCGCCGTTGGCGGTGTCGTTGCCCGGGGTGCCGTCGGTGGTGGTGAGGCGGTCGTTGCCGTAGTAGCCGGTCAGGGTGTCGTTGCCCGGGCCGCCGTTCAGGGTGTCGTCGCCGAAGCCGCCGTCGATGTTGTCGTTCCCGAAGCCGCCGTGGACCGTGTCGTTGCCGTAGCTCGCCCGGATGGTGTCGTTGCCGCCGAGGCCGCAGATCACGTCGTTGGCGAAGCCGCCGTTGAGGGTCTCGGTGGCGCTGGTGCCGATGATGGTGCACCCGCGCGCGTTGTTCACCGAGGTGGTCGCGGTGGCCGTGTTGTCGGAGGTCACCGGGTCCTGGGGCGAGCCGCTGACGCCGGCCGCGTTGGTGAGGGTGCCGACGGCGCGGGGTTCGGCCGTGACCGTGACGGTCGCGCTCGCGCCCGGGGCCAGCGAGCCGAGGGCGCAGGTGGCGCCGGTCGTGGTCGTCGTACAGGTGCCCTGTGAGGGAACCGCCGAGACGAGCGTGGCCCCGGCTCCCGAGAGCGTGTCGGAGAGCGAGACGCCGGTCGCGGTGGCCGTGGACGTCGCGGCGTTGGTGACCCGTACCGTGTACGTGGCGCGGTCGCCGATGCTCACGGTGGTCGTCCCGGTCTTCGTCACCGACAGGTCGGCGCTCGGCGGGGGCGGAGTCGTACCGTCACCGCCCTGGTAGCGGGCGAGGGCGAAGGCGAAGCCCGCTCCGTACCCGGCCGCGACGATCTTGCCGTCGGGCTGGACGAGCACGCCGCGGGCCTCGTCGAAGTCGTTGAAGCCGGTCACGACGAAGCCGTCGCCGCCGAAGCCGGTGTCCACCGCGCCGTTGACGTGAAGGCGGGCCAGGCCGAAGTCGTTGGCCTCGGAGCTGTTCGGGTCGTCGGCGCGTCCGGCGAGCACGATCTTGCCGTTCTGCTGGAGCGCCAGACCGTACGCGATGCCGCCGTCGCCGGGGGCGTTGACCGACGTACGGCCGGCCGTGCCGAAGCCGGCGTCGGGGGTGCCGTCGGCGTTGTAGCGGAGGACGGCGAAGCCCAGGCCGCCGGAACCGGCGGCGACGATCCTGCCGTCGGGCTGGACGGCCACGGCGTTGCCGAACTCGGTGCCGCCGAAGTCCGCGGTCACCATGCCGTCACCGCTGAAGCCGGGGTCGAGACTGCCGTCGGTGTTGTACCGGGCCACGCCGATGTCGAAGGCGGTGTTGCCCACATAGCCGACGGCCACGATCCTGCCGTCCGGCTGGAGCGCCATACCGCGGGCGATACCGCCGCCGTCCTGCGGCGAGGTGGGGGTGAATCCCGCGACGACCGCACCGTCACCGCCGAGGCTGGGGTCGAGGCCGCCGTCGGTGCCGAGGCGGACGAGTGCGAAGCCTCCGCCGCCGCCCTTGCCCACGGCGACGATCCTGCCGTCGGGCTGGACGGCCACGTCGGCGCCGTCCGCGGACCCGCCGAACTCCTCGACGCGCACCAGACCGCCGTCGCCGAAGGCGGTGTCGAGGCTGCCGTCGGTGTTGTACCGGGCCACGGAGAAGAAGCAGCAGCCGCCGCCCTCCTCCGCGATCACCTCGGTGGTGCCCGCCACGACGATCTTTCCGTCGGACGGCTGGATCGCGACGGCGTTGGCGGTATGAGCGCCACCGCCGAAGTCGCTGGTCACCGTGCCGTCCCCGCCGAAGCCGGGGTCGAGGCCGCCGTCGGTGTCGTAGCGGGCGAGCGCGAAGCCGGCCTCGCTCGTCCCGACCACGACCAGCCTCCCGTCGGCCTGCCGCGCGATGTCGTGGCCTTCCGCGTACCCGGTGATCGGGGTCGTCACCCGGCCGTCGGGGCCGAACGTCGGATCCAGATCGCCCGGGGCGGCGAGCGCGGTGCCGGGCAGCGCGAGGACGAGCGCCATGCCGAGCGCGGCCGGCACCCCGGCCCTCCCGCCGGGCCTGCGCCGCCGTTCCGCCGGTCTCAGCTGTACGTGGGTCATCTGCGTACGAACCTCCGTCTTCGTGGTGTACGGGGAGCAGCGCACAGCTTCGTGCCGAAGCGGGCCCCGTTCCCGCGGGCCGTGCCGGACTACGCTCACCGGCCCTTGGGAACCACCCCCGCGAGGGAGCGCGCGCGGCGCGATCGGTCGGCTCCGCCGCTGGTCGGTGGGCGCGTCCCCGGCGCCGGGGGGTCGTGCGGACACCGCGTACCCTCACATCGGAATCGGCCACGGCCACGGCCACGCCGGGCGTACGGGGAACAGGGAACGGGACATGACTGAGGCGCGCGGGCAGGGCACGGAGCCCGGTGAGGGCGAGCGGGATCGGGATCGGACGGGGACGGTTCGCGTCTTCATCGCCCTCGCCCCGCCCGACGGGGCGAAGGACGAGCTGGAGCGGGAGCTCCGCCCCGCGTACGACGCGTACCCGCGGATGCGGTGGAACCGTATCGAGGACTGGCACATCACCCTGGCGTTCCTCGGGGAGCTGCCGGTCGCGACGGTGCCGCTGCTCCGGCAGCCGCTCGCGGACCTCGCGGCGTCGCACGGGCCGCTGGAACTGGCCCTGCGGGGCGGCGGGCACTTCGACGAGCGGGTGCTGTGGAGCGGGATCGACGGGGACGTCGACGGACTGCACCGGCTCGCCGCCGACGTCCGTGGCGTGGTCAAGGAGTGCGGCATCCCCTTCGAGGACCGGCCGCTGCGCCCCCATCTGACGCTGGCACGCGCCCGCCGGGACGATCAGTCGAGCGTGGTGGACGTGGCCACCGGGCTGACCGGCTTCACCGGTCGCCCATGGCGGGCCGAACGTCTCCACCTGGTCGGCAGCAACTTCGGCCGCGGACCGGGGCCGATCCGGTACCGCGACATCGAGGCGTGGACGTTCGGCGGCCCCTGACGGTTCCCTGATGGCACGTCACCCGGCGTCCGTGGCTGCGAGGATGCCCCGTATGGAGACGACACTGAACGGCCCGCGCGCCTCGGCCGCGGTCGAGGAGTCCGGTTGGCGCTATCTGCTGGGCGGCCTCCACGCGGCGGTTCCGGTCGGGTCGATGGCGCGGGCGGCCGAGGTGGCGACGCTCGCGGTCGCCGCGTGCGGTGACGACGCCGACCGGCACCTGGCTGTCGACCTCCGGCCCGGACGGGTCCTGCTCACCCTGCGGTCCGCCGGGCACGCGGCCGTCACCACCCTGGACGTCGAACTCGCGCACCGGGTGTCCGCCGCCGTCGCCGGGCTGGGACTGCGCACCGGGCCCGAGATCGCGACGGGGGCACCGCGGTCGCTCCAGCTCCTGGAGATCGGGATCGACGCGCTCGACATCGCCGCGATCCGGCCGTTCTGGAAGGCGCTCCTCGGGTACGCGGACGAGCCCGGGCCCGACGGACCCGGAGCCGCGCTCGTCGCCCCCCTCGGGCAGGGCCCGGCGGTGTGGTTCCAGCAGATGGACGCCCCGCGCCCGCAGCGCAATCGCGTCCACTTCGACCTCTGTGTGCCGCACGACGAGGCGCTGCGGAGGTCGACGCCGCGCTGACGGCGGGCGGCCGTCTCGTGTCCGAGGACCGGGCCCCGGCCTTCTGGGTCCTGGCCGACGGCGAGGGCAACGAGGCCTGTGTCACGACATGGCAGGGGCGTGACGACTGACGTCGGCGGTGCCGGGCCCCGGGCCGATACCTGTCGAAACCGGTCGGGGGGCGGCCCGCGCCTGTCGAAACCGGTCGGCGACGGCCCGTGCTTGTCGAAACCGGTCGGGGGTGCCTCTGCGTGTTTCCCTGTGCAGTGATCGCTCCGGAAAGGAAATCACCTTGTCCACCACAGGTTTCAGCCCGTCCCGTCGCAGTGTGCTCGGCCTCGGCGCCGGTGCCGCGCTCGCCGTCGCGTTACCGCTCGGCGGGACGGCGTACGCCTCCACGCCCGGCGGGGAGAACCTCGTCGCCCGGCTTCGGGAGCTGGAGCAGCGGCACGCCGCACGGCTCGGTGTGTTCGCCCACGACGTGCGGACCGGGCGCTCGGTGGCGTACCGCGCCGACGAGCGCTTCCCGATGTGCTCCGTCTTCAAGACCTTCGCCGTCGCGGCCGTGCTGCGCGACCTCGACCACGACGGCTCCTTCCTCGCCCGGCGCCTCCGGTACACGGCGGCTGACGTCAAACGGTCCGGCTGGTCCCCCAGGACGGAGCTGCCCGAGAACCTCGCCCACGGCATGACCGTCGGCGAGCTCTGCGACGCCACGCTGCGCTTCAGCGACAACACGGCGGCGAACCTGCTCCTCCGCGAGCTGGGCGGTCCGACCGCCGTCACCCGGTTCGCCCGGTCGATCGGCGACCGCACGACCCGGCTCGACCGCTGGGAGCCCGAGCTGAACTCGGCGGAGCCGTGGCGCGAGACGGACACCTCGACGCCCCGCGCCATCAGCCGGAGCTATGGACGCCTCGTCCTCGGCGACGCGCTTCCGCGCCGGGACCGGGAGCGGCTCACCGGGTGGATGCTCGCCAACACGACCAGCGGTGAGCGGTTCCGCAAGGGGCTGCCCGCCGACTGGCTCCTCGCCGACAAGACCGGCGGCGGCCGCTACGGCGGCAACAACGACGCGGGCATCACCTGGCCACCGGACGGCAGCCCGATCGTGCTCACCGTGCTGACCACCCGATTCGCGGAGGACGCGGCGCCCGTCGATCCGCTGGTGGCCGACGCGGCCACGCTGATCGCGGCGGAACTCCGCTGATCGAGAAAAGAACTCGAAATAAATGGCTTGAGCGTCGCCGCGGGCTTTCCTAGGCTGTGGTCACACGCTGAAAGGAGGTGATCCGAGAACATGGTTTCTTTTCGGATTCGTGAGGTGACTGCGGGCTAACGGCCTGCCGTCGCACTCTGTGCACCTCGGCAGGCCATCTGCCGAAAACCACGCAGTCACCCGACCCGTGGGCCGCCGGTAGATCCGGCCGGCTCCGTCCGAACTCGAGCGGACGGAACCAGGCCCACGGGTCGTCCGCGTTCCCGGCCGCCCACGGATCCGCCGGTGTGGGGCGGATCACAGGGAACCTTCGGGCGGTACCGCTCCTCCTCGGGGTGTCGGCGCGCTGCGGCGCCGGCCTCGGAACGGAGGGGGAACCACCATGGCGGTCATCGGCATCGAGCGGCCTCGCACGATCATCGGCGGGCGCGGCGTCGCCGCGCTGCTCGCCGTCCTCGCGCTCGTGCACCTCTACTGGGCCACCGGTCTGACCTGGCCCGCCGCCGACGAGCGGGCGCTGTCGCTCGCCGTCCTCGGCAGCGTCGTGTCCTTCGGGCCGGCCGTGGTCCTGCCGCTCGCGGCCCTCGAAGGGTGCGCTGCGTTCGCCGTCGCGCTCCACGCGCGCGGTGGTGGCCGCCGACGCGGAATCCCGCGCCTGGTCACGGCTGCCGTCGCCACCGGGATTCTGCTGCGCGCGGCCGTCGGACTGGTGTGGATCGTCGTGGGCAAGGACGGCTCGGGAGCGGCGTTCCCGTGGCTGAACGCGCTCGTGTACACGCCGCTGTGCCTGGTCTTCGGAGGGGCGGCCCTGCGTGCCGCCCGCTGACGCCGTCGACCGCGCCGGCCCCGCGGGCCGCGTCGGCTCCGCTGACCCCGTCGACCGGGGCGTGGCGCTGGTCCGGGCCGCCCGGGGCGGCGACACGCTGGCCCTGCACGACCTGCTCGATCACCTCACCCCGTACATCTCCCGGATCTGCCGTCCCATCGCGCTGGACGACGGACCGGACGCCGCACAGGAGGCGCTGGTGGCGGTCTTCACCTCGCTGCGTTCGCTACGGGAGCCGGAGGCGCTCTACGGGTGGGTGCGGGCGATCGCCGTACGGGAGGCGGTGCGGGTGGCGAAACGGGCGGGAAGGGCGCGGCCGGCCGAACTCAGCGACGTACCGGAGCGGGGAGATCCACAGCTGGCCGCCGACATCGACGACGTCCTGGCGCGGCTGTCGCCCGCCCATCGGGCCGTCCTCGTGCTGCGGGACATCGAGGGGATGGACGAGGAGTCCGCGGCGGCGCTGCTCGGCGTCCCGACCGGCACGGCGAAGTCCCGGCTGCACCGGGCCCGGCAGAGTTTCCGAAAGGCGTGGTCCGCGTGAAGGAAGGCACCGAGGGCGATGGGGGCAACGAGGGTAGGGGTGCGCCGCTGCTCGACGACGTGCGGCGGCTGCGCGTCATGGTCGCGGGTGTCCGGGGCGCCCGGCTCGTCGAGCGGGTGCTCCCCGCGCCACTCCCCCGGGTCTGGCAGGTGATGGGTGATCTGGAGGGCGGCTTCGGGGAGTTCCAGCCCGACATGAGGTCGGTCCGGATCCTGCAGCGCGACGGCGACCGGGTGGAGGCCCTCGCCCGCAGCCGCTACGGACTGCGGGCGCACTTCGACGGCGTGCTGCGCCCCGGCTGGTGCTGGCTGCAGAGCCGGTTCCTGGTCATCGGGATGGCGGCCGTGGAGGACGAGAAGGAGAGCGGGCACACGCGGGTCGCGCTCACCGGTGGCGTACGGGTCCCGGGGCGCGCGGCGCTGGTGCCGTTCGGCGCGCGGCGCGAGCTGGAGCAGGCGATGGCACGGCTGTCCGCGCGGGTCATGTGACCGCCCCCGCGCCCAGCGGCCCGGCGTCGGTCGCCGAGGGGTGAACGCGCTGCGGCAAATCCCCTCCGCGGCAGTCAAGTTGGATGTCAGCACCCATGCCGCGGGACCTGTTCGGCTGGAAGGGTGAGGTCGACATCCGGACGGGAGGCGACCATGACTGCCGTACCGCGTCAGGTCCCTCGCCGTCAGACCGGCGGGAGTCCGCCTCCCGCCGGGGCGCCCCCCAGGACGGGCACACGGCCGGGCACATGGCCGGGCACATGGTCGTGTGCGGGGACGACGCCCTCGCCCACCGGATCGCCGGTGAACTGGCCGAGGTGTACCGGCAGGACGTCGTCCTCGTCGCACCCACCGGCGGCGGCCCGGAGACCGACGAGCCACGCGTGCGGGTCCAACAGGCCGACCGGACACCGCCCGACGAGCCGGCCCTCGTCGCGGCGGGCGTACGCCGGGCGCAGGCACTGGCTCTGCTCCACGAGGACGACGAGGTCAACATGCGGCGGACGCCGTCCGGGTCACCGCCACTTCCTGGCGACTGAACGAGACAACCCATGGCTGGATCTTGCCGTTGATGCCCCCTCCATGATCATATTCAAGCCTTTCTTGTGATCATTTACGTGGGGGCAGAAATGGCCAGAGGCATGGACCGTCGTTCCGTCATACGCGGCGTGGCGACAGCGGGAGTCGGGGCCGCGGCGGGCGCTCTGACGGTGGGGGGCGGTACGGCCCACGCGGCCGGTTCCGGGGGTGACCCGTACAGCGTCGACGTCATCAGCAAGGGCGCCGACCCGACCGGCGTCACCCCGAGCGACGCCGCGTTCCGTGCGGCCGCCGCCGAGGTCCTCGCCTCGTTCCAGCCCGGTCCGATCTCCGGGGCCATCCCGAAGAAGGTCCTGGTCGTCCCGCCCGGCACCTATCTTCTGACCCAGCCGGACTCGCTCCTGCCGAACGTCAACGGCGAGGGCAACGGCGGCATCGTCGACGGGGTGTCGATCACCGGCTACGGCAAGCGGCTGTCGCGGATCGTGTACTCCCCTACGGCCGACGACACCACGCTCTGGACGAACTACCAGCGCTACAAGAACATCCGCATCTCGGGCCTCACGTTCACCAGCACAAACGCCACGTCGAGCTTCAACTACGCGTACTCGTCCGCCGATTACGGCGTCCAGGACACCTGGTACAGCGACGTGGAGTGGCGCGGCAGCTGGAAGCGGGGCATCGGCCTGGACGGCCCGGCCACCACGTCCAACCTGAACAGCGAGATGGGCTGGGACCACTGCCAGGTCGGTGGCTCCTACTCCGACGCGTTCCTCGTCATGGGGATGACGACGGCCGCGACCCAGCAGGACCAGTTCCTCAACTACTGGTTCCGCGACTGCAAGGTGGAGTACCAGTCCGGGGTGTTCGTGAAGAACAACCGCGGCGGTTCCATGAACTTCGTCGGCGGCTCCTACATCCTCACCGACGCCGCGTCCACCGGCACGTTCTTCCAGCTCACCCCCGACGCCACCACCCGGGCCGACTCCGTCATGCGGCTGTACGCGCAGGGCATCCGCTTCGAGCTGCGCGGCGTCGGCCACAAGGTCATCGACTCCCGGTGGTACAAGGGGAACATCACGTTCGAGTCGTGCGACGACACCGCGCTGAGCTTCAAGTCCTGGGCTCCGAACGCCGTCACGCACGTCTACGACTTCAACGCCAACGGCGCCCGCGGACCGATGGTGCGGTACGTGGACTGCGGCCTCATGGGCTCCCACCAGGTGACGACCGGGGCCGTCCCGACCACGTACGGCAAGGTCCTGTACGACGGCTGCCGGTTCATCGACATGTCGACGGCGACCGGTGCGACCGGCTTCCTCCGCTGGACCGGAACCGTCGCGCCGCACTACGAGATGCGCGACTGCCTCATCGGCGCGAGCTACCTGGCGGACGTGAAGAACCCCGCCTGACCTCCTGCCGCCTGCCGCCTGCCGCCTGCCGCAGCAGACAGACGCGGGCCGCGACACACGGTCGCGGCCCGCGCCGCGGTTCATCGCGCGTACACCTGGACTTCGGACCTCCGGCCGGGCGGAGGCCGCCGGGCCGACACGGAAGGGCAGCACGCTCACGCAGGACGTACAAGCCCCCCTCCTGAGGAGACTTGCGTGACTCGCCCCCGTACCGCCCGGTCGCTCGTGCTCGTGGTCACCACGGCGCTCGCCGCGGCCGCTCTCGTCGCGCCGGCCCAGGCCGACGCCGATGCCCAGGAACAGGCCCAGGCCCAAGCCCAGGAACTGGCCCAGGTGCGCCACCGTGGTCCCGCCCGCGCGCTGCCGGCCGTGACCCCCCGCGCCGAGACCCCGGTGCTGCACGACGACGACGCGGGCGGCAACGCCGACGCGGACGACCCCGCCATCTGGCGCAACACCGCCGCCCCCGGCCGCAGCCTCGTCATCGCGACCGCCAAGGAGGGTGGGCTGCGCGTCTACGACCTCGACGCGCGCCCGGTGCAGTCGATAGCCGCGCCTCCGGCGGACGGGCCGGACGACGCCCCCGGCCGGTTCAACAACGTGGACCTCGTCCACGGCCTGCGGCTCTCCTCGGGGCGCACCGACCTCGCCGTCACCAGCGACCGCGGCCACGACCGGCTGCGGTTCTACCGCATCGACCGCGACCGCGCCGGCGGCCCGCTGACCGATGTCACCGATCCCGCCGCCCCGGCCGTCTTCTCGCGGGACCAGGCCGAGATCAACGACCAGCGGACCGCGTACGGTCTGGCGACCTGGACGGACCCGGCGTCCGGGAAGTCCTTCGCGCTCGTCAGCCGCCGCGAGCGGACCAGCATCGCCCTGCTCGAACTCCTCCCGGGCGCCGACGGCAAGGTCACGTACCGCACGATCCGCACCCTGGACCTGCCGGCCACCTTCCGGCTGCCGAACGGCACGTCGTGGGCCCCGTGCGGCGAGCCCGGCGAGCTGCCGCAGGTCGAGGGCATGGTCGTCGACCCGGCCAACGGCACCCTGTACGCCGGCCAGGAGGACGTCGGCGTCTGGCGTCTTCGCGCCGACCTCACGGGCACGCCGAAGCTGGTCGACACGGTCCGCGAGTACGGCGTCCCCGGCGTGTACGACGAGGAGACCGAGGAGTGCACGCCGGGCGCCGACCCCGGCTACGGCGGGACCCGGATCTCTTCGGACGTCGAGGGTCTGACACTGGTCACCGAGTCCGACGGCGACGGATACCTCCTCGCCTCCAGCCAGGGCGACAACACCTTCGCCGCCTACGACCGGGAGCTCGCCGACCACAACGAGTACGAGGGCGGCTTCCGGGTCGCGCCCGCGAGCGGCGCCCTCGACGGCTCCGAGGAGTGCGACGGCGCCGCCGCCCTGAACGCCCCCCTCGGCTCGAAGTACCCGAACGGTCTCCTCGTGGTGCAGGACGGCCACGACGCTCCCGGCGACGGTGACCGCCCCGCGACCAACTTCAAGTTCGTCGACCTCGGCCTCGTCGTGGACGCCCTCGACGACTGATCCTCCGCACGACCGCTCTCCCGCACCCTCACCCGCACCGGCCGCCGGGGCCCGATGCCCCCCGGCGGCCGGTGCGCTGTCACGGGGTCGCGAGGAGCACCGCGACCGCGTGGGCCGTCTCCGGGTGTCTCGTCGTCAGGGACGACGCGGGGAGCGCCGGACCCACCGGCGTCCAGGGATCGCCGCAGCCCAGGAGGTCAGCGACGGCGTCGCAGGTGGCGCGGTGGGTGAACAGGAGGGCCGTACCCGTCGGGGCCGTCGGGCCCGTCGCCGGCCCGTCCGCCGGGGCCCACCCGTCCGTGCGGCCCAGGAGGTCCGCGAGCGCGTCGCAGGTCTCCGGGTGCAGGGGAAGCAGCGTCGCGCCGCGTGGCACGGAGGCGGCCGGGGACACCTGGGCCACCGGCTGTGCGTGCCACGGCGGGACCCAGGTGTCCAGGGCCGCGAGCCGTGCCGGGAAGATCCGGCCCGCCTCGCGGATGAGGAGCGGGGCGAGGTCGGCGGCGTTCGACCGCAGCGTGGTGATGAGGGTGGGCAGCCATGGCAGCAGGACGGGGTCGGGGAGCCGTCCGAAGGCGTTCGACACGGCCTCCACGACGACGTCCGCGAGTCCCGGCACCGGCTCCAGCGCGTGCACGAAACCACTGAGGTAGCGGGGGTACGAGGGCACCACCAGGGGGTTGCCGAGGAGTTCGTCGCAGCGGCCGCGCAGCTCGCCCCGGGTCAGGGTGCCGAGCTGGACCTGCGCGGCCCACAGCAGGGCCGTCTTGGCAGGGTCCCCCGGGTGCGACTGCGCGACCGCGAGCTCCAGTTGTGTCCGGTCGCAGCCGAGCGACAGCGCCAGGCTCTCCATGCTGAACAGGAAGCCCAGCATCGCCGACACCTGCCCCACGGTCGCGTCCTCGTCCCGGAAGGCCGTCGGCAGCAGGGTGCAGTAGTGCGCGTACCCGGCTCTGACGAAGGACTCGATCCACGGCGGGAGGACCGGCTCGCTGGTGCGGTAGTACGCGAGGAGACCACGCACCCGGCGCAACACTTCCGGCGCGCCGTCCACCGTGCGTTCGCCGGCGAGGACTTCCAGGGCCCGGGTGCCGAGCTCGTCGGCGAGGCGCCGGCCGCCGAGATGGAGCGTCGCGTCCTCGACGGCCGCGAGGACCTCGGCCGTGGTGGCCTGCGGCCCGTAGGCGGTGCGGCGCAGCCGCTGCTCCAGCACCTGCTCCAGGCTCACGCCCTCGTAGCCGAGCTCGATGAGCGCGCGTTGGTGGGTGCCGAGCGACAGGTCCCAGGACTCCTGGATCGACCGCTCGCCGAGCCGTCGCTCCCCCATCACCGTGCGGGCCGCGCCGGGCGGCAGCAGACGGCGCAGCATCCACAGGACGTCCGAGCAGGCACGCAGCTCCGGCCGGGACGCCATGTCCAGCAGAGCTCGCCGTACCCCCCGCTGCTGGAGGTTCAGTTCCAGGGGCGCCAGCCGGTCGTGCACGTCACGGGCGAGGGGCGGCAGCGCGTCGTAGCCGACCTGTCCGATCCGGTCGCCGCCCATCATGATCTCGACGAGCCGCCGCACGTCCCGCCGGCCGGGGACGGTGTCCTTCTCGATGCAGGTGACCGCCGCGTCCTGGAAGTCGTACGGCGTCGGCTTGGCCCGGTCCCGCAGGGCGGCGAGCAGGATCGACGTCTCGAACACGGCGATGGCGTCGGCGGTGGAGGCGAGATAGCCGTTGCGTCGGGCGGCACGCACGATGTCCACGGACCAGCCGAGCAGTTCGGCCTCGTCGAGGGTGTGGAGAGCGGGGGGCTGCTGGAGGAACCCGGTGAGCCGGTCCTCGGTCGGTTCGGATACGGGCGCGGGTGCGGCGGGCATGGGCGTGGGCGTGGCCGCAGGGGCCTTCGCCGCCGTCTTCCTCGCGCTCGGCTTCCTCGTACCGGACTGGCCTTCCAGACGGTACGGCTTCACCCGGGTGCGCTTGAGGTTCTTCGCCCATTCCGTCGCGGCGATCGACACCGAGCCGGATGCGAGGCCGAACTGTGCCTCGATCGCCGCGTGGCTGGAGGGAATCAGCCCGTACTGCCAGGTCGTGGCGGTCCGTGGGGAGATGGCGAAGTCGCCGGTGCCGTGGACGCCGAACTCGTCGACGCGGCTGGCCGCGTGGAAGGCTCCGCACACGTAGAGGCAGTCCGCGGGGTCGGTGCCGGTCGCGGCGAGGTGCTCGCGCATCCGGGTCCACATGTAGCGCTCGCGGTCCTCGTCGACCCGTACCCGCTCGCCCCGGCCCGGGGCGAGCCGCCGGAACAGGCTGCCGATGAGGAACATGACCTGGCGGTAGGTGTCGTGGTCGCTGTCGCCGAGCGGGACCTCGACGTACTGGTGCCACCATTCCGACCAGTGCCGCACCTTGCCGTGCCGCAGCAGGTGCTCCTCCAGTTCGGCGAAGCGCGGACGCAGGTCGCCGATCTCGACGCCGACGGCCTCGCCGTGGAGAGCGGCCTCGGGCTCGGTCCCGGCGGCGTGAGTCTCATCGTCCGCAGGCTGCCGGGTGTCCCACTGGAAGACGTGGTCGGAGGAGCGGTCGACGAGGACGAGTTCCACGCCGGGGGTGTCGAGGGCGTACGCGATGGCCTGGTACTCGGCCGAGGCCTCGGTGATCGGGGCGACGACGGACAGCGGGGCCCAGTCGGGCGGGAAGCCGTCGATGTCGCTCGCGAAGGCCTGCACGGCGACCGGCAGCCGGCAGTTGCGCAGTTCGGTCAGGAGCGGCGCCATGTCCTCGCACAGCTCCAGGTAGACGACCTTGGGCTGCTTCTCGCGGAGCCGGCGGGCCATGGCGAGGGCGGAGGCGGGCGAGTGGTGGCAGACGGGGAAGATCTCCAGCGGTTCGGCGACCGCCCGGTCGACATCGTCGACCATGCCGAGCAGGATGCCTTCCAGGGCGTCCTGGCCACCGGCGAACTCGTTCGCCGCTTCGTGGAGTTGCCCGCGCAGAGCGGCGAACGACGGGCTCACGGGCCGCTCGGAAATGGCGCTCATGCCAGCTTGGCGATCGCTTCGCGG
Organism: Streptomyces sp. SJL17-4; assembly: GCF_036826855.1. Taxonomy (NCBI): domain Bacteria; kingdom Bacillati; phylum Actinomycetota; class Actinomycetes; order Kitasatosporales; family Streptomycetaceae; genus Streptomyces; species Streptomyces sp. SJL17-4. The sequence continues at coordinate 8,162,167 of NZ_CP104578.1, read as the reverse complement.
CCGCCCTCCAGGAACTCGGGCCAGGAGCCGCCCTGCTCCTTGCCGCGCGGCTCGACGACACCGTGCAGGTACTTGTTGAGGATGGCCAGGTCCTCCGGCTCGCGGCGGGCGAGCGTACCGACCAGGGAGGCGGCGAGGGCGCGGGCCGTCAGCGTGCGCTCGCCGAAGAAGTCGCTGTGCAGGACCGCGTCCTCCAGGACGCCGATCTGCTCGGCGGTGGACAGGGCGGACTCCAGCTTCTCGTCGTCGCTCCCGGCCGCGGCGGCGGAGGCACGGAGGTCGGCGAAGCTCTGGAGGAGGACGTCGAGGAGGGTGGGCGGCACGTCCAGCTCGATCGAGTGCCGGCGCAGCAGTTCCTCGGTGCGGAAACGGACGATCTCCGCCTCGCTCTTCTTGTTCGTCACGACCGGGATGCGGACGAAGTTGAACCGGCGCTTGAGCGCGGACGACAGGTCATTGACTCCGCGGTCACGGCTGTTGGCGGTGGCGATGACGGAGAAGCCCGGCTGGGCGAAGACGATGTTCTCGCCGCCGGCGCTGTCGAGTTCGGGGACCGAGATGTACTTCTCGGAGAGGATCGAGATGAGCGCGTCCTGGACGTCGCTGGTGGAGCGGGTGAGCTCCTCGAAGCGGCCGATGGTGCCGGTCTCCATCGCGGTCATGATCGGTGAGGGGATCATCGACTCGCGGGACTGGCCCTTGGCGATGACCATCGAGACGTTCCAGGAGTACTTGATGTGGTCCTCGGTCGTGCCCGCGGTGCCCTGCACGACCTGGGTGGAGTTGCGGCTGATCGCGGCGGAGAGGAGTTCGGCGAGCCAGCTCTTTCCGGTGCCGGGGTCTCCGATCAGGAGCAGGCCGCGGTCGGAGGCGAGGGTGACGATGGACCGCTCGACGAAGCTGCGGTCGCCGAACCACTTCTGCGTCACCTCCCGGTCCAGGCCGTCGGCGCGCTCGGAGCCGAGGATGAAGAGGCGGACCATCTTCGGGGAGAGACGCCACGAGAACGGCTTGGGGTTGTCGTCGATCGACTCGAGCCAGTCGAGTTCCTCGGCGTACTTGATCTCGGCGGGGGCGCGGAGCAGGTCGGACATGCGAGGGGCCTTTCTGGGCAGGCTCAGGTGAGGAAGGTCTTGAGTTCGTGCACGAGCTTGTTGATGTGGCCGGAGACCACCGGGGTTCCGAGCGCCTTGAACCGCTCCCGGAACCAGGGGTTGACCTCCTGACGTCCGGAGCTGGTCACCGAGCCGACGGGGATGAACCGCACCCCGGACCGGTGGACCGCCTCGATGCCCTCGAACAGTGGCTGTGAGCGGTCGAACTCGTAGAAGTCGGAGATCCACACCATGACGGTGTTCTTCGGCTCAGCGATCTTCGGTCTGGCCATGGCCATCGCGACGGGTCCGTCGTTGCCGCCGCCGAGGTTGGTGCGCAGGAGCACGTCGAACGGGTCGTGCACCCAGGGAGTCAGGTCGATCGCGCGGGTGTCGTACGCGATGAGGTGGACGTCCACCTTCGGCAGCCCGGCGAAGATCGAGGCGAGGATGGTGCAGTTGACCATCGAGTCGACCATGGAGCCGGACTGGTCCACGACGACGATGAGCCGTTGCGGTGTGGTCCGGCGGACGGTGTGCCGGTAGTAGAGGCGGTCGACGTAGAGCCGCTCCTCCTCCGGGCTCCAGTTGGTGAGGTTCTTCCAGATGGTGCGGTCGAGGTCGAGGTTGCGGAAGACCCGCTTGGGCGGGACGGAGCGGTCGAGCTCGCCGACGGTGGCCTTCTCCACCTGGGTGCGGAGCACCTGGGCGACCTCGTCGACGTAACGCCGGATGAGGGACTTGGCGTTGGCGAGGGCGATGCCGGACAGGTTTCCCTTGTCGCGCAGGAGCTGCTCGATCAGGGACATGCTGGGGGTGAGCCGGGCGGCGAGCGCGGGATCGGCCAGTACTTCACGCAGGTGCATCCGGCGGACGAGCTCGGCCTCGACGGCGCCGAGTTCGAGACCCGCGCCGCCGCCGTCGACGGCCCCGGCGCCACGGTCGCCGCGCAGCCCGCCGGGCGGGCAGCCGAGCGACCGCTCCAGCCAGCCGGCGTCCGACTGCCAGCGGGCCAGCTGTCCGGCGGAGACCGTCCCCGATCCGGTGGAGAAGACGTTGAGCAGCAGCTTCGACGCGAGCGCCGCGCGCCGCACCTCGGCCGCCCGGTCGCGGGCGCCGTCCGGCTCGGGCTCCGGGGTCATCAACCCGTCGAACTCTTCGGCCAGTTCGGGATGGCGCTGCACGACGGAGTCCACGGACGCGCCCGGGTCGAGCAGCGCGGACGGCAGGCCGATGTCCTCGACGACGGCGAGGCTCGCCGCTTCCAGGGCGGCCTGCTCCTCGGGGTCGAAGAGCCGGGCGAGCAGGCGCCAGTAGAGGACCTGGCGGCGGTTGTCGTAATCGGCGTCGGTCATGCGCGCAGCAGCTTTCCGGCTCGTTCGCGCAGCACGGCGACGGAGTCCGTGGCCGCCTTCTCCGCCCTGGCACCCGCCTTGTCGGTGGTGCCTCCCGCCCAGCCGCCCGCGCGGAAGACGAGGGTCTTCTTCCGGACGGTCGTCTCGACGGCCAGCGGCTGGATGAGGAACTCCCCCGCGTCCCACCGGAGCAGCCCCAGGCACGCGCCGGACGCGGCGACCACGTCCGGGGTGAGCGGGCCGGCGGTCGGGATGCGGTCGGTGTCGACGGCCAGCCGGTGCCCGGAGAGTGCGAACGTCAGCCGGCCGACGCCCTCACCCGCGCCCTCACCGGCGCCGTCGCCCTCGCCCGCGCCCTCACCCGTGCTGTCGCCCTCTCCGTCGTCGTCGCCCTCCACCGCGTACCCCTCCAGGAAGACGGGGACGGCGATCCGTGCCGGGTGGCGGTCCAGCGGCGCGGTCACCGGGTCGGTGGCGGTGGCGAGGACGACCCGGGCCGTGCTGAACGGGTCGACCGGCTCTCCCGTACGGGCCCGCCGGTCGTCCCAGACGAGGTCGCCCTCGTCCGTGACGGGCATGCCGTCGAGCTCCATGCTGCGGCACTCCCCCGCGGCGGCGAGCAGCGACATGCGCGGCCGGAGCAGCTGCCACAGGCCCGCGCCCACGACCGTGTCCGGCTTGGGCGCGGACACGGCGGCCCGGACCAGACGCGGCTCCGTGCCGTCGGCGGGTTCGAACACCGCGTGGACCTGGGCCTGTACGGCGGTCGCGTGCTCCTGTACGTCCACGCCGAGCGGCAGCAGGCGGCCGGTCGCGGTGGACATGGCCGGGGTCCGGGCGGCGCCCGGCAGGGTCAGGAGCAGCGCGCGCGTCCACAGGTCGGCCCAGCGGCGGACCGGCACGCGGTCCAGGGTGGCCCCGGGGCAGGAGGCCGCGAGTTCGGCGGCGAAGCCGTCCAGCAGGGTGGCCTGCCGGCGCAGCCGCAGGTCCGGCAACATCGCGGAGACGACGGGCGCGGCACCGGCGACCAGCTCGTGGTCGATGCCCTGCCAGCCCGCGCGGGCGAGGTCGCACAGCCAGGCGCGTGCGCCGGCGAGCACGTTGGCGCCGGGCTCCTGCGCCGCCGCGTCCGGCGTGGTCCGTTCGGCGCGCGGCCGGCCGGTGATCTCCGCGACGCGTTCCGTCAGGGCGTCGTGGACGGAGCCCATGAGGGCGGTGCGGGCGGCGGCGAGCGCCACGAGGTGGTCCTCGCCCGCGGCGCCGGCGGCGGCCTTGTCGGCGGCCTCGGCGACCAGCGCGGCCAGCGGCGTTCCACCGACGGCGGTGGCGAGTGCCGCCAGTCCCGCGGCCTGGTCGGGCCGCGGGCGGAGCAGTCCGGAGACGAGGACGCGGTCGAAGGCGTCGACGGCGGACAGTGCCTCGTCGAGTCCGTCGACGGGGTCGGTGAACAGGTCCGTGCGCATCAGGCGACCGTCCTCGTCGGCGGGAACCACTGCATCTCCGGCAGCGGCGCGGTGGTCGGCTCCAGTTCCAGATAGGCGAGGTGCCGCAGGAAGCGGCTGAACACCGGCGCCGCCGCCGAAGTGTCGCCCTGCTCGGGCCGCGTGGCGGTCATCAGCGCGACGAGCTCGTGCGCGTCGGGCGTGGTGTGCGCCGTGTCGCCGGTGTCGGCCTTCAGGTACCGGGCGACGCGGTCGGCCCCGTACTGGAGGACGGCCTCGGCGACGAGTGCCCGGATGTGGTTGCAGAAGCTGCCCCGAGCGCCGCCGCAGGGGCGGTTGTTGTTCGTGCTGCAGGCGAACGCGTACGTCCCGGTCGCGATCGAGGACACGTACACGCGTCCTGCGTCGGACCCGCTGGACACGACACCCTGCAGCCGCCCGTCGGCCAGTTCGACGAACGGCACCTTGGCGAGTTTCCGCGGTCGCGCGGGCGGTACCACCCGCGCCGTACTCGACAGCTCCCAGACCGGCAACGTACCTCTCCCATGCACGTCGAAGGGGATGTTCTCGCCGTTGCGGGAACAGGAACGAACCTATCCCCGGCCACTGACAACGCCTCTGGATCATGTCCACGGGTGTGGTGGCCGGCCCGGTGAAACCGCTCGACACCCCGGCCTTGTTCGGGTTGGCTGGCCGGCATGTCAGAGCTGCGTACCGAACGTCTCGTGCTCCGCTTGTGGAGGGATTCCGACCGCGAACCGTGGGCGGCCATGAACGCCGACCCCGAAGTCCGGAAGTATTTGGGGGGACCGCAGACGCGGGAGCAGAGCGACGCCGCTCTGGCCGGCATGCGGGCCGACTTCCACGAGCGAGGTTTCGGGTGGTGGGCGCTCGAAGCACGCGAGACCGGTCGGTTCATCGGCCGCGTCGGCTTGGACGTGGTGGGCCCGGACATGCCCTTCGCGGGGGTGGACATCGGGTGGCGGCTGACCCGTTCGGCATGGGGTCACGGTTACGCCACCGAGGCGGCCCTGGCCTGCCTGGCCTTCGGTTTCGAGACCCTCGGCCTGCCGGAGGTGCTTGCGTCGACGACCGTCGAGAACCTCCGCTCCCAGGCGGTGATGCGCCGGATCGGCATGACCCGCGACCCGGCCGACGACTTCGAGGACCCGAGCGTGCCCGAAGGACCGCTTCGCCCGTGTGTGCTCTACCGGATCTCCCGCACGTCTGCTCACGGCCTGCGGACGGCGTCACCGGGGCGCTCGTAGCCGCTCTGACCGGCCCGACCGCCCCGACCGCCGACCGCCCCGACCCACGGCATGCCGGGGCCGGGGCCGGGGCCGGGGCGGCTCCCACCCGGTCTCAGCGGGTGCCGGGTTCGCCGTCCAGGAGGTCGAGCGTGGCGCGGGCATCCTCGTCGCCCGCGCGGGCCGGGCCCCTGAGCCAGTCGGCCACCGCCGCGAGGTCGGGCCCCGGCTGCCCGTCGGCAGCCGGTCCTTCCGGCGCACCGGCACCGCGGGAGCCGGAGGGGGCGGGTGCGGAGGAGTGCGAGGCGGCGGGGTCGACGGAACGCAGCCAGCGTTCGGCCTCCTCCGTCCGGCCCGTACGCACCAGCGCCTGGACGAGGTTGAGCCGCGCCGCGGCGTGTCCCTCTTCGGCGGCTCGACGCCAGAGGGGCTCGGCGGCGTCCCAGTCGCCGCGCTCGGCGAGGACGGCGCCGTAGCTGACGAGCGCGTCCGTGACGCCCGCCTCGGCCGCTTCGCGCCACCACCGTTCGGCGCCTGCCAGGTCACCGCGTTGGCGCAACAGGTTGCCGAGGTTGTTCATGCCTCCGGCGTCGCCCGCCTCGATGGCCTTGCGGTAGTACGACTCCGCTCCGTCGAGGTCACCCCGGCCGCGGAGCAGGACGCCGAGGTTGGCGTAGGAGTCGGTGTGACCGGCATCGGCGGCGAGCCGGTAGTAGTGCTCCGCCCGTGCCGTGTCGCCCTCCTCGGCCAGGAGCACGCCCATGGTGTGCTGGGACGTCGCGTGTCCGGCGTCGGCCGCCCGCCGGATGTGCTCCCGCGCGCCGTGGAGACCGTCCTCGGCCACGTGCATCCGGGAGATCCAGAAGAGGACTTCGGGATCGCCGGAGGCGAGGGCGGCGGCGAAGTGGCGGCGGGCGCCTGTCCCGTCGCCCTCGTGGGCCCGGAGCACCGCCATGGCCAGCTGCGCGTGCGGGTGGTGCTCGTCGTCCGGGTGGAGGAGGAGCAGTTGTTCGGCCCATTCGACGGCGGACTCCGCGGCGGGGGCGGGGGCCGCCGCGGGAGCGGACTCCGGCGCCCTCGGCGGCGGCACCGGCGCGCTACGGGCCGCGGCCGCTCGCATGGCCCGCAGTTCGGCCAGGGCTTGCCGGGCGCCTACGTGGCCGGTCTCGGCCACCGGCCGGAAGTATCGTTCCGCCGCTTCGAACTCCCCTCGGTCCATGGACAGCGTTCCGAGTGCCAGGGCGGCCATCTGATCGCCTGCGGCCCGGGCGCGCCGGAGCCACTCCTCGGCCTCCTCGACGGCTCCCCGGTTGCCGAGCCCGATGCCGTAGACGGTCATCGCCCGCACGTTGCCCGCGCTCGCTGCCTCCGCGGCGAGTTCCTCCGGGATCGGGGCGCCTTCCTCGTACGCCGCCCGGACCAGCTCGTCCAACGCCGCCGCCCGGGACGCTCCGCGGGCCGGTCCACCGGACGGTCCGCCGGCCGTGCCGGATCCTCGCCCCGCCCGTCTCCTCCACCACGCGACCATGCCCGTCCCCGTCCGTCGTCGTGTCGTCATTGTGGCCCCGGTGCAGACGGCCGCACCACCTCCAACACACCTGTGGCGCAAAGGAGTTCGAGGCTCGACGTCAGGGGCCGACATGGATGTGGGCGGCCCACAGGGACGGGGTGAGGGGGTACCGGTCGCGTACGCCGCGCACGGCCTCACGCACCGCGTACGGCGCCCGGTCCGCCACCGGGCGCGGTGCCCCCAGCCCGGTGTAGACCTGCTCGGCGATCCGTACGGACATGGTGTCGTCGATCTCCCAGAGTGTTCCCACCACATGGCGGAACCCCGCGAGTTGCAGCCCGCCCGCGAGGTGGAGCCCCTCGTCCATGGCCGTGAAGCCGGACCGGGCCGTGCCGCAGGCGGACAGGTACGCCAGTTCCGCGCCGGACAGGTCGAGGCGGGAGAGGCCCGCCACGGTCAACGGGTGGTCGAGGTGGTCGTGGACCAGCAGTCTGCTGCCCACGGCCGTGAGCGGCTCGGAGGTGCCGTGGCCGGAGAAGTGCAGCCAGGTGCGGTCGGCGAGGGCGGAGACGACGGCATCCCTGGTGGCGGCCTCACCACTGAGCAGCAGGGCGCCGGGCAGTGCTCCGGCGACGGCGACGCCTTCCCCGGCCGCTCCGGGCAGCGGCCGTGCCCCCGGCGCCTCGGGCACGGCGACCACCAGGTAGGAGGGCGGGGACGCGGGGGCGGGACGGCGTCCCGCGGCGAGCGCGCGGACGGTGGGGGCGTACGACGGCACGGTCCGGTCGAGGACGGTGCGGCCGTCGGCCGCGCGGTGGTGTCCTGCGGCGTGCAGCGGCAGGAAGGCCAGCGGGCCGGTGGGGATCCACCACACCCGCGGCGGCGGATCGCCGGCGGGCGTCTCCGTGATGCCGAGGGCGTCGAGCACCGGCCCGGTGATGGTGTCCCACAGCCATCCGAGGTGCGCGTCGATCTCGTCCTCGGCGGCCGGTCCGGCCATCAGGTCGTCGTCTCCGTCCGCGGCCCGGAGCCGTTCGAGGGCGGTGAGGAAGACGGTGGTCCGGTCGGCCACCTCGGACAGCTGGAGCCTTGGCAGCGGGATGGCGCGCAGCCCTCCGGCCGTGATCGCCAGGGCGTCACAGCGGAAGCGGCTGACGTTGACGAGGACGACGGGTCCGTCGGCGCCTTCGGTGAGGAGCCTGTCGGTGTCCGGCGGGAGCATGAAGTCCTCGAAGCCGTCGAGGCGCCGGACGGCGGCCAGGGTCCGGTCCCATTCCGAGGCCGACGCACGGCGTTCCTCGGCGGCCGCGACTCCGTCCCGGGAGTCGGCCGCGCCTTCGGTGTCCAGCCGGGTACGCAGCCGGGCGAGCCGGTCGGCGGTACGGGGGTCCTGGACGCGCAGCCGCGCCAGGTCGTCGTGGTGGCCGAGCCCCTGCCCGAGGAGGAGGCCGCGTCCCGACTCCAGGAGACGCAGGGCGAGGGCCGGGTCTCCGGCGGCGAGCGCACAGGCCGCCGCCTCCCCGGCGATGCCCCGGCTCTCGGCGAGCGCGCGTTCCGCGTCGGCGAGGGGGAGGTGTCGGGAGGCGAGCGCGGGGAGCTGGGCCAGGGCGTGGCCGTAGGCGGTGGCGGCCTCCTCGGGCCGACGCGCCGTCATCGCGTCCCACCCCCAGGCGTGTGCCGCGCGCAGCCGCGTCAGGGGCGCGGCCGCGGGGTGGAGGGCCGCGTCGCGCAGCGCGGTACGGGCTTCGGGGCGCCCTCGCGCGGCCAGCACGAGGCCGAGCTGGTACTGGAGGCCGGCGTACAGGGGGTGACCGGACGGCAGCGTGTCGGCCGCGGTGCGGAGCAGGCGCTCGGCGCGGTCCGCGTCCCGTGCGTCTCCCGTGAGCCGGTAGCGCTCGGTCAGGGCGACGGCGAGGTTGAGCAGGGCGCCCGCCCTGGAGGGTTTGCCGGGGGTCCCGCCGCCGTCCTCCGTCCCGGTCGCGTGCCGCGACGCGGCCTCCGCTCCCGCTTCCCGCTCCGCCGCCCTCACGGCCGCCTCCCGCTCCGCCGCCTCCACGGCCGCCTCCCGCTCCGCCGCCTCCACGGCCGCTTCCAGGGCGTCGTCGCGTGCCCGCAGGTCCGCGTCGGCGGCGGTGCGTTCGTGCTGGACGCGCAAGGCGTTGGCGAGTCCCTGCTGAAGGAGGGCGTGGTCGCGGTGGCCCGGCGGGGTCAGGGCGACGGCCTCCCGGTGGGCGGCGAGGGCCGCCACGAGGTCCTTCGCGTCACCGGTCCGTTCGTAGCGCTGCCGCAGGGCGAGGCCGAGGTTGTGCAACCGGCCGCCACGGTCTTCCGTCCCGCCCTCCTCGACGGCCGCCCTGCCGATCCGTACCGCGTCCATCACGTCGTCGAGGGCGCCGCGGCGTTCGTACCGCTCCCGCAGCGCGGCACACAGGGCACTCAGGACGAGGCTCCGCTCGGGATGGCCGGTGCCCGCCGCCGCCTCGGCCTCGCGCAGGGCGGTGACGGCGGCGTCGAGGTCCTCGGACCTGCCCTCGCGCTCGTACCGGAGGCGCAGGGCCGTGCCCTGAAGGGCCAGGGCGGAGGCCCGAAGCGGACGGATGTGCACGGGAGTTCCGTTGACGGCGGCTTCACAGTCCCGGATCGCGTGGTCCAACCGCCCACGGTCACGCAGGCGTTCGGCTGCCATGAGGCTCTCCCTGGCCCGCTCGTGGAGCGCGGCCAACCGGGCACCCTCCGCCGCGGCCCCGGGGTCGGGTCGCGTCTGCCGCTGACCGGCGTACCGTTCGAGGGCTGTGGCGATGGCGGCGTCCTCCCGGCCCTCCTCGTCGCCGAGGAGCACGCTCCGGCACCGATGGAGGTCGGCGAGGGTCAGGACGGCTTCGAGGTCGGCCGACGGGTCGGGCACATGACGCATCAACTCCCTTGCCATCCCCAGGGCTTCAGGGGCGAGAACCGCAGCTGCGTCCATGTTCGTCCGGAACAGCAGCACCCGCGCCGCCAGGGCTCGCAGCAGATCGTCCCGCCTCGTGACCGCCATACGGGTTACGGTACCGAGCGTGGGCGGCGTCGACCGAGGGGGCGGTTGTATGGCGGGTGAGGAGAAGTACCGGCTCGGCCGGTTGTGCGCACAACTCACGGCGATCCGCTCGCTCGCGGATCGGCAGGGGGAGTCGGCGCAACTCGACGCCCTCCTCACCGAGCTCCGGGCGGACGGCGACCTCCCCGAACTCACCTCTCGCGCGGACGAGTTGCTGCGCCGCTGCGGGGTGGCCCGGGGGCTCGGCGACCATCGTTCCTACGGTGGTGTGCTCCCCCACCTGGGCGGCGGGCACCCGGTGGAGGAGGCCCATGTGTGCCCGAAGGGCCGCTGCGACCGGGTGGACCTCGAAGCCGGCGGCAGGTGCGAGCTCTATGTCGTCCCGTTGCGCCTGGTCAGGTGGGAGGCGTGACCACCTTCCTGGCGACGCTCGGCGGCAAACTCGCCGACACCTGGGTCTCGTTGCTCGTCCTGCCCGGTCTGCTGTACCTCGCCGTGGCCTCGGCCGCCTCGGTGCTCGGTCACCGGCACGCCCTCGACCACGGCGTGCTGACCGCGCGGATCGACGCGCTGGCCGACGATCCGGCCCTCCACGAGCCCGGCACGGTGGTCGTCTTCGGCGTGCTCCTCCTGGTCGCCGCCGCGGGCGTCAGCAGGCTGGCCGCTGCGCTCGGTGCCGGTGTCGAGCGGCTGTGGCTAGGGGACTGGCCGCCGCCGCTACGGCCCGCCGCCCGCGCCCTGACCCGGCGCCGTACCACGCGGTGGGAGGCCGCCGACGCGGCCCACCGCCGGGCGGTGACGGCCAGGGCGCTGCAGGCCGCCGCGGACGGACGGGACGCGCCCTCCCAGGACCCCGCCACCCCGGGCGGCGCCGCGACGGACGGCCTGGGCACCACGCGGTCGGACCCAGGGGCCCTGGACACCGTCGGCCTCAACGAAGCCCGTAACCGGATCTCCCTGACCCGGCCGGCCCGGCCGACCTGGATGGGCGACCGGCTGATCGCCGCCGACGCCCGGGTCCACCGGGCGTACCGGATCGACCTCACCTCGGCCTGGCCCCGGCTCTGGCTCCTCCTGCCCGAGACGGCGCACGCCGAGGTACAGGCCGCCCGGTCCGCGCTCACGGCCTCGGCCCGCCGCGCGGCCTGGGGGCTGCTCTACGTGCTGCCCGCACTGTGGTGGTGGCCGGCCGCCCTGATCGCCGCGGTCACCTGGACCGGCGCCTGGCGTCAGGGCCGGGTGGCGGTCCACGAGTTCGCCGAACTCGTGGAATCCGCCGTCGACCTCCACGGCCGGGACCTCGCCGCCGCCCTGGGCATTCCCTGCGAGGAGCAGCTGACCGCCACCACCGGCCTGGCGATCACTCGTACCCTGCGCAAGGGAACGTGACCCGGTGGCGGCACAGCACCTGAACCGGGATCACACCGCGCCGCTCTTCCGGAAGGACGTGTCGTCGGTGGCCAGCGCCCAGATCACGAGGATCGAGATGGCCATCGAGAAGAGCGCCCACCAGGGGTGATAGGGCAGGAAGAGGAACTGGGCGACGGTGTTCAGGGCGGCCAGCGTGATGCCACCCATCCGCCCCCATTCGGAGCCCATGAGGATTCCGGTGCCGGCGAGGCCGACGAGGATGCCGAGCACGACGTGGGTCCAGCCCCAGCCGGTCAGGTTGAACTCGAAGACGTAGTCGCCGACGCGGGTGTAGACGTCGTCCTTGGCGATGGCGACGATGCCCTGGAGGACGTCCAGGATTCCGATGACCACCATGAGGACACCGGCGAACAGGGTTCCCCCGGCGGCTCCCGGGGCACTTGCGGGGGCGCGGGGCGGGCGGGGTGCGGTGTTCTGGCTCATGGGGTCATCGTCCGGCCGTCGCTCCTTGGACGATCGTTCAAGTGCTCCGCACGGGTGAACGGGCGCCGGTGAGCTTCGTTCGCGGAGCAGGTGAGGGGCAGGTGCGGAGCAGGTGAGGACGGGGATCAGTCGATGGTCCACCGCTGAAGCGACGCGCCGGTGTCGGGCTGCTGGGTGACGAGGGCTCCGTCGGCGGGGGAGGCGGTGGTCAGGAGCAGCCCGCTCGCCGCGGAAGCGACGGTGTAGGTGCCGGCGGCCTGACGGGTGATGTTCCAGCGCTGGTTGGCTCCCTTGGTGCAGGTCCACTGGATGATGTTCGTCCCCGCGCCGGTGGAGCCGCCCTCGACGTCGGCGCACAGCCCGGACTCACTGTTCCTGAGTTCGTAGGTGCCGTCGGTCTGCTGGGTGAAGCTCCACTTCTGGTTGAGGCCGCCGGTCGGCGCCCAGGTGATGAGCCGGGTGCCGGCCGTGGTGCTGTGGTCGGGGTTGTCGAGTGCCTTGCCCGCGGCGGTGAGGGTGTGGACCCCTTCGAGGGAGGCCGTGACCGCCCAGGTGAACGTGGCCGTGCCGGTGGCGCTGCCGGAGGACGCGGTGACGGTGACCGTGGAGGTGCCCGCCGTGGTGGGGGTGCCGGTGATCAGCCCCCCGGTGCTGATGGACAGACCGGCGGGCAGGCCGGTGGCGGTGAAGGTCAGGGGCTTGCCCGCGGAGTCGACGGCTTCCAACTGGAGGGAGACGGCCTTGTTCAGGGTGGTCGTCCGGTTGCCCGGGTGGGTGACCGTCACCGTCTCGGGGACCTGGCCGGTCGGGGTCAGTGTCAGGATCTGCTCCCCCGCCGTCCGGGTGCCGCCGACCGCGTTGCCCGTGGTGTTGCTCCACGTACGGGTGGGCGTGGACTCGGCGAGCCGACCGGAGTCGGCGGAGAGGCCGATGACGAGTCCGCTGTAGCGGTTGACGATCTTGTACGTGCCAGTGGCGGTGCCGTCGGTGGGCGAGGTGCTCCGAAGGACGAACCACTGCTGTCCGACGGTGGGGCCGCCGGTCGGGGCGGCGGTGACGGTGGGCTTGGTGCCCCAGGCTCGTGTGGCGGTGGAGGTGGCGGCCACCCCGAGGAGCTGCCCGGTGGCCGAGTTGGCGATGCGGTGGGAGCCGTCGCCGTTCGGGGTGAAGATCCACGATTCGAGACCGGAACCGGTGGCGGCGGCGAGCGAGGTGGTGGCCGAGCCGCCGGATACCTGGGCCAGGACGCGTCCTCCGGCACTGGAGATGCGGTACGCCTTGGTCGTGTCGACGGGGGCCGCCGGCGCGGTGGTGCCGATCGTCAGGTTGACGTACTCGCTGCTGGTGCCGGCGGAACAGCCGAAGGAGCAGTACGAGCGGAAGTTCTTGCCGACGATCCCGGAAGCGGTCTTGTTGCCGCTGTCGAGGAACCAGCGGTACCAGGACGCGTTCTTGTAGCTGCCGGTGTCACCGAGGCGGAACCACCGCTGGGTGGCCAGGTTGTCGGTGGCGTAGATCTCCTGGGAGGCGTTCCCGCTCTGGTCGACCGCCTGCGGCTGGCCGATGTACAGGCCGAGATGGGCGTTGTACGTGATGTCCATGACGAACAACGGGGACGTCGGGGGCGTCAGGCCGGCGGCCACCTGCTGGCTCACGGTGCCGCCGTTGGCCGGGTCGTACTCCTTCGACGGCGGCGTGTAGCCCGTCGTGCTGCCGGAGCCGACCGGGACCATGGTGCTCTCCCGGCCCCCGACGCCGGGCTGGGACCAGGCGCCGTCGTACCACTTCCGCCAGGATCCGGGAGCCATCTTCGACGAGATCGGAGCTCGGGCGACGTGCCCGTAGAACGCGGCCCAGCCGCCGCCCTTGTTCACGATCCGGGAGCCGTAGAAGGCGTAGAAGTAGCCGGACGCCGTGTCGACGAACAGACGCTGGTCACCGGTGCCGTAGTGGTAGGTCTGCTGCGGGAAGGCAGCGGTGTCGCCGCGCCTGGTGCTGTGGTGCGAGGTGATGACGTGGTCCTTGATGGTCCACGTACGTCCCTGGTCCTTGGAGACGGCGTAGTCGATGCCGTCGTAGTGGATGCCGTCGCCGAAGGGCTGCGGGGTGAACTCGTTGTGCACGAGTCCGTACCAGTCACCGGTGTCCGGGTCGACCCAGACACCGGCGAGGTCGCAGTAGTTGCGGTGCGCGTAGGAACCGGTGGAGGGCGCCTGGGTGGACTCCAGGCCCGTCGGGCTGTTGTTGCAGCGCCAAGTGGTGTCACTGTTACGGTCGTTGGGGTTGGACGGGTTCACCGCGTCGCTGATCGCACCGGACCGGGTGGCGGTGTCGAAGTTCGTCCCCGTGTAGAAGGTCCACTTGCGGGGATCGTTCGCGCCGTACAGCGCGTGCGCCTGCTGGAAGTAGAAGGTGCCGTCCTTGTCGATGTACGTCCCGGCGGGGGTGTCGTCGGGGTGGGTCCACGAGCCCTTGGCACCGACGGTGACGGTGTAGCCGACGGCGCTCGGTGCCGCGGAGGCGGCGGACGCAGGGGATGTCGCGGACGCAGGGGTTGTCGCGAGCGCAGGGATTGTCGCGGGCGCAAGGGGTGTGGCGGACGCAGAGGGCGTGGCCAGCGTGCCGCCGCCGGTGACGACCAGCGCGGCGGCGACGAGCGCCCCGGCCAGTCTGCTGTGCGGAGTGGGCATGGTTCTCCCTGATCGGAGGAGCCGAGAGGGAGCGGGCTCCTTGACGGTCCGGCGGCCTCGCGGACGGCCCACGAACCGGCGGGTCGGCGCGGCCCGCCGGCGTGGACGTGCGTGGCGGCACTCAGACTCCTCGCCCCCGCGTCATGACTCATAGGGACGAATCACCACGGCGCTTGGACTTTCAGTCATGAGCCGGCGCCCACGGCCGGCCGGGGGACGCACGTCACGGTGCGGCGCGTACCGGTGCGGTACGTCCGCCGACCGGCCCTGGCCGGGGCGTGCCGCGGGCTCGTACGGCTCCCGTTCTGCTAGGCAGGCAGCTACCCCGACCGGGTCTCCCGGCCCGGGCCCAGGGCCGGAGGCGCCGGCCCGCCGCTCACCGCACCCAGGGAGATCCGCACGTGCCCACCCCCACCCGTGGCCGCGACCCGCGCACCGTACTGTCCGCCACCGCCCTCGTCGCCGCCGTGCTCGGTGCGGCGCTGCTCCAGCCCGCGCAGGCCGCCGACGGCCACCCGCCGCGGCAGGACCCGCGTCTGCAGCGGCAGCTCGACCGGCTCGTGGCCCAGGAGGACGGCCCGCCCGGGGTGATCGCCCTGCTCACGAAGGGCGACCGTACGCAGGTGTACACCGCCGGCGTCGGCGACATCGCCACCGGCCGGCCGCCGCGCCCCGACGACCACATGCGGATCGCCAGCGCCGCCAAGGCGTTCAGCGGCGCCGTCGCCCTCCGGCTCGTCGACCAGGGCCGGCTCTCCCTCGACGACACCATCGCCGACCGGCTTCCCGGACAGCCCGCGGCCTGGGGTGCGGTGACGCTGCGCCAGCTCCTGGCGCACACCAGCGGCCTGCCCGACTACTCCTCCGACCCCGAGTTCGTGGCCATCCTCACCGCCGACCCCCGCCACGTCTTCGACCCGCGTCGGCTCCTCGGCTTCGTCGCCGACGAGCCGCTGCTCTTCAGTCCCGGCTCTCTGTACGAGTACTCCAACTCCGACAACATCGCGGTGGCGCTCATGGCGGAGGCCGCGACCGGCCGCTCGTACGAGGACCTCCTCGACGAGCTCGTGTACCGGCCCCTGGGCCTGCGCCGCACCAGCCTCCGGCTGGGGCACCGGCTCCCGCGGCCCTTCGTGCACGGCTACGCGGTCGCTCCGCCGGCCGCACCCGAGGACGTGAGCGAGACCTTCGGCGCCTCCGGAGCCTGGGCCTCGGGCGGCATCGTCTCCACCCCCAGGGAGCTGGGCGCCTTCATCCGCGCCTACGCCGGCCCCGCGCTGCTCTCGGAGCGGACCCGCGAGGCGCAACTCGCGTTCCGCCCCGGCGACTCCTCCGAGCCTCCGGGGCCCGGTACGAACGCGGCGGGGCTGGCGATCTTCCAGTACACCACCCGCTGCGGCGTGCTCTACGGCCACACCGGGAACACCGCCGGCTACACCCAGCTCATGGCCGCCACCCCGGACGGCACCCGCTCCCTGACGTTCTCCATCAACACCCAGACCAGCCCCCGCAACAAGCCCGCCCTGCTCGCCCGACTGCGCACCGTCCAGGAGGATTTCGCCTGCGCCCTCCTCAAGGACAAGTGAACGGCCGCTCGGCCGCGGCAGGAAGGGCCCCACACCGGACCGTCGTCACCGGACCCGCGTCACCGAAACGTCGGGGCGAACGGAAGGTAGTCCGCGGCCGAGCCCGAGGGGATGACCGCATAGCTGCCCTCGGGCAGTTCGTTCCATACACCGGGCAGGTCGCCCAAGGGCTCGGAGACCACTATCCGAGTGTCATCGGATATCTCCTTCAGGTAGTGCAGCTCAGGGTGAAGGCGCCGCACCGTCTCGGCCCTGCTGCTGTAGAAGAGCGACCGGGCTCTTCCCTGACTGGAGTAGCGGAAGGCCCATACGCGCTCTCCGTCACTCACGGCCACCGTCATCTGCAGGGGTTCCGACACGCCGTGCTCCTTGCCGAGGCGCTCGATCAAGCCCGCCATGCGGGCGACCGCGCCGGGGACGTCCTGGTCGAGGCCGAAGGTGACGGCGAGGTAGAACATCACCTCGGAGTCCGTCGACCCTTCCATGGCGGGAAAGAGCACCGGGTCGACGGCCATGCACAGGTCGCGCTGCAGCCGGGGAAAGTCCGCGATGGCCCCGTTGTGCATCCACAGCCAGCGACCGTGGCGGAAGGGATGGCAGTTCGTCTGCTGGATCGCGGAGCCGGTGGAGGCGCGGACGTGCGCGAAGAACAGGGAGGAGCGGACGTGCGAGGCGAGCTCACGCAGGTTGCGATCGCTCCAGGCCGGTCCGACATCGCGGAACACCGCCGGTGTTCCGCCGCCGTCAGGGCTGTACCAGCCGACTCCGAAACCGTCGCCGTTGGTCGACTCGACGCCCATCCGTGCGTGGAGGCTCTGGTTGATCAGTGAGTGCTCGGGGCGGTACAGCACGGCGTCGAGCAGCAGGGGCGAGCCCGAATACGCAAGCCAGCGGCACATACGGACCATCCTTTTCGAGGTCTGCTCCGAGCCTACGCCGGTCGCGGTCTCCCCACCCACGCCGCTTCCCGCGTCGGCTCACCGGGTCATGGTCTTCTCAGGCCGGGTGGCCCGGTTCGAGGTCCCGCAGCTCCCGGTACCGGAGCAGCGCGGAGGGTGGGCCCTCGACCGGTGGGGACACGGCCACGGGCGCCAGGACGAAGCCCATGTGGTCGCCGCCGTCGACGCGCCCCTCGATCCGGCCGGTGAACCAGGTGGACAGCTGCTCCAGGACGGGGCTGCCCGCTTCTCCCGGCCGCCAGCCGACCTTCGCGAACTTGTCGACCCGGTCGCCCGTTTCCTCGCCGAAGAGTTCCGCGAGCGCCCGCTCGTCCCGGTGGAGCAGGTGCACGGTGAGGTACTCGGCCTCGCGCGCGACGCGGTAGGTGCGGTTGGCGACCGACAGCCACACGGCGAACCGGGGCGGGTCGATGGAGCACTGCGAGGCGAATCCCACGAGGCAGCCCGCCGGCTCGCCGTCGGCCGCGGCCGTGACCACGTACATCGGGCCGTCGAGACCGTCGGTGAAGGGGTCCAGGTCCGTCACTGCGCCTCCTGCGGTTCCGCGTGGTCGGTGGTCCGGTGGTCTGTGATTCGGTGATCCGGTGATCCGGTGGTTCGGTCAGCGGCTACCCCGGGCGTCGGCGGGCAACCGCGGCGCGGCCCGTCGCTCTGCGGCGACGGTCGTCGGACACCGTGTGAGGGCTCGGTCAGGCGTCGCGTACGGGGGCCGCCCGATCAGACATCGCGCCACTTGGACTCGCCGAAGGAGAACACCCCGAAGAGCACGAGACCGACGGCCACGGCGACCAGAAGCCACGGTCCCGCCGGGGTCTGCGCGAACGAGCGGATCGCGTCGTCGATGCCCTTGGCCTCGCCCGGATCGGACTCGGTCGACGCCTTCAGGCCGAAGAAGCCGACGGCGGCGAACACGAGCCCGCGTGCGACCCCGCCCGGTACGCCGGTCACGTCCATGAAGCGGCGCTGCGGCGCGGACATCCGCTCCCATGTCAGATGCTTGCGGTACTTCCGCAGCACGGCCCGACCGGCGATCCACAGCCCCGCGCCCAGGATGGCCGTGGCCACCGCGCCCACCCACCACGGGCCGCCGGGCAGCGACAGCAGACGGCCCGAGAGGTCATGGCTCTGCCGGTCGGTCGTGCCCGCCCCACTGCCCCGGTCCCCCGCCGCGAAGGACAGGACGAGGAAGGAGCCGACCGCGTAGAACGCGAAGCGCGCGCCGGACAGGGCGCGTCTGCCGAGCCGGTCGCCCTTGGGCCCGGCAGCCCCGAAGAGCGCCTCCGACAGCCGCCACAGCGCCATGCCTGCCAGGCCCACGCCGAGGGCCCAGAGGAGGACGGCCCCGAACGGCGTCGACACGACCTCCGCGAGGGCACCTCCCCGGTCGGCCTGTTCGCTCGTGCCCGTCAGGCCGATCCGTACGGCCAGGGCTCCGACGAGGAGGTACAGCACACCACGCGCCACGAAGCCCGCCCGCGCACCTGCCCGTACGGCCGCTCCGCGGGCCGCTCCTCTCCTCAGGTTCATGGACGACGGGCGCATGGACGACAGGCGCATGGGCAACTCTTCAGGCTCATCGACGGCCCTGCTGTGATCATGTCCGGTCACTCCCCTCGGTCGGAACCTACGGGTTCCCCGTCTCCCCCGGCCGAACCATGCACGTCGGGAAGACGGCCCCCGGAGCGGTGGATGACCTGCCGTTTCCGGGGTAGTCGCGGATCGACCCAGGGAGAAGGCCATGAAGGCACTGACGATGGGCGTCGAGGAAGAGTTCGTCCTGGTCGACCGGACGAGCCGGGCGCCGGTTGACCGGGCTCCTGAGGTGATCCGCGCCGCGGCCCGTGAGCTGGGCGAACAGGTGCAGGCGGAGTTCTACAACGCCCAGATCGAGATCAGTACCCAACCGACCACTTCCTGCCGGGCCCTGCGGGACGAGCTCGCGTGGCTGCGTGCCGTCGTGGCGCGGGCGTCCCACGCCGGGCATTGCCGCCCGGTCGCATCGGGCACCCCCGTCCTGCCCCCCGAAAAGCCGCTGACCATCACCGATACCGAGCGGTACAGGCGGATGGCCAGCCATTTCGCCTCGCTGGTGTACCCGTACAGCGGCCTGGACAGCGGCTGCCACGTCCACGTCGGGACCTTCGACCGTGAGACCGCGCTCGCCCTCGCCCACCACATGCGGCCCTGGCTGCCCGTCCTGCAGGCCCTCGCGGCCAACTCCCCGTACGCGGAGCGCCGGGACACGGGCTTCCACAGCTGGCGGTCGATCGAGCACGCGCGCTGGCCGACCGTCGGACCCGCACCCCTCCTGGACGAGGCGCAGTACCTCGCTCACGTCACGGCCCTGGTCGACGACGGCACCCTGCTCGACCGGCGGATGATCTACTGGTACGCCCGGCCCTCCGAGCACGTACCGACGCTGGAGATCCGGGTCGCCGACGTCAACGCCGACCTCGACACTGTCGTCCTGCTCGCCGCGCTCGTCCGGGGGCTCGCCGGGACCCTGCTGCCCGACGTGGAGGCCGAGGCCCCGCCGCCGGCCGTACCCCTGCCGCGCCTCCTGCGCGCTCACGGCCTGGCCGCGGCCCACGGTCTCGCGGGCATGGGGCTGGACCCGGAGGACGGCACCGAGCGTCCGGCCACCGAGCTCGTCGAACGCCTTGTCGCCCGGGCGGGGCCCGGGCTCGACGCGGCCGGCGACACCGCCTGGGTCAAGGACTGCTGGGAGCGGGTGCGGGCGACCGGTGGTGGCGCCGCCCACCAGCGCGCCGTGTACCGCCGGAACGGCCGGTTCAGCGCCGTGGTCGACGCCGTCGCCGCGGTCACCGTCACGGCCTGACGGTGGCGGCCGTCGGGTGGCTCGACGCGTGGCGGTGAGCGGCCGTGCGCAGTGCGGCGACGACCGCGGTGGTCGTGGGATCGGCGGTGTCGGTGTGTCGCGTCGCGGCGAACAGCACACGGTGGATCGGGGTGCCCTCGATGGGCGAGGTGTGGATTCCGGGGACGGTCGGGTCGATGGCCGTCCGGGGGACGAGCGCGGTGGCGAGGCCGGCCCGGACGAGGGTGAGCTGGGCCGCGATGTCGGTGGTGACGTAGGGCGTCGACGGTGTGAAACCGGCGTCGTGGCAGGCGCGCAGGATGGCTTGGCCACAGTCCGTGGTCGGTGGGGGCACGGCGAGGCTGTGGGTGGCGAGATCCCGCAGGGAGACGGGGCGCTCGTCGGCGCGGTCCGCGGCAGTGACGACCAGCAGGGGATCGTCGAGCAGTGGGTGGACGTCGACACCGCGGGGCGTGACATCGGGCAGGTGGTGGTACCGCTGGCCGAGCACCACGTCGACGGTGCCGAGGGGAAGTTCCCGTAGTTGCGCCTGGTCGGTGACGAGACAGGCGACGGTGAGCCGTGGATGTCGCGAGGCCAGTGCGGTCAGGGCCGGGGCCACGATGCGGGCGACGGTCGACGGCAGCGCGGCGAGGGAGGCGGTGGTGCCGACCGTGCCTCTGACCGCCGCGACGGCGTTCTCGGCCTCCTGCACGGCGTCGAAGATCCGGTCGGCGTGTTCGACGAGCACCCTCCCCGCCTCGGTCAACGCCACGGTGCGTCCGTCGGGGCGCAGCAGATCGACTCCGACGTCACGCCGCAACGCGGACAGCTGCTGGGACACGGCCCCGGCGGACAGGGCCAGTGACTGGGCGGCCGCGGCGATGGAGCCGCGTGCGACGACGGTCTTCAGCATGTGCAGACGGCGGATGTCCAACATGACTCGGTAGATTACCTAACGGGTCGCAGGAGGAAACATCATCTTGTCCTGTCGAGTCATGGTGCGCGACCGTGGGCGCATGGAGATCTTCGACTGCATCGACGCGGTGGCCCGGCCCATCCATGACTTCGGTGACGAGTTCATGTCCGACGAAGCGACCAGCGCCATGGGGCTGCGCGCCGGCTTCCTTCCAGGGCGCGGCTTCTACTGCCGTGGCCGGTTCGGGGTCCTGGGCGAGGTGCCGGTCTCCGTGGTCCAGGCGGTACAGGGCTTCCTCGGCCCCGGCCTGATCTCCGCGGGCTGGCGGGCGGGACGCGCCGTGATGCCGGCAGGGGACGCCGCCGCCTGCTACACCCGGGCCGTCCGGCACTGGGGACGCGCTCACATCCCCGGCGACATCGACGTGGAGCACTTCAACCGGCTCGCCCAGCGGCTGATCGACGCCGCCGACGCGGACGCCTTGCCCTTGTTCGCCGGCTGGCGCGCACAGCCCTGCCCCGACGAGGACCCGGTCGGCGCGGCCATGCAACGCGTCCACGTGCTACGGGAGCACCGCGGCGCCTGTCACCTGGTCGCGGTACGCCTCTGCGGGCTCTCCGCTCAGGAGGCCATGGTCATCAACCTCGGCGTCGAGCGGACGACGCACTACGGGTGGGAGCGACCGCAGCCCGCAGCCGCGGACCTTCTCCCCCGGTGGCGTCGGGCCGAGCGACTCACCACCGCGCTGCAGGCACCGCTCTATGCCGCCCTCACCGACCGGGAGCGCACCGAATTCGCCCGACTCGTCAGCGGGTTGACCGCCTCTCCGACCCTGCCGTGACAAGGGTGCCGACGCGGCCTCGGCGCAACCACGGGGCTGTTCACCCGTGGGACTTCTTCACCCCGTCCGCCCTGACGCGGTGCTCGGCGGCGTAGGCGTCGAGGACGGCTCCCGTGCTCCCTTCGGTACGGAGGAACCGCTCGTCGAGGATGGCGGCGAGATCGTCCATCGCCGCCCGCAGAACCTCGGAGGCGAGGCCGACGTCACGGTGCCGGGCCTTCGCCGCGTGCTCGGCGAGCTGTGCCGCGTAGCCGATCTGCTCGGCGAGCGACGCGCGGTCGTCACCGTCGTAGAAGTAGTACGACTCCGGGTACTGCATGAAGTCGATGGACACGACGCACAGCTCGGACGCGACGCTGTCGAGGATGGCCGCACCGGCGTCGGAGTCGAGAGCCTCCGTCGTGGCGTGCGTGCGGCGCAGGTGAGAGAGGCGCAGCGCCAGGGTCCGGCGCCGTGCGAGCGCGGGGTAGATGCCCAGGATCCAGGTCACGGTCGCTGACAGGAGCGCGAATCCGACCAGCGCCTCCAGCGGAGCGAAGAGGCGCAGCCAGCCCGCTGTCGGTGCGATGTCGCCCAGACCGAGTGTCGCCAGCGTCACGAGCGAGACGTACAGGGCGTCCACGGGGCCCGCGTGCGCGGACGGTTCGAGGCCGGCGGAGTACGTGAAGGCCTCGGGCATGTGGGGCCAGTAGACCAGGGCCCAACCGACGGCGACGGTCAGCGCCCAGATCGAGACGACGACCACCATGCCCAACGGTCCTGCCAGCCCGGCGGCTCTGCGACGGCCGCTCATCCGGCCGGAGAGCCGCCAGAGCGTCGTCATCGCCAGCCTGCTCAGGCCGCCATGACGCGTCGGATGCCACAGGGTGTGGAACACGTCCCGCAGCATGAACACCACCAGCGCCGCGCCCAGCAGCGACAGTGACCACTTCATCTCGCCCCTCGCCCCTCGGTCCTTCTGCTCCGGCTCGCGGTCCGGGTGGGTCACTCGGCGCGCCGGAACCGGGCGGGTCACTCGGCGCGTCGGCATGCGACCCTCCGTGTCGCCGACGGTAGCCGCCGGGCTCGTGGTCCGAGGCTCGACATGTCGGTCCCCCGCCGGACATTCTCCGGACGGCGCGTTGGTCCACGGGCGTGGGGCGGAGGCTCCCCCACCGCGACGCCGTACGCGCCGCGCCGGTTCACGCGCGACGGGACCCGGCGCCGCCGTGTCCACGAGGCGCCGAGTCCGCGCCAGACCGTTGCTTGTCGCCCGCGGCCGATGGTGTGACCCACCTCGTCTCGATCAGGCGGGCCGACCCGGATGGGCGAAGACCATCCGGGTCGGCCCGGAAGGGGGAAGCCCGCGCTCACCTCGCCCCCGCCGGGACGGAGTTGATCGCGTGACCAAGCCGCACGTCACCGGTCCCACGTCGTGGCTACCAGTAGTGTCGTCGGCCTCCCACCGCGTGTCCCACGGCTCCGAGGACCCACAGGACCACGCCGATGATGACCAGGATCATCCCGATGGTCCACAGAATGGAGATACCGGCGACGAGTCCGATGATGAGCAGGATGACTCCGACAAGGATCATGGCTACCTCACTCTGGATGGGCCAGGCTACGGCGAATCCACCGGCGCCCACGGGCGGGGGATGTCCCAATCGCCCACGAACGGCGCCTACCCGCATCCCGCGGTGGTAAGGGTTCCCGGCGATGGTTTCCCGGCGTCGGTTTCCGGGGCCCGGAGGGGAGTTCCGGGCTTCGTCCCGGGCCCCGAGGCCGCTGGACCGGTTCCCGTGCGGGGCACCCGGGGTGCCGTCGGGCGAGGTACGGGCCAGCCTGGGGGGAGTCCTCGTCAGACGTAGAAGCGACTCGGAGGGTCTCCTCGGTGGACCGACCTCGACAGCCCCGCCCGCACGGCTGGTCCGGGCGTGTGAAGGAGCGTGCCGCGGCGCTCCGCGAGCGTCGGGCGCGGCTCCAGGCCCAACGGGACGCGGAGGAGGAGCGGGCGTGGGAGAAGTCGCTTCCCCCCGAATGGCGACGCGGCGCCGTCCCCCCGGCGCGGGGGCCGGCGGCATCGGTGCCGTGGCCGGTGCGGGTGGCCGCGGAGGCCGGCTGGCGGTTCCTGGTGCTCGCCGCCACCCTCTGGGTGCTGATGCGGGTCATCGGAGCGGTGCGGTTGGTCGTGCTCGCGTTCGTCGTCGCACTCCTGGTCACGGCGCTGCTCCAGCCGACGGTGGCCCGGCTGCACCGACACGGCCTCGCCCGGGGCCCGGCGACGGCACTGACGGCGACCAGCGGGTTCGTGCTGCTCGGACTGGTCGGATGGTTCGTCGTCTGGCAGGTGCTGGACAACCTCGGCAACCTCTCCGACCGCGTTCAGGAGGGCATCGACGAACTCAAGCAATGGCTGATCGACAGCCCGCTGCACGTCACGGAACAGCAGATCAACGACATCGCCGACAGCCTGAGCGACAGCATCGGCACGAGTACGGGCGAACTCGCCTCCACCGGCCTCCAAGGCGTGACCGTGCTCGTGGAGGTGATCACCGGCCTGCTGCTCGCCATGTTCGCCACCCTGTTCCTGCTGTACGACGGCAAGCGCATCTGGCTGTGGACTCTCAGGCTGGTCCCCGCCGGAGCCCGCCCCGGCGTCGCGGGCGCGGGTCCACGGGCATGGCGGACCCTGACGGCGTACGTGCGCGGCACCATGATCGTTGCCATGATCGACGCGGTCTTCATCGGCCTGGGCATCTACTTCCTCGGCGTACCGCTCGCCGTGCCCATCGGCGTGGTGATCTTCCTGTCGTCCTTCGTGCCGCTCGTCGGCGCCGTCGTCTCCGGGGCACTCGCGGTCGTCGTCGCGCTCGTCACCGAGGGGGTCTTCACCGCCCTGATGGCCCTGATGGTCGTCCTCGTGGTGCAGCAGATCGAAGGACACGTACTCCAGCCGTTCATCCTCGGCCGCGCGGTCCGGGTCCACCCGCTGGCCGTCGTCCTGGCCGTCGCCACGGGCGGCACGGTCGCGGGAATCGGCGGGGCCGTCGTGGCCGTACCGCTCGTCGCGGTGAGCAACACCGCCGTCGGGTACCTCCGCAGCCACCCCGCGGGAAGCGGTGAGGAGGCCGCGGGGCAGGCGGTCGTCCCGACCGAGGACGAGCAGACGAAGGGCGAGGGCGGGAAGGAGCGGTGACCACTCGGTGGACGTGGTGGACGTGATCTCAGTCAGGGGGCTCCTCGGCCTCCGGCCGCTCCGTGGGAGATGACTTGGGGCCCGGACGGGCCTCCTTCTGCGAGGTGTCGGACTCCCCCTGCGGCGTGCCGGAATCCTCCTGCGGCGTGCCGGAATCCTCCTGCGGTTCCGGCTCGCGCGGGACGGCCTGGGGGCTCTCGGGAGTGGGGCCGGGGCCTTCGGGTTCGGGCGTGGGGGTCGATTCCATCCGGATCACCACCTCGCGGTGCGTCGGGTGTGTGCGTCGCACGGCTGATGCCGGTGCTGTACGCCTGCCCGCCCGCTCGCGACTCGATCGGCGGCCGAACCTCATCGTCCGCCCCGCCGCCACGACCGAGCCTCGGCGGCGCCCTGCCGCGCCGCACGCGGGGCTCGCGGGGCTGCCCCCACGATTCGCGCCGCGGATCTTTTCGCTGCGAGCGGGTAGTCGCAGATTCAGATTCCGGTCCCGCCCGCTGAACAACGGGCACGAGGACGGAGGAGCACGATGAGCAACGGCCAGAACGAGTACCAGATCGCCCGGTTCCGGGCCCGGCTCGCGCGCGAGGACGTGGCCGAGCTCGGTGTGCGGATCGAGGTGCGCGGCGCGACCTTCCTCCTGACGGGCACCGTGCCGACGTCCGACGTCCGCGACGAGATCCTCCGGATCGCGGATGCGGAGCTGACCGGCATCCCCGTCCGCGCGGACCTCCTGGTCGCCTGCGCGGACCCGCCCCAACGGCCCGAGGAGCTGCTGTGACCTCGCCCGCCGACCGGACTCCGGCGGCCTCGCACGGCGGTGAGCGGAACGGTGCCCACGTCCGGGTGGCGGCGGTCGGCGACATCCACCTCGGCCCGGACTGCGCGGGCCTGCTGCGCACCGCCTTCACGACCCTGCCGGACTGCGCGGACGTCCTCCTCCTCGCCGGGGACCTCACCCGCCACGGCACGGTGGTCGAGGCGGAGGTGGTCGCGGAGGAGGTACGCGACCTGGGCGTGCCCGTCGTCGCCGTACTGGGCAACCACGACTACCAATCCGAGCAGGAATCGGACGTGGCGCGCGTCCTCACCGACTCCGGGGTCACCGTCCTGGAGGGCGAGAGCGTGATCCTTCCGGTGAACGGCGGAACCATCGGCATCGCCGGGACGAAGGGCTTCTGCGGCGGTTTCGCGGGCCGCAGCGCCGGAGAGTTCGGCGAACGGGAGATGAAGGAGTTCGTCCGCGCCTCACGCCGGAGCGCCGAGGGCCTGCGGCAAGCCCTGACCGGCCTGGCCACCGGCGGCTGCGGGACCAGGATCGCGCTCACCCACTTCTCCCCCGTGCCCGACACGCTCGCGGGTGAACCGGTGGAGATCTATCCCTTCCTGGGGAGCTATCTCCTCGCGGAGGCCATCGACGAGTCGGGCGCCGACCTCGCGGTCCACGGCCACGCCCATCTCGGCACGGAACACGGCATGACGGCCGGCGGCGTACGCGTCCGCAACGTGGCCCAGCCCGTCATCCGCAAGGCCTTCGCCCTCTACCACCTGCCGCTCGACCACCTGCCGCCGGCCGGGGCGGACCGCCACCCCTGACCGTGGGCCTCAGGGCTTGTCCGGGGACTTGCCCAGGGACTCGTCCGGGGCGGTCGTCGGCTGGATGACGTCGAGGAGACCAAGCAGGTACAGGAAGGCGGCGGCCATGGGCAGATCACCGGTCTCCACGCGTACACGGTCCCAGTCGACGCGCTCCCGCAGCCCTCTGGCGAGCGGGAGGAGTTTCCCGTAGTCGCAGTGGTGCTCGGAGAGCGCGCCCAGGCGCCCGATCATGAGGTCGGTCGGGTCGATGACCGGCATGTGCACGGAGTCCACGGGCAAGGTCCGGGCCCGTGCCAGCAGCTCGCTGGTGACGGGCCGGCCCGCCAGGGCGAAGATCAGGTCGATGTGCTCCCCTGACCTGCGGCCCTTCACCAGCCAGTCCTCCGGCGGGTCGACGATCTCGACGCCGTGTTCGCGGAGCAGGTCAGTGATCTTGTCGGCGTCCTCCCGGCGCACGGCGAAGTCCGTGTCGTGCTGCAGCCGGACCGGGATGCCGTACGCGTGCGCGGCGACGCTGCCGACCAGGGCGAAGGGGTAGTCCGAGGCCTTGAGGACGGCGGCGATCGCCTTCGTGACCTCCAGGATGGCCTGCGTGTGGTCCGGAGGGAGATCCTGCGCCGACTGACCGCCCGCCGCGCTCGTCGCGGAGGCAGCCAACCGCAGGGGCCGGCCCGTCGCCGCTGTGCGGGCGTCCGCTGGACGGCCTTCGACCCGGTTCATGGAGCTACCTCCTCGGATGCGGCCGTGGGCCCGGCGAGGGGCCGGGACATGCCGCTACCCCCTACGCGGGGAAGAATGCGCGACCCCGCTGTCGCCACAGGGCCACGGCCGATGGCGTACCGGCCAGGAGTGCGGACCACGCGGACGCCGTAGGCACGGTCGAGCCGCGCGGGCCGAGCGGGCCCAGGCCGATCAGCTCCGGCCGGGTGGGCCGGGCTGACCGACCGCGCCCCGTGCCGACTCGCCAAAGGGGGGCGTCCAGGCCCGGCGGCCTGTCAGGGGGCCGTCGCGCCCGCGTTGCGGATCAGCTGACCGAGCACCTTCAGCGCGACGACGTAGTCCGCGTCGTCGATGCCCTCATGGAGGGCGGCGCGGATCGCGGGCGCATCGCGTGCAAGGTCCACCCGGGCCTGTTCCCCCTCCCCCGTGAGCCACAACCGGCCCTCGGCGTCCCGCCTCAGCCATCCGCGTTCCTCGAGCGCCGCGGATTCTGCCGCCAGGTCGTCCTCGGGCCGGATGTACGACTTCATCGCCTCCCGCAGCTCGGCCACGGTCATCCCCTCGCCATCGGGCGAGATGTCGTTCACCGACAGGTTGCGCAGCAGCCAGAACTGGGGCTGGGTGTAGCCCTTCTCGAGCTGCCGGGCGCGGGTGAACGCGATCAGCGCCTCGTAGGCGACACCGGTCCAGTACGCGGCGGGCTGTCGGGCGAGTTCCTCATCGGACATCGGCTGGGTCGTCATGGAGTGTTCTCCCTTGCTGCTTCGAGCGAGAATCTTGTATGACAAACCGTGCAGGGCCGTCAGTCGGCCACGATGGTGTTCTGGGCGGCGCCGATGCGCCAGGTGCCGTCTTCCTTGACCAGGAGGTAGAAGGGGCGGCCCTCAGGACGGTCGGTGATCCGGGTGCCGTCGTGCTGGACGGGCTGCTGGCGGACGTTCACCGCGGCGACGTCGGGCCGCAGGAACAGCACGCGCTCGACGTCGTAGACGGCGGTGGACTCGGCCGCCGCACCAGGGAGCACCTTCCGGGTGAAGCTCGCGATCTCCTCGAAGCCCGACAGCCGCTTGCCGTGGCCGGTGGTCCACACCGGGTCCTGCCGGCGGAAGACGCTCAGGAACCGGTCGACCAGCTCGTTCTGCTGGGCGTGCTCGACCTCGGCCACGAGGCGGCGGATCGCGGCCACCTCGGCGTCGGTCCCCGGGCCGTCCGGGGCGCCGAACACCTCGACCGGCCGGTACGAGCCCGACTCCAGATCGGCCACCGCGCGCGGCCGGCTGGGCTGCCAGCCGAGGGCGGTACGGGCGGCGGCGCCACTGACGCTCTGGTCGAGGGCGAGCGCTTCGGCGAAGAGCGGGCCGAAGACCTCGGCGGCCTGCTCCACCGGCACCGCGTGCGGGGCGGCGAGCACTCCGGCCGCGCGGCCCGCGGCCCGGGCGAGGTCACGGACCGCGACGGCGGGCTCGCCGACGCCGTGCCAGAGGGTGCCGGCCTGGGCCCGCTCAACGGCGGCCACGAACAGCTCGGCCAGGTCGTCCACGTGCACGGTCGGCCAGCGCACCCCCTGATCGCCGTAGTACTCGGGCGCCCCCTGCAGGCGGGCCCGGTCGACGAGGATGGCGGGGATGCCGCCGCCGCGGCCGTACACGATGCCGGGCCGGACCACGACCGCGCGCACGCCCTCGGCGGCCTCGGCCAGCACCCGCTCCTCGATCCGGGGGCGGTAGCCGACGATGTCGATCGGGTTGACCGTGGCCTGCTCGTCGACCTCCTGGGCCCCACCGGTGGCGCCCAGCACCCAGACGCCGCTGGTGTAGACGAAGGGCCGGCCGGTGCCGCGCAGCGGAGCGGCGAGCGCCTCGATGACGGCGGTGTCGACGGCGGCGTCACCGCTCGGGGGAGCCAGGTGGATCACCGCCTCGATGTCGGGGGTCACCGCACCGGCCAGCGAGGCCGGGTCGGCGGTGTCGCCGACCAGCTGGGCGTGCCAGCCCCGGCCGGGCTGCTGCTCGGCGCCACGCGTGAGCGCGACAACCTGGTGGCCGGCCGCGGCGAGATGGTCGGTGACGGCGGAGCCGATGTAGCCGGTGGCACCGGTGAGCAGAACCTTCATGACGTTCCCGTCTTGAGAAACGAGACGTTTCATCTCGTTCGATGGAATGGGGACTTGCTTCGAAACCGCGCAGTGCGCGCGGTGTCTCGTCGGAGACCTCGCCGAGAACAGCGGAGAACTCTCGACGGAGACAGGACTTAGGGCCGGCCGGTGACGGTCAGAGCGCCTCGACCACCCCATCGGTCGAGCACCGCGTAGGCGGGCCGCCACAGGTGCGCGTACGTGTGGTGCGCGGACTCGGGCAGGAGCTGCCTCAGAATGACGGCCGCGGTCCGCTCGGCGACGCCGTCGAGAAGCCATGGCAGGATCCGTGCCACGTCGGCCTCGATGCGCCGGGCGTGGACGCTCCCGAAGTGTTCCCACTGCTCCTCGCCAAGGATGGTCTGGACCAGAGGGAGGATGGCTTCCTCCTCGTGGCGGAGGTGTCCGCGTAGACCGGTGACCAGCGAGCCGGTGAGCTCACCGAACAGGTCGAGCGCGGCATCGGGGTCGGCCAGCGTCCGGTCGATCGCCACGAGCAGCAGAGCGAGCGCGGCGCGCTCGGCCTCGAGCACCTCCAGCCGTGCCAGGGGGAAGGGGCGGCCGTCCAGGGCCTGGCACAGGGAGGGCCACAGCGCGTCGTCCTCGGCGCCGTGGTGGGCGTGCAGAGCCCCCCGGAACAGCTCCCAGCCCGCCGCGGTGCGCAGGACGTTCACTCATGCCGACCTGATTGATGAGCTCCTCCGCGTTGGTGACGGGGCGTCGCCCGCGCTCGATCGGCCGGCCCTGGAAAGTCTGGAAGGGCAGGTAGCTGTCCTCCCAGTAATCCGGAAATGCGGGTGCCATGGCGTGCTGGAAGTCGGCGAACATCTCCAGTCGCACCGACGTTCGCTCCGCGAGCTCATGGTCAGTGGCCACGGCGAGGACTCGGGGGTCCGTGCACAGGATCGGACCGACTGTGAGGTCCGGTTCCTCCACGGGCAGCCAGGCCACAAGGACGTCCATGTCGTTGTCACGGAGGCGGCCGAACGGTTCGACGTACTCCAGCTGGCGAATCTCCAGCTCCCACTGCGGATACCGTGAGCGGAAGGCCCTCCAGTAGTGGTGCAGGTCGACGACGTTGAACGGCATCATGCCGACCCGGAGCCTGCCGGTGACCCCGCGGGCGGCCAACCGGGCGCGTTCCAGGGACTCGTGCAGGCCCGCGTAGACCGGCTGCAGGTCGTCGCGCAGCTGGCGTCCGACGCTGGTCAGGCGCACGGTGCGGCTGGTGCGCTCGAACAGCGCGGCGCCGATCCGCCGTTCCTGCTTTCGGACGGCCTGGCTGACCCGTGCCTGGGAGACCCGGAGCCGCTCGGCGCTCCGACCGAAGTGCAATTCCTCGGCCAGGACCAGAAAGATCTCGATGTCCCGCAGTTCCATCACACCCCCGTGTGTCCTTCTCCGCCGACAACCCAGAGGCTGTCGAGCAGCAGAAGTGTATGTTGATCACAGTTCCGCGTGCAGGAGCGCTGCCGGGAGCGGGCGTGCCGGACGGCGAACTCCTGCCCCGAGAGCGCGCCCACGAGGGGATCGAGTACGGGCGGCTCGCCGAAGTGCCGGCACACTGAGCCGCCGCAGGACGGCGATCTCGTCACGTCAGACCACCCGTGTTCCCCTCATGCCGGCCGCGCGTATGGATGACCAGTCAGACCGCCGGACACGGCGTCAGCCGGTTGCGACCCTCGGTAGCCTGCACATCGTCCTGCAGGCCGGCTCGGCCCGCTCATCGCATTCCAGCCTCGGCGCCGGTTCGCCAAGGACACCGTGCTGGTGGTCGACGGCACCCTGGTGCCTACCCGGGACCACAGCATCGCTCAACAGTCAAGGAACTACCGGTACGCCACCAACCGCCAAGTCGTCATTGACGCGGATACCCGCCTGGTCGTTGTGGTCGGTGAGCCTTTGCCCGGCAATCGCAACGACTGCCGGGCAGGGGGGGAGTCCGGCGCGAAGGCCGCCGTGGGCACGGCATCGCCCGACTGCACAACCTCGCTCTCACGGGACAGCTTCTGCCGCATACGAGACCTGAGAGGTTCCCGGGAGACGGCTCCCCCCTCGCGGTCTCGGAGGAGAATCAGGCGAGGCAGAACTCGTTGCCCTCGATGTCCTGCATCGTGATGCACGACTCGTTGACGCCATCGGCGCGCTGCGTCAGCACGTGTTTCGCGCCGAGCGCCATCAGCCGTGCGCATTCGGCCTCGAGTGTGGCCAGGCGCTCGTCACCCACGAGCCCTGTGCCGACCCGCACATCAAGATGCACCCGGTTCTTGACGACCTTGCCTTCGGGAACTCGCTGGAAGAGCACGCGCGGGCCCGCACCCGAGGGATCAGTGCACGCGAAGTAGACCTCGTCCTCTGGCGGCAGCGAGTGGTGGTACTCCTCCCACGTGGCAAAGCCCTCCGGGACTGCCGGTACGACGTACCCCAGCACCTCGCACCAGAAGGCGGCGAGGCGCGCAGGTTCCGCGCAGTCGAAGGTCACTTGGAACTGCTTGATCGTTGACATCGGCGCACGATAACAGGGGCCCTGCTCATCTCCCCAGGCGGGTGGATCCACACGTTGCCGGAAGGACGGCCCCTGCCATCCGCTGCTGTGTCGTGCGGTCACAGGGGTGAACCGAGGTCGGCGCCCCTTCCAAAGGGCGGGACCCAGGATCCGATCTCAGCCGACCACTCGTGCCAAAGATCAGTTACGGACAGCCCTTGGGTGTCAATTGGCTCCATCGGAACGGACTGGCGTCAGCCATCGGCCAGCTGCTGGATGGTCTTGAGCGTCTGGCCTGCTCCGTTCTCGGTCACGAGATGTTTCGCCGCTCTTGCGGCGGCTCGGCTGTGCGCCTGCTGCTTCACCACTTGCTCAAGCGAGTCGGCAAGCCGTTCGACGGTGAGGGACCGGAAGGGGATCGGGTCGGTGGCGGCGCCGAGGGCGGCGAGTCGTCCCGCCCAGAACGGCTGGTCCGCGGTCACCGGCACGGTGACCGCAGGCACTCCGGCGCGCAGCGCGGCGGCCGATGTGCCGGCTCCGCCATGGTGGACCACCGCAGCCAGCCGTGGAAACAGCAGGGCGTGCGGCACGTCCCCGATGGTGAGCACGTCGTCCCCTTCGGCGGCGAGCCCGGCGCTGCCGGCTTGGAGGATCCCCCGCAGCCCGGCGCGGCGCAGGGCTCGCACAGCGATCTCGCTCAGCCGTTCCCCGTCGCCGGACGCCATGCTCCCGAAGCCGATGAGGACGGGCCGGGGTCCGGCACACAGGAAGTCCTCAAGTTCAGAAGGCAGCCGTTCGGTCGCATCGTGATGGGGCCACCAGTTGCCTACGACCTCCAGGCCGGAGCGCCAGTCGGAGGGGCGGGGCACCAGGGCCGTACTGAAGCCGTGCAGAACAGGCCAATTCGCCTGTTCCCGGCGTCGGCGCATCTCGGCAGGGGAGGCCGGGGGCAGCTCAAGGCGGTGGCGCAGTTCTGCGACCGCCTGTTCGTAGACGCGGTCGGCCATCCGCAGTGCGAAGCGTCCGGTTGCCCGGTTGGCGAGACGTCCCAGCGAGCGCGGGCCTGTCACGACGGGCGGGAAATCGCCGGTCGGTGCGGTGGGCTGGAGGTACACGCCGAGGCTCGGTATGCCCGTGGCCTCGGTGAGGTGCCAGCCGAGCGGGGCCGTGGTGGTCGACAGCAGGAGCAGGTCCGTGTCATCGCCCACCGCGTCGACGAAGCCCCGACCCAGTTCGGTGATGAACGCGGAAGCGGTCCGCATCAGTTCGCGTGTGCCTGTGCCGTTGTCACGCACCCGCGTGTCGGCGGGCAGAGACCGGAACTCCAGCCCTGCGTCGCGTACGAGGGGCGCGAAGGTGTCTGTGGCGGCGAGGGCGACGTCGTACCCGGCCCGGCGCAGTTCAGCACCCAGGCCCGTGTAGGGCGCGACGTCGCCGCGCGATCCGGCCGCGGCGATCAGGATCCTCATTGGTCCTCCTCGAGATCGGTACCGATACCTGCGTGGCGGGCCGCATTGGCGTGGACCGCCTCGCACGTATAGGCGGCCAGGCCCGGTCGTTGCTGCGAGGGCGGTACGACCAGCGCGAAGGCGCGCGGGTCGGTGACGAAGTCGTCCGCGATGCGTCGGTGCATGTCGGGCGGGCAGGTGGTGAACCAGCGTGAGATGTGCAGGCGGTGTTCCTCGGCGAGGTCCATGGCCCGCGCGCCGCCGCTCGGCTCCCCCTCGTCGAAGACCGCGAGCAGCTCCGCGCGCCAGGCAGCGGCTTCGCCCATGAGCCGGCGCCAATCCTCCTGGGTGTGGGCGGCCGCGCGTGCCATCGCCTCGCGCCGTCCCTCCGAGTGCGCCCACTTCAGCTCTGCCTCGGTGGCGTAACTCAGGTCGAAAGTGATCTCGCCGAAGACCTCGAAGCGTTCTCGCGGAGTCAGGGACACCCCGGTCTTCTGGACCTCTATCGCCCGTTCCGCCACCTCGGCCAGCCGCTGCAGCCTGGCGATCTCCTCACTCAGCTGCCGCTGCCGGGCCCGGAGCCGCTTCAGAGGGCTCACCTGTGG
The DNA here is from genome assembly GCF_036826855.1 of Streptomyces sp. SJL17-4. Lineage (NCBI taxonomy): Bacteria > Bacillati > Actinomycetota > Actinomycetes > Kitasatosporales > Streptomycetaceae > Streptomyces > Streptomyces sp. SJL17-4. The sequence goes on along the minus strand of NZ_CP104578.1, from coordinate 8,128,652 downwards.
ATCCTTGAGGATCGCGGTGATCTCGTCGAGGGGGAAGCCGAGTTCACGGTAGAAGAGGATCTGCTGGAGACGGACCAGGTCAGCCTCACTGTAGAGCCGGTATCCGGCGTGGCTGCGGTCACTGGGCGAAAGCAGTCCCGCCTTGTCGTAGTGATGCAGTGTCCGCACCGTCACCCCGGCGAAGGCCGAGACCTGCCCCACGGAGTAGCTCATCCACCTGCCCTTTCGTCGGCCTACAGCCTCAAGCCTGACGTAAGGGGAGGGTCAACTCGCGCTCGAAGCGGGGCAACCCAGGACAACGGCTGGTCGTCACCGGCGTCATTGCCTCCCCATGTCGCCTGAGCGTCCGGGCAGATCGGCGACCGTTCGGCCGAGTCCGGCCGGCAGGCCGTCGGCACCCGCCGAAGGCTGCTGCTGACGCCCCCACGCCGACCCCATCAGGAGATGCCATGCACGCCGGTCCAGAGCGACACGAACCCCCGCCGGGCGGCATGACGAGCAGAAGACCCGAGCAATCGCACGCTGCGACCGGGTGCCGGCCGAACCGGCCCACCGGCGCTGGTCATCCACGGTCTCGACGACGTCGTCGCCGCGCCGAGCGGCTCGACCGACATCCACAACAGCCTCGCCGTGCCCGACGAGCTGCTGGTGCAGGTGCAGTGCGGCAGCCACCTCCTTCACCTCGGCGGCTGCGACGGCCCCCGCTGCACCCCGGAGACGGGCACGCCGTACGGCAGCCGCCCCGGCCGCGCCTGGGGCGGCCCCCACGCGACGTACCAGGCAGCACTGATCGAGTGGATCACGAGGGGGACCTTCGACCGCGCCGCGAGCGGGCACTTCGTCGGCGAAGAAAAGTGGCGTGGCACGACCGGCCGTCACCAAGAGCGTCACCAGGCGCTGGCCTCCCCCGCCCGGAGACCTTGGAGTCCACCTGGCCGGCGAGTGCGGCGAGCGCCGGTCGTCGTTTCACCTCACCAGGAACTTCACCGAACCGAAGTGATCGGGGCCCCTCTGGCCCGGCTCGTAAAAGGCCACGATCGCACCGTCGTTGCAGTCCGTGCCCCTGTACAGAACGGCAAGGCGGTCGGTGTTGTTGGCCGGCTGGGAGGACGGTCCTTGCATGTTGTAGCAATGACCGTCCTCGGGGTCGTTCAGCTCGAATCCCGGCCACCACCCGTCCACGTGATACGCGAAGACCCCGCGCCCCGCCTGAGCCGGCGTCGCGAACACGGTGGACAGGGCCGCGGCAGCGACGGCGACCACCAGCGCCTTTCGGATGTTCTTCATGAAATCGCTCCCTCAGGTGACGTCTTTACGGCGGCCCAGTGTGTCCGCCCGGATACGTCGGCAGGACGCCCGTCACCCGAATGGCCGTGGAGGAAACGATCCCCCGCCACCCGTCGGAGCTATCCCTCGCCCCGTAAACCCCGCCCCTGTGACGCTCGTTCCGACGCCGGCCCCGTGTGAGCGAGGGCCGGAGCATGATCGCAGTATGGTTGTCCGTTGATCAGTCAAGAGGGAAGACGGGCAAGGAACTTGAATCGCAAACGAACGACGGTGGCGCTCGGTCTGGTGCTGTCCGCGGGTCTCGTGACCGGGTGCTCCGGAGGCGCGGGCCCCGAGGCCAAGCCCGGCGGCGGGGAGACGGCGAAGGCCACGGAGTCCGCGTCCGCGGCGCCCAAGAGCCCGGTCTACCAGGGCAAGCCGGTGCCGGGGCTGGCCGCGAAGCCGGCCTGGAGCGCCGAGGAGGGGAACTGCGCGAGCAAGGCGTACGAGCCGGACACGGGGCGGCTCGACGTATGCACGGTCGGGGACGCCGTCATCGTCACCGACTCCAACGACAGGCAGTCGGACGTGAGCACCTTCACCGCCCGGCTCCTCGACGCCAAGAGCGGTGAACTGCGCAAGAAGTTCGAGTTCACCGTCCCCAAGCAGGACGGATCCTCCCCGCCGACGTTTGCCCGGGCTCAGGTGGCCGAGTGGCGGGACGGTTCGCCGGCCCTGCTGGTCCGCAACCGGGTCGACACCCCGGCGAGCGGCCTGAAGAAGGCCACGACCCAGACCGTGCTGACCATGTACGCCCCGTCCGGCGAGAAGCTGGGAAGCTCCTCCTTCGACGGGGACACCCACATGATCACCCCGGTCCGGTACGGCTACCTCGAGGAGGCCGGCCTGTCCCAAGGCTCCACGTTCACCCCGATCGGTGACGGAGAGCCGCAGACCAGCGAGACCACGCACATCGACCTGGAGAGGAGGGTCGGCTCCGGCACCGGCTACTTCTCGCAGGAGGACATCTCCTTCCAGCCCTCCGCCCGGTGGATAACCGCCAAGGACGTCGTCACGGGCAGGAAGGCGTGGAGCACCAAGGACCTCGCGCCGCCGGCCGCCATCGCCAAGCTCGTCACCGCGGACAAGGCGACCACCGCGCGGCTGATGCCGTTCCAGGGTGACAAGGTGCTCCTCGGTTGGTCCTCGTACGGAGACTCCGAGGAGGTCATGACGCTGGTCGACGTCAAGAGCGGCCGCCGGCTCGCCGAGGGGCCGGCCATCGAGACCAACGGCACCATCGAGGACGACGGCCTCGCCATCTCCCCGGACGGCAAGACCGCCGTGGTGCAGTACGGCGAGGGCGCGGTCGCCTGGAACACCGAGACCGGCAAGGAGCTGTGGCGCCAGGCCGAGGACGAGGTGACGATCAGGCCGAACGCCCTCCCGGGCAACGGCGTCCTCTACGCGTACCTGGACGGCACCGGAGCCGCGCTCGACGCCCGCGACAAGAAGCTGCTGACCTCCGGGATCGAGGAGATGCCGCAGTTCACGACGAACGGGTACGCCACCGTTCGCACCGCCGAGGGCATCTTCGTCTTCGCCACCCAGCCCGTCTGACGGGCGCCCCGCCTCCGGTTCAGGGGTCGCCGGAGGGTCCTTGGAGCCGGGGCGGGCACGGTCGACGGGCGACGCTGCCCCGGAGCAGCCGGTGGCAGTACGGCCCCTGGCGACGAGGCGTGGGCGGCAGGAGGTGTCGGGCTGCCTGGGCGGCCGCCCGACTGAATCCCGCCGATGACGCAGCGGCGGCGAGGCTGTCGACATCGCCCGTCGGCCAGGACGGAACCGCAGCCGCCCACGAGGCGGGCGCCCAGGCATTCTGGCCCCTCCTGGCCGCGACCGGTGTGTGGCTGCGTTCCTCGGGGGCGTCTCCGCGCGGCATCCGTGCCGCCCGGCTCCGACCGGTTGCCCGGTGCGGAGCCGGAGCGGTGTCACGTCGTCAGCGCCGCAGTGTCAGCAGACCCGGCCGGTAGGGCCACTGGCCGTAGTCGCCGCCGGAGCCGGGGGCGCGTCCCTGGTAGAGGAACTGCAGGTTGCAGGGATCGACGGTGAAGGTCTGATCGGCGCTGGTGCGGATCAGTTCGCCGTGGCTGATGTCGTCGGTCCAGGTGGCGCCGCTGTTGGCCTTGCCGGCGAAGGGGTTGCTCTCGGTCGCGGCCTGGGGCGTCCATGAGCCGTTCAGGCTGGTGGCCGTGAACGAGCGGAAGTAGCGCCCGTTCGCACCCTTGGCCTCGACGATCATGAGGTACTGCTGTCGGCCCTGGACCTTGTAGACCTGGGGGGCCTCGAACAGGTTGGCCTCCGTGTCGCTCATGACCGTCGTGTACGACGAGCCGAAGCTGCCCGGGAAGTTCCCGATCGGCATGCTCGCCCGGTAGATCCTGCCGTTGTCACCGGCGAAGAACAGGTACATGTTCTGGTCGTCGGCGATCAGGGTCTGGTCGATCGGGCCGGTGGGGGAGCCGGTGATGCTGCCGGTGAACAGCGGCTGCGGCGCGGACCAGCCGTTGGGGTTGGTGGGGTCGTTCGACGTGCGGTAGATGAAGGGCCACTGGCCCCACTGGTAGGCGAGCACCCAGATGTTCTTCGGCGCGAAGAAGAAGAGCGTGGGCGCGACGACGGAGTTCGACATGGTGTTCTGGCCGGCCGAGGCCATGTCGGACCAGTTGGTGAAGGGGGTGAAATTCATCGAACCCCAGCCCACTCCCGTTCCCGCGGCGCCGTGCGTCGTCGCGTAGACGAGGTGCTTGCCGTTGTAGGGGGCGACGGTGAAGTCCTTGAGGGAGGCCCATCCCGCCTTGGGCTGTGCCAGCGCGCCCGTCGACGACCAGCGGTACGTCGCCGGAAGGGCACACGTGCCGGGGGTGCCGCCGCCGACCTTGACGAGCTGCCACTGCTGGTTGGCACCGCCCCAGTCGTCGTACTGGATGATGTTCGCGGCGTCGGCCGTGGAAGCGCCCTGCACTTCGAGGGCCTTGCCGCTGTGGCGCGCGATGAGCCGCACGTGACCGTCGGGGCTGTCGGCGAGCCGCCACTGCTGGTTGGGGCCGTTCAGGTCGGTCCACTGGACGATCGCGCCGCCGTTGGCGGTGGAGCTGTTGTGGACGTCCAGCACCTTGCCGGAGTGGCGGGACTTGATGCGGTAGTAGCCACCGCCGGAGTCGACGAACTGCCACTGCTGCTGGTTCTGGTCGTTCCTGGTCCACTGGGTGATGCGGGCGCCGTCGCCGGTCGCCAGGTTGTAGACGTCGAGGGCCTTGCCGCTGTTGCGGTTGACCAGTACGTAGGAGGCGTTGGTGTCGACGGTCGCCGCGGCGGCGGGCGGGGCACTGAGGAGGGAGGCGCCGAGCAGCAAGGACGACAGGACCGCGAGTACGAGACTCAGGACCAGGGGTGGATGGCGAAACCGCATCAGAAGAGCTCCTTCAGGGGATGGAGGTGAGGTGACGGGTGGTCGGGGACGGTATAGGTGTGAAGGCGGCCGCACATGCCGAAGACCTGGTGCTCCGGGCGCTCAAGGCGTGACACCTCGCCGTGGCCGAGGTGCGAGAGGTCTCCGGCCTTCAGCCGTTCCAGCTGACGGCCGGTCGCGACGGCCGCGGCCATCGGGCCGTCACGCCAGCGGATCCGCCAGGCGTCCAGGAGCTCGCTCTTCAGGCGGAGGGCCGCGGTGTGGAACTCCGGGAGCCCACCTTCGCGCAGGGCGAGGAACCCCTCCAGTGCGAGGTCGCGGCGGCGGCGCGCCGCCGTGGAATGGTCGCCGGTCAGGGCGGCCGCCTTCCGGTAGGAGTGGGGGTCGGCGAGGACCGGGGCGGGGAAGGTGAAGACGGCGTCGCCCGCCTCGGGCAGTCCGCTGTTCTGCATGAGCACCACGAGGCGCAGGCCGCCGGCGTTGACGAGGCGGTGGATCGTGCCCGGGGTGAACCAGACGACGTCGCCCGGGTGCAGCGGGGTGTCGGCGAAACCGGAGGCGGTGAGGGTCTGGACGCTGCCCGCGCCATCGATGACGACGTAGGCCTCGGAGCAGACGAGGTGCATGTGGGGTGTGCCGCCGCACAGCCCGTCGGCGGCCTCCCAGTCGTACACGGTCAGCCCGGAGATCCCCACGCCGCCGGGGAACGGGGTCACCACGGGTGTTCCTCTACGTGGCGGGCCAGCCGCGCGGGGGTCCAGGCTCCGTCGGCGACGACGATCCGGTAGCGGCGCGACAGGGTGTCGCCCGGGGCCAGCGGCAGTTCCTTGTCGAACGCCAGGGAGGGGTTGACGGCGGGGATGGGCTCGTTGCGGACGAACCACTGGCAGGGGGCTTCCGGATCGTCCAGGAACAGGAGCGTGGACGAACGGTCGACCTCGTCGTGCGTGCCGACGAAGGCCAGCCAGTCGCCCTGCTCCCCCATCGCTGGGCCGATCACGTCGCCGCCGATGAAGTCGCGTGGGCCGCGCCAGAAGAGGCCGGAGTATCCGGCGAGCTCTCTGCCCTGGGTGCCCGGACTGCCGAACCGCAGGGCGGTGTCGTGGACGTTGGTCAGCGCGGTGGTGACCTCAAGGGTCCAGGAGTCGGGCTCGACGTCGCGTGCGGTCAGCGTGCGGCGCTCGTCGATCCAGTGCTCTCCGGCCATCGTGTGCCAGGCCAGGTCCTCGGTGATGACGGCGCGGTCGTGGTCGGTTCCGGCGGATACGGCGAGGCTGCGCATCGTGCCGAGGTTCGGCAGGTCCACGTAGCCCTGGCCGCGCAGGAAGGTTCCGCCGCCCCAGAAGTTCTGCCCCGAGACCCACGACGCCGTGATCTGGACGCCTTTGTGCCAGCGGTGGTCGTGCGGCCGGTACCCGGTGATCACGTCGCCGGCGAGCGTACGGATCGGATGCAGGTAGGGCTTCGGCGCCTCGAAGGGGTCCATGACCGGCCGGTGCACGTACCGGAAGAGGTCGACGCCGCGGGTCCGGACGGTCAACGAGTCCTCGTTCTCGAGGAGTTCGAAGGTCATCGGAACACCCCCGGGCGCCCCCCGTTGAGCGAGTCGTAGAACGGGTCGGCGGCGTCGATCTCCCCGCGCCGGACCGGCAGTCCGGTGATCGCGGCCTTGTACAGGGCGGTCACCAGTTCCATGGTGGATCTCCCGAGGTCGGGCCGGGCCCCCACTTCGTAGCCGTTCAGGAAGGCGTCGAGCTGGGCGGTGTGCGAGCTCGGCAGGTCGTCCGGCGGGTCCCAGGTGACTCCGGGCGACCCGGTGGTGACCGTCCAGTCCGCGTTGGAGTAGCCGTACAGATGGCGCAGCTCGACCGTGGCCTCGCTGAAGTCGAACCGCAGGTAGCTCTCCTCGCGCGGGGAGAGGACGCTGTTGACGACCGTCGCGATGGCTCCGTTCTCGAACCGGACCAGAGCCGTGGACACGTCCTCGGTCTGGACGTCGCGCTCCAGCCGGCCGGCCATCGCGCGTACCTCGGCCCAGTCGCCGAGCACCGCGAGCATCAGGTCCATCTGGTGAATGCCGTGGCCCAGCGTCGGGCCGCCTCCCTCGCTCTCCCAGGTGCCGCGCCAGGGCACGTCGTAGTACGCGTCGTCGCGGTACCACGCCGTGACGCACTGCGCGACCAGCGGGCGGCCCAGCGTCCCGGCCGCGATCCTTTCGCGCAGGTAGCGGGCGCCGGAGCCGTACCGGTGCTGGAACACCGCGCCGGCGACGGCGGTCCCTTCGGCGGCGCGGATCCGGTCGATCTCGCCGAGCGACAGCGCCACCGGCTTCTCGCACCACACCCACGCCCCCGACTCCAGGCAGGCCACGGCCTGGTCGGCGTGGAGGAACGGCGGCGTGCACAGGTGCACGAGGTCCGGCCGCTGCTCGTCGAGCATCGTGTGCAGGTCGGTGTGGACCGCGGGGATGCCGTGTTCCGCCGCGAACGCCTCCGCGCGCGCGGCGTCCACGTCGACGGCTGCCACGATCTCGGCCCGGTGCGCCTGGGCCCGGAGGGCGGGAACGTGGCAGATGCCCGCGATCCCGCCGGTTCCGACGATCGCCGTCCTGATCATCCGCCCAGCACCGCCTTGATCGCGTGGTACGCGGGCTTGGGCCGCAGGTTCTCGTCGTAGGGCAGCGCCGCGCCCTCACCGGGGAAGACGGAGGGGATCCACGAGTACTTGTCCGTGTAGTCCCAGATGGTGATGCCGACGCACTTCTCGACCGCCAGACAGGCCTTGGTGTAGTCGGCGTACCAGGTGGCCTGGGTGGCGAGCTGTTCCGGGGTCGCGGGGAGGTTCATCCGGATGTCGAGTTCGGTGACCGCGACGTCGACCCCGAGGTCGGCGAAGCGCTGCATGTTCTGCCGGACGTCGGCGGGGAAGCCGTACTGGAGTGCCAGATGGCCCTGGATGCCGAAGCCCTCCACCGGGACGCCGTCGGCCTTCAGCTGCTTGATCAGGGTGTAGTAGGCGTCGCTCTTGGGGCCGATGCCGTCGACGTTGTAGTCGTTGAGGTACAGCTTGGTGTGGTGGTCGGCCTCGTGGGCCCAGCGCAGGGCGTCGGCGATGTAGCCGGGGCCGAGCGTCTTGTAGAAGAGCGACTCGCGGTAGGTACCGTCCTCGTTGAAGGCCTCGTTGACGACGTCCCAGTGGATCACCTGGCCCTTGTAGTGCCGGACCACTGTCTGGATGTGGTTCTTGAGAATCGCGCGGAGCTCGTCGGCGGTCCAGGTGCCCTCGGTGAGCCAGGCGGGGAGCTGCTGGTGCCAGAGGAGGGTGTGGCCGCGGACCTTCATCCGGTTGGCCTTGGCGAAGGCGACGACCTCGTCGCCGGCGGTGAAGTCGAAGACGCCGCGCTCGGGCTCGGTGGCGTACCACTTCATGGCGTTGCCGGGGGTGGTCTGCCCGAACTCGCTGCCGAGGAGCTTCAGGTAGGCGGCGTCGGTGAACTCGGGGTTGTCGGTGGCGGAGCCGAAGTACTTGTGGTGCTTCTTGGCCAGTTGGGCGAGCGTCCTGGGCTGGGGGTCGGCCGCCGCGGGGGCGGCGGCGACGCCGGCGGCGAGGCAGGCCGCGGCGGTCAGGGTGGCGAGCATCCGGGACGCGGTGACGATCCGGGACGTGGACATGGCGGACTCCTCGTGCGGTAGGCGGTTCAGTCGAGGACGATCGTGGTGAGCGCGCGGGGGGCGAGCTCGGCCGTCAGGGTCGTGCCGTGGGTGGAGACGATCTCGGCCGGGGCGATCGAGCGGGTCTCGTCGGTGACGTAGGCGTCGGGGTGCCGGTCGTACCCTCCGCGCAGGGTGAACGCGGCGGAGCGTGCGGTGGTCGCGGAGTTGAGGATCTCGATCACGCGGCTGCCGTCGGTGTTCCGGAAGGCCGTGATCCGGAGGGCCGGGTCGGCGTTCGTGGCCGGTACGCGGACGGCGCCGGGGCGGATGAAGCGGCTGAAGGCGGCCAGCGCCCAGTACCGCTTGGACACCCGGTAGTCGTCGCCGGGGTTGGCGAGCTGGATGAGCCCCCGGGTCGCCCCGAGGGACGCGCCGGTCCAGTAGACGTAGGCGTTGGCGTTGCCCGTGGTCAGGGTGTTCTGGATGTCGGCCGCGACGGTGAGACCGTCGTAGCCGCTGCCGTCGTCCCAGTTCTCGTTCCAGGTGGAGCCGTCCGGCGACCATTCCGACATCCACACGCGCTTGTCGGTCGGCTGCGGGACGTCGGTCGGACCGCTGTAGCGGTGACCGGTGATGGTCCGTACGGCCTTGTCGGCCGCGGGGTCCGCCTCGATGGCCTGGGTGTAGGCGACCTGGCGGTCCCAGCCCGCGGCGTCGCAGCAGACCACCCCGGTCTTCAGTCCGGACGCGCGAACGGTCGGCCCGAGCACCTTGAGGAAGTCGACGGCCTGCTGCGGGGTGAACCGCATGGAGGCGTAGGTCGCCGTCCAGTCGGGTTCGTTGGTGAACCCGAGGTCGGTGATCCCGATGCCTTCCTGGCGGTAGAACTTTGCGTACTGGACGAGGTAGTTCGCGTAGGCCTGACGCCATTCGGGCCGGAGCTCGCCGCCGTCGTTCTCGCTTCCGTTGGTCTTCATGAAGGCCGGGGCGCTCCACGCGTCGGCGAAGAACCGCTTGACGCCGTAGGCCTTGGCCTCCTTGGCGAGCCGGACCTGACCGCCGTCCCAGCCGTCCCAGACGTAGTTCGGTGTGGCGTCCGGGCCGCCGGGGTCGGTCGGCAGGATCGTCGGCATGTGGTCGTAGACCCTGTCGGTCGACGACCCGATGCCCAGGCGCAGGATCGAAAGCCCCGCGCCCTTCTCCTTGCTGAACAGGAGGTCGAGCACTTCGCGCTGCTTGGCCGGGCCGAGGCCTCGCGCGCCGTTCAGCAGGTCGGCGCGCTGGAAGGCCATCGAGAAGCCGAAGCCGTCGATGGGCTGGAGGGCGGTGCGGAAGTCGACTGTGGGGCGTGCGAGCTCGGCCGCGGGTGGCGCGGGGTCGGCCACCGCCTGTGTTGTTAGCGCTAACATGATGACGGCCGTCAGGGCGGTCAGGCGTTTCACGAGGTCTCCTCGGGTGGGGGGGAACGTTGGGCGGGTCAGCCCTTGGTGGCGCCCGCGGTGAGGCCGCCGATCAACTGACGCTCGGCGACGGCGTAGAAGGCCAGGGCGGGGACCATGGCGAGCACGATGTAGGCGAGGACGAGCGCGTAGTCGGTCGAGTACTGGCCCTGGAACTGCTGGACGCCGACCGGGATCGTCTGCCATTTCGGATCGTTGAACACCAGCAGCGGCAGGAAGAAGTTGTTCCAGCTCGCGACGATCGCCAGCACCGAGACCGTACCGAGCGCCGGGCGTGCCATCGGCAGCAGGATCTTCCAGAAGAAGCGGAACTTGCCGCAGCCGTCCATGATGGCCGCCTCCTCGATCTCCGCCGGGATGGTCCGGAAGAAGCCGCGGAGAATGATGATCGTCATGGGGAGCCCGAAGGCGGCCTGCGGGAGGATCACTCCCAGCGGGTTGTCGAGCAGGTCGAAGTCGCGCAGCAGCAGGAACAGCGGCAGGACCGCCACGGCGAACGGGAACATCAGCCCGATCGTGAAGAGCATGTAGAACAGTTCGCGGCCCCGGAAGGCGTAGCGCGCAAGGACGAACGCCGCCATGGCGGAGGCCACCACCGTGCAGACCGTCGTGCCGATCGCGATGCCGGCGCTGTTGGCGATCTGCCGCCAGAACATGCCGTCGCCGAGGATGCCGGTGTAATTTCCGGTCTTCCAGTGCTCCGGAAGCCCGAACGGATTGGTCGTGAGCTCGCCGGTGCTCTTGAACCCGGAGATCACCGCGTAGATCAGCGGTACGACGACGAACGCGCCGATCAGCCAGACCACGGCGTGCAGCGACAGGCCGCGTGCGGCCCTGCGGGCGTTCATCGGCCACCTCCCGTGGTGACGGCACCGCTCAGATCACGGCGGAGCACGTACCGCTGGTAGAAGAGGGAGAAGACGAGGCTGATCATGAACAGCACGACGCTGATCGCACTGGCGTAGCCGACCTGGTAGCGCTTGAACCCGAACTGGAACATCGAGATCGCCATCGTCTCGGAGGAGTGGTTGGGGCCGCCCGCGGTCATGACCCAGACGAGGTCGAAGAGCTGGATGGCCCCGATGACCGAAAGGAAGACGCTGATCCGGATCGTCGGGCCGAGCAGCGGCAGCGTCACGTACCGGAAGCGCTGCCAGGCGCCGGCGCCGTCGATGGAGGCGGCGTCGAGGACCTCGCGAGGGATGCTCTGCAGCCCGGCGAGGAAGAGCATCATGTGGAAGCCGAAGTACTTCCAGGTCATGACCACGAACAGGGTCGGCATGACCGTCGAGGGGTCGGCGAGCCACTTGCCCTGGAGTCCCTCCAGGCCGAGGGCGCCGGCCAGATGGTCGGCCATGCCGTCGCCGGGGAGGAAGATCATGGTGAAGAGGACCGCCGTGACCACCTCGGACAGGATGTACGGGGCGAAGAACAGCATCCGGTACACGGCGCGGCCGCGGAGCTTCTGGTTGAGCAGGACCGCGGTGAACAGCGCGAAGGGCAACTGCACCGTGATCGACAGGATGATCAGGTAGAGCCCGCGGCCCATGTCGCCGAGGAAGACCTGATCGGCGAAGAGCCTGACGTAGTTGTCGAGGCCGACGAAGTCGGCCATGGGGCCGACCCCGCCCCATTTGAAGAAGCTGGTACGGACGGCGACGACGATCGGGGCGAGGACGAAGACGAGGAAGAGGACCAGAGCCGGCACGAGGAACCAGGCGATCGACGCCCAGCCGCCCAGCCCGTGCAGGAGCGACCGGGCCGGGGCGGGCGGGCACGCCGGTACGGTGCCCGCCGTCCGCTCGTCGGCCGGGTCCTTGGCCATGTCCTTGGTCATGTCCTTGCCCGGGTCCTTGGTCGGGGTGGCCACGGAGCTAGGCACCCTTCGCAGCCTCGGTGATCGACCGGGTGACCTGCTCGGGCGTCTTCTTGCCCGCGATGAGGTCGGCGACGCTGTCGTTGACCTCCTGGCCGACCGCCGGCGGATAGGCCTGGTCGAGGAAGAGCTGGAAGCCCGTCGCCTTGGCCAGACTGCCCGCCACCACCTTCTTGTTGGCGTCGGTCAGCTGACTCTCCGCGCCCTTGACCACCGGCAGGTAGCCGTTGGAGGCGAGCAGCTTGGACTCGTTCTCCAGGACGAAGAACCTCAGGAAGTCCAGCGCCTCCTTCGGGGCGCCCTTGCGCAGCGCGAAGCCACCGCCGCCGCCGAACACCTCGCCGGCCGTGCCGACTCCGCCGTCGACCGTCGGGAAGGGGAAGAAGCCCAGGTCCGCTCCGAGGTCGGCGGCGGCGTCCTTCTGCACCGACGGCGCCCACTGTCCCATCAGCTCCATGGCGGCCTTGCCGTTGCCCATGGTCGCGGCCTGACCGCCCGGGGTGGCGTAGCCGGCGCCGAGGAAGGCCTCCTGGAACGGCTGGAGGTCGACCAGCTCCTTGAGGTGGACACCGGCCTGGACGAAGCCGGGGCCGGTGAAGTCCTTGCTGGTCGCGGCCTCTTGCAGGGCGGGGAGGCCGGCGACGCGCATCGCGAGGTAGGCCCAGTAGTAGTGGCCCGGCCACTTCTCCTTGCCCGCGAGGGCGATCGGGGTGACGCCGGCCGCCTTGAGCTTCCTGACGACGTCGAGGAACTCGGCCCAGGTGGCCGGCGGCGCGGTGACCCCGGCCTTGGCGAAGAGCTTCTTGTTGTACCAGAAGCCGACCATGCCGATGTCGTACGGGACTCCGTAGGTCCGGCCATCGATCTGATAGGCCTGCAGCGACACCGGGGTGAGCTCGGACGACCAGCCGAGCGCGTCGGTGAGGTCCTCGACGAGCCCCGCGTCGACCTGCTGCTGCAGCACGCCGCCGCCCCAGGTCTGGAAGACATCAGGGAGCTTGCCGGACGAAGTGGTGGCGGTCAGCTTGGACTTGAACGCCTCGTTCTCCAACGAGGTCGTCTTGATCTCGATGTTCGGGTGAGCGGACATGAACGCCGAGGCGATCTGCGGGAAGAGGGACTTGCCCGGTTCCGTCGTGGCGATGTTCCACCAGTCGAACGCCACCTTGCCGTCGGCTGCCGGCCCATCGCCGGAGCCGCCGCCGGCGCAGGCCGCGGTCAGCGAGACGGACAGTGCGGTCAGGCCCGAGAGCGCAAGGAAGCGTCGTCGGCTCGGGGGGATGCTGGCCATGGGACCTCCGGGGTGGGGAATGCCGATTCAGGCCCGAAAACTTTTCGTAAACTCCTCGAATTCCGTGAGGCCACAAACTAGGAACGCGAGGCTTCCCGGTCAAGGCCTCTCCCCGAACTCCCTTGAAACAGTGGCGTTTTCCAGGGTTGACAAGCCGGTCACGGGATCCGAAACTCTTCGAAACGTTTGCGGAACACATCACCGGCCGATGGCGTCCGCACAGAGGAGAGATGTTGAGCGAGCAACGCCCGACCCTGGCCGTCATCGCCGCGGAGGCAGGCGTCTCCCAGGCCACCGTGTCCAAGGTGATCAACGGCCGCTCCGATGTCGCGCCCTCGACACGCGAGCGGATCGAGGCCCTGTTGCGATCCCGCAACTACCTTCCCCCCGGCCGCCAGGGCAGGGCCCGCAGGTCGGGCCTTGTCGACCTGATCCTCGGCGGCCTGGACAGCGCCTGGGCGGTGGAGATCCTGCGCGGTGTCGAGGCCGAGTGCGCCCTGCGGAGCGTCGGCACCGTCGTGTCGCTCGTCCCGCCGGGCGAGGCCACACCGTCGAGCTGGACCGCGCTGCCGGTCCTGCACCACAGCGACGGGGTCATCCTCGTCACCTCCTCGGTCACCCAGGCCCAGCGCGCCCAGGTCGAACGGGCCGGAGTGGCGCTGGTCGTCATCGACCCGATCGACCTGCCGGACAACGGCGTGCCGAGCATCGGCGCGACCAACTGGGCCGGCGGCCTGGCCGCCACCGAGCACCTGCTGGAGCTGGGGCACCGCCGGATCGCCGCGATCGGCGGGCGCAAGGAGATGCTCTGCAGCCAGGCCCGCATCGACGGGTACCGGGCAGCGCTCGAGCGGGCCGGGGTCGAAGTCGACCGCGACCTGATCCGGTTCGGCGACTTCCAGCACGAGGGCGGGTTCCGGCGCGCCCAGGAACTGCTCGCCCTACCCGACCCGCCGACGGCCGTCTTCGCCGGCAGCGACCAGCAGGCGATGGGCGTCTACGAGGCCGCACGGCAGGCCGGGTTGAGCGTCCCGGAGGACCTCAGCGTGGTCGGCTTCGACGACCTGCCGATGTGCGACTGGCTGTCGCCGCCGCTGACGACGGTCCGTCAGCCGCTGGAGGAGATGGGCCGGCTCGCCGCCCGCACCCTGTTCCAGCTTCTGGAGGGCCAGCCCCTGGTCAGCCCCCGGATGGAGCTGTCGACCGAGCTCAAGGTCAGGCTCTCCACCGCCCCGCCCCGTCGCTAGGAGAAGCCCTTGACCGAACCCTGGCGTGACCCCCTCCCGCCCGCGCCAAAGCGCGTCGCCGATCTGCTGCAACGGATGACGGTGGAGGAGAAGGCGGGGCAGCACCCTGCGCACGCCCCACGCGCGGTGCTGGACCACCGGCGACGGGCTCCGTCTCCGGCTCCGCCCCCGAACGCCTTGGCGAGCGCGCCTCCCCGCCGCTCGTGGCCCGCCCGCGACGACGACACCCGCCTCCTGTTCCTTCGTACGGCGGAGGGCTCCGCCTCCGCCGTGGGCCCGAGACCCTGGCCGGCGTTTGCGTGCCCTCTGGCCCTGTCCGCCCGCAGGTCCGTATCCGAGACTCCGGCCATTCCTTCGTCCACGCGGCGCCCGACGGCACCCGGCAGGAAATGACCACCGCCGAAGCGACGTTTCTCTCCCCGCTGTTCGCCAGCGCGCATATCGGCCTCTATGCCACTTCCCATGGCCGCCCGTCCATCAACGAGGCCCTTTTCACGTGGTTCGACCTCGCATATCCACGTATCTCGGCTCCAGGCCCGGTCCTCTCGCCGTGAAAAGGCGTCCTTCGTCTCGACACTCGACGATAGACGCAGCTCAAGGGTGGGCCGCATCGAAATTCTTTCGACGCTGGCAGCCTTCGAAAGAGCTTCGAAACTCTTGACTTGTTTCTGCTGCGTTTCCACACTTATTCCCGAGGCGGCGTCTCCCGCTTTTCGGTACGCCCTGATACTGCGCGCGTCTTTTGTTCATCGACGAAGACATCACCGACGCGGATTCGCTCTGCCGCCTTCACTTCCTTCCGCGATTTCCATCCTGGAGGTTCCTTCATGCGCTCACGCGCTCATTCCCCGTCCACCGTCCGCCGGAAAACAGGCGGCCTGTGCGCGGCCCTGATCGTCGGCGTCCTCGGTTCCGCCACCGTGCTCGTGGCGCCCCTCACCTCGCACGCAGCCGAGAGCACACTCGGCGCCGCGGCGAAGCAGAGCGGCCGGTACTTCGGCACCGCCATCGCCTCGGGCCGGCTCAACGACTCGGCGTACACGACGATCGCGGGCCGCGAGTTCAACTCGGTGACGGCCGAGAACGAGATGAAGATCGACGCCACCGAACCCCAGCAGGGCCGGTTCGACTTCGCTGCCGCCGACCGCGTCTACAACTGGGCCGTGCAGAACGGCAAGCAGGTACGCGGCCACACCCTGGCCTGGCACTCCCAGCAGCCCGGCTGGATGCAGAACCTCAGCGGCAGCGCGCTGCGCCAGGCGATGACCAACCACATCAACGGCGTGATGGCCCACTACAAGGGCAAGATCGGTCAGTGGGACGTCGTCAACGAGGCCTTCGCCGACGGCAGTTCGGGAGCCCGGCGCGACTCCAACCTCCAGCGCACCGGCAACGACTGGATCGAGGTCGCCTTCCGCGCCGCGCGCGCCGCCGACCCGGCCGCCAAGCTCTGCTACAACGACTACAACGTGGAGAACTGGACCTGGGCCAAGACCCAGGCCATGTACGCCATGGTCAAGGACTTCAAGCAGCGCGGCGTGCCGATCGACTGCGTGGGCTTCCAGTCCCACTTCAACAGCGACAGCCCGTACAACAGCAACTTCCGCACCACCCTGCAAAGCTTCGCCGCCCTCGGCGTCGATGTGGCCGTCACCGAACTCGACATCCAGGGCGCCTCAGGCACCACCTACGCCAACGTGACCAACGACTGCCTGGCCGTCCCGCGCTGCCTCGGCATCACCGTCTGGGGCGTGCGCGACACCGACTCCTGGCGGCCGGAGCACTCGCCGCTGCTGTTCAACGGCGACGGCAGCAAGAAGCCCGCGTACACCTCCGTCCTCAACGCACTCAACGCCGTCTCCCCCGGCCCCACTCCGACCCCCTCCCCCGGCTCCGGCCCCGTCAAGGGAGTCGGTTCGGGCCGCTGCCTGGACGTGCCCGGCGCCGGCACCGCCGACGGCACCCAGGTCCAGCTGTGGGACTGCAACAACCGCACCAACCAGCAGTGGACCCACACCGCAGCCGGTGAGCTCAGGGTCTACGGCGACAAGTGCCTGGACGCCGCAGGAACCGGCAACGGCACCAAGGTCCAGATCTACAGCTGCTGGGGAGGCGACAACCAGAAGTGGCGCCTCAACTCCGACGGATCCGTCGTCGGCGTCCAGTCCGGCCTGTGCCTCGACGCCGCCGCCAACGGCACCGCCAACGGCACTCTGATCCAGCTCTACTCCTGCTCGGGCGGCAGCAACCAGCGCTGGACCCGTAGCTGACGTCGCACCGTCCACGGAGGGGAGCCAGGACGATTCTGGCTCCCCTTCGGCGTGTCAGACGGAGGCGGGGTTGCCGTAGTAGGCGTCCGGGCCGTGCTTGCGGGTGAAGTGACGGTCCAGGAGGTGCTGCGGAGGTTCGACGGTGCCCAGGGCGATGGTGTGGAGCGCCATCTCGGCCACCGCCTCGCAGATGATCGCGTGTTCCAGGGACGTGGTGGCGTCCACGCCCCAGGTGAACGGGCCGTGGTGGGCGACGAGGGCTCCGGGGACTTCCCTGGCGCGGGTGTCGTCACGGCCCAGCAGGTCCACGATGACCTGGCCGGTGTTGTACTCGTAGTCCGTGGCGCACTGCTCGGGGGTGAGGGCCGCGGTGACGGGGACGGGGCCGTTGAAGGTGTCGGCGTGCGTCGTGCCGAGGACCGGTATGGGGCGCCGGGCCTGGGCGAAGGCGACGGCGTGGGTGGAGTGCGTGTGGGTCACGCCTCCGATGGACGGGAAGGCCAGGTAGAGACTGCGGTGCGTCTCCGTGTCGGTGGACGGGCGCAGACGGCCGTCGACGACGCTCCCGTCGGACAGGGAGACGACGACGAGGTCCTCCTCCCTCAGGACGTCGTAGTCCACCCCCGAGGGCTTGATGACGAAGACGCCGGCCTCCCGGTCGACACCGCTCACGTTGCCCCAGGTGAGGGTGGCGAGCCCGGCTCGTGGGATACGGAGGTTGGCCTCCAGCACCTCTCGGCGCAGTTCCTCGGGAACGGTGGTGCTCACGGAGGGCTCCGTCCTGGTGGAGTCGGTTGCGGTGGCTGCCGAGGTGTTCACAGGCTCTGGGCCAGACGGTGGTACGCCTGGTTCCAGCGCAGCTCGCGCGTGAAGCGCCGGACGGTGGTGTCTTCGTCGATGACGGCGAGTTCGGTCCGCAGCATCTCGGCGAGGTCTTCGAGCTCCTCGCCGCCGAGGGCGGTGGTCAGGACCGTGTGGTGCGGTGCTCCGGCCGTCAGCCAGGCCTCGGTGGACGTACGGAGGTCCGGGCGGGGCCGCCAGACGGCACGGGCGACGGGGAGCAGGGGGAGCGGCTCGGGCGCGGCGACGACGTCGATGTGGTTGGCGACGAGGCGGAACCGGTCGCCCATGTCGGCGAGACCGACGACGACGGCCGCGCCGGGGTCCGCGTCGAAGACGAGGCGGACCGGGTCCTCGCGTCCGCCGATGCCCAGCGGGTGGATCTCGCAGGCGGGGGTGGCCGTCGTGAGGGAGGGGCACACCTCCAGCATGTGGGCGCCGAGAATGAGCTCCTGGCCGGGTGTCAGGTCGTAGGTGTAGTCCTCCATGAAGGAGGTGCCGCCGGGCAGCCCGTGGCCCATCGCCTTGAGGGTGCGCAGCAGCGTGGAGGTCTTCCAGTCCCCTTCGCCGCCGAAGCCGTAGCCGTCCGCCATCAGGCGCTGCACGGCGAGGCCGGGCAGCTGGCGCAGGCCGCCGAGGTCCTCGAAGTTGGTGGTGAAGGCGCGGAACCCGCCTTCCGTGAGGAAGGTACGCAGACCGGCTTCGATGCGGGCGGCGTAGCGCAGGGAGTCGTGGCGCTCGCCCCCGGGCCGCAGCTCGGGCGCGAGGGCGTAGAGGTCCTCGTACTCCTCGACGAGGGCGGTGACGGTGTCGTCGGGGGCGGCGTCGACGGCGGCGACGAGGTCGTTGACGCCGTAGGTGTTGACCGAGACCCCGAACCGCAGCTGGGCCTCGACCTTGTCGCCTTCGGTGACGGCGACGTCGCGCATGTTGTCGCCGAACCGGGCGAGTTTGAGGGTGGTGAGTTCGGCTCGACCGACGGCGGCGCGGGCCCATCCGGCGATGCGGTCGACGACCTCGGGGTGGGAGACATGGCCGGCCACGGTCTTGCGCGGGACACCGAGACGGGTCTGCACGAAGCCGAACTCGCGGTCGCCGTGGGCGGCCTGGTTCAGGTTCATGAAGTCCATGTCGATGGTGGACCAGGGCAGTCGGCTGTTGGACTGGGTGTGCAGGTGGAGCAGGGGCTTGCTCAGGGCGTCGAGGCCTGCGATCCACATCTTGGCCGGGGAGAAGGTGTGCATCCAGGCGATCAGGCCGATGCAGCGATCGTCGGCGTTGGCCTCCAGGCAGATCGCTCGGATGGCGGCCGCGTCGGTGAGGACCGGCTTCCACACGAGGCGGACGGTCATCCGGGGCTGGTCGGCGAGGGTGTCGCGGATGGCGCGGGACTGCTCGGCGACCTGGGCCAGGGTGTCCTCGCCGTAAAGGGACTGGCTGCCGGTGAGAAACCAGATCTCGCGGTCGGGCTGGGCGAGCGTCATGTCGGGTGTGCTCCTCGGGGGTACGGGGTCGGAGGGATCGGGCCCATGGAGGCGGAGGCGAGGCTGCGGCCCGTTCAGTGGGTGAGGGTGGTGGCGGTGGCGCGTGCGGTGTTGCGCATCCGTCGCAGGCGGTGCAGGAGGAGGTCCGGACCGGTGCCGAAGTGCTCGTGGAGGGTGCGGTACTCGCCGAAGAGCTCGTCGTAGGCGTCCGCTCGCGCGGGGTCGGGCAGGTACATGTGGCGCTGGACGCTCCCCATGGCGGAGGCGGCGGAGCGGACGTCGGGGTAGGCGCCCGCGGCGACGGCGGCGTGGATGGCCGAGCCGAGCGCCGGCCCCTGTTCGGAGGTCCCGAGAGAGACGGGGCGGCGGAGCACGTCGGCGTAGATCTGCATGAGCAGCGCGTTCTTCTTCAGACCCCCGGTGACGATGAACTCCTCGACGGGGATGCCGCCGGCCTCGAAGGTCTCGACGATCAACCGGGTGCCGTACGCGGTGGATTCGAGCAGGGCCCGGTAGATGTCTTCGGGGCGGGTGTCGAGGGTGAGGCCCGCGATGACTCCGGAGAGGTGGTGGTCGACCAGGGGGGAACGGTTGCCGTTCATCCAGTCCAGGGCGATCAGACCGTGCGCGCCGACCGGCTGGTCGGCGGCCTTGCGGGTCAGGAGCCGGTGCAGGTCCTCGCCCGATGCCTCCGCCTCGGCGCGGTAGTGGTCCGGGACGCCCTGACGGAGCCACCAGGCGAAGATGTCGCCGACCGCGCTCTGGCCTGCCTCGTAGCCGTAGGCGCCCTCGACGATGCCCCCGTCGACGACCCCGCAGATGCCGGGGACTTCGGCGAGGGCCGCCGCGTTGAGGACGTGGCAGGTGGAGGTGCCCATGATGGCGAGCATCCGGCCGTTCTCGACGGCGCCCGCCGCGGGCGCGGCCACGTGGGCGTCGACGTTGCCGACGGCGACGGCGATGCCCTCGGGGAGGCCGGTCCAGCGGGCGGCCCGGGCGCTCAGTCCGCCGGCTCGGGAGCCCAGGGGGGCCAGCGGGTGCTCCAGGCGCGTGGCGGGGAAGTCGGCGAACTCCGGGTGGAGCCGCGCGAGGAAGGCGGGCGACGGGTAGGCGCCGTCCTGGTGGATGCCCTTGTAGCCGGCGGTGCAGGTGTTGCGGGACTCGGTGCCGGTCAGCTGCCAGACGATCCAGTCGGCCGCCTCGATCCAGCGGGCGCAGGCGGCGTAGACGGCCGGGTCCTCTTCGAGGACCTGGAGGGCCTTGGCGTACTGCCACTCGGCGGAGATCTTGCCGCCGTACCGTGCGATCCACTTCTCGCCGTGGGCGTGGGCGAGGGCGTTGATGCGGTCCGCCTGCTCCTGGGCCGCGTGATGCTTCCACAGCTTGGGCCAGGCGTGCGGGCGGTCGGCCCACTCGGGCGTCAGGGCGAGCGGGGTGCCGTCCGGGGTGGTCGGAAGGACCGTACAGGCGGTGAAGTCGGTGGCGATGCCGATGACGTGGTCCGGATCGACTCCGGCGTCGGCGAGCGCCGCGGGTACGGCGGTACGGAGGACGTCGCGCCAGTCCTCGGGGTGCTGGAGGGCCCAGTCGGGCGGCAGTGGGGCGCCGGTGGTGGGGAGGCGGTCCTCGATGACCGCGTGGCGGTACTCGAGGACCGACGACCCGAGTTCGGCGCCGTCCCGGACCCGGACCACGACGGCGCGCCCGGAGAGGGTGCCGAAGTCGACTCCGATGGTGCAGGCCTCGGGGTGGTGGCGGGCTGCGGGGTCGGCAAGGGCATGTGTGGTCACGATGCGGTCTCTCTCGTCATGGGCGGGTCGGAGAAGCATCCTGATTGTTAACGCTCACAATTGAGTTGGACAAGGGGTCTTTGCAGTTCTGTCCCACATTCGGCAGGAAGTGAGGCTTCGGAAGTGAGCGCTCACCTGCAGGCCGAAGTGGCCGTCGGCGCCGCGGCCCATTCGAGGTGAGCCCGGTCGCCGACAGCGAGGCGGTGGCGGCGGCCGCAACGTGGCGGTGGCCGCGAGGCGGCGGCGCCGGTGGTGAGGCGGTGACGATCACCGCGCGGTGGGGGTGGCGGCGGCGAGAGCCGCCCGCCCCGTCAGCCCTCGTGCGCCGGGCGCGTGCTCGCGCGCATGATGAGCTGCGGTTCCACCAGGAGGTGCTGGGCCTTCCGGGCGCGGCCCTCGATGTGGTCCACCAGGAGCCCGATGCTGCGGCGCCCGATGGCGGCGAAGTCCTGCCGGACCGTCGTCAGGGGCGGCGGGAAGTACTCGGCCTCCGGGATGTCGTCAAAGCCGGCGACGGCCATCTGGGCGGGGGTGCGGATGCCGCCCTCGCGCAGCGCCCGCAGGACGCCCAGCGCCATCTGGTCGTTGGCGACGAAGACGGCCGTGACGGGTGTCGCCCCGCGGCGGGCCAGGACGAGCCCCGCGAGTTCCTGTCCCGCCCGGTACCCGGACAGCGGGCTCCAGTCCCCCGTCAGTACGCGGGGAGGCTCGACGCCGTTCTCCTCCAGGACGGCGCGCCAGCCCGCGGTACGGGCCTCGCTCTCCAGCCAGTCCTCGGGTCCCGCCACGTGCCAGACGGTGCTGTGTCCGGCGGCGAGGAGGTGTTCCGTGACCATGCGGGCGCCGAGCTCCTGGTCGAGGGAGACGCCGGGCAGGTCGAGCTGATGCCCCCCTTCCACGGTGACCACGGGGAAGGGCGCCTCCAGCTCGGCGAGCGCCTGCACGTGCGAGCGCTGCGGGGTGATGGCGACGACACCCTCCACGCCCCAGGCCGCGAGGTGGTCGATGGCGTCCTTGAGTCCCTGCCCCCCGCCCGAGCGCAGATTGACGGTCGAGACGAGGTAGCCCTCCTCCCGGGCGGCCTCCTCCAGGCCGGTGAGGGTGCTGGCAGGGCCGTACAGGGCGGTGTTGACGGCGATGACGCCCAGCGTCCTCGTACGGCGCGTCACCAGGGCGCGTGCGGCGGAGTTGCGGCGGTAGCCAAGGCGCTCGATGGCGATGGTGACCGTCTCCCGGGTGGCCGCGCGCACGTTGGGGTGACCGCTCAGCACCCGGGAGACGGTCTGGTGGGAGACCCCCGCCTCTCGTGCGACGTCGGCCATCGTCGGCGGGCGGACGTCTTCCGCGGGATGCGCCACGTTTGCCTCCCTTCTCCCTGCTTGCGGCTGTGTATCGATACGAGAAAAACCTTAGCGCCTCTTGTATCACGCTGTTGTGAGCGCTAACAATCAAGCGTCCGGGGTGCCGAAGCCCACCTGTGGGCAGAACAGCCCGCTCCGGACATGGCCGTGCCGCCGGTTCTCCACCTGCGTGCACGGCCGTATCGGCATGTTCGTACGGGGTCAGAGATGCGTACCGAACCGCAGGACGGTCCTCGACCTGTACTCGCCGCCGGGTCGCAGCACGGTGGACGGGTCACCGGGGCGGTTCGGGGAGTCGGGGAAGTGCTGGGTCTCCAGCGCGACGCCGGCGCCCGACCGGTAGGGCGTACCGCTCTTGCCGAGGACCGATCCGTCGAACTGGCCCGCGGTGTAGACCTGGAGTCCCGGCTCCGTGGTCAGCACCTCCATGCGGCGGCCGGTGGCCGGGGCGTGGAGGACGGCGGCCCGGCGCAGTGTCCCGCCGTCGTGCGGGCTCAGGACGAAGTTGTGGTCGTACCCGCCGCCCGCGCCGAGGCGGGCCTGGGCCTCGGCGAGCCTGAGCGGCCGGCGGAGGTCGAACGCGGTGCCGTGCACGGGGCGGTGGTCCCCGGAGGGGATGAGCTCCTCGTCGACCGGCGTGTAGTGGTCGGCGTCGACGGTCAGTTCGTGGTCGAGGATGTCGCCGGCGCCCTCGCCTTCGAGGTTGAAGTAGGCGTGGTTGGTCAGGTTGACCGGGGTCGCCGCGTCGGTGACGGCGGCGTACGAGAAGGAGAGTTCGCCGTCGCGGCCGATGAGGAAGCTGACGGTGACGTCGAGGTTTCCCGGGAATCCCTGGTCGCCGTCGGGGCTGTGAAGGTGCAGGAGCACCCCTGTCCGCTCCGGGGTGTGGACCCTTTCGGCTTCCCAGAGCCGCGTGTCGAAGCCGTCGGCTCCGCCGTGCAGGCAGTGGCCGTTCTCCTGTGTGGTCAGCTGGTACGGCGCGCCTTCCAGGGAGAACCGGCCGTGTGCGATGCGGTTGGCGTAGCGGCCGACGGTGGAACCGAAGTACCGGGCGGTATCGGCCGTCCGGGCCGGGTCGCGCGGAGCGAGGACGACGTCGGCCGGGGTGCCGTGCCGGTCCGGCACCCACAGTCCGTGGAGACGGGCGCCGCGGGTGTGCACCTCCGCCGTGAGTCCGCCGGGGAAGCCGAAGATCCATCGCTGTCCGGAGTCCGCACCGGGAACGCAGACCGGCGGGCCGCCGCTGAAAGGGGGACGGGACGTCGAAGTCACGGTCATGGGAGTTCCTTGTCCGGAGTGCGGCACGGCCGGGAAAAGGGGCTGAGGGCCCCCGCTCCCGACCGTAGTCGTGGTGGTGGTGGGTGATCAGTGGTGGGTGACTGGCGCTCAGTGGTCCGCTCGGGGTCCGCCGAAGAGCCGCTGGAGGAGGATGAAGACGAACAGCAGCCCGCCGATGACGATGCGCGTCCACCACGAGCTCAGCGTGCCCTGGAAACTGATGACGGTCTGGATCAGACCGAGGACCGTCACACCCAGCGCGGTGCCCAGGACGAAGCCGGAGCCCCCGGTCAGCAGGGTCCCCCCGATGACGGCGGCGGCGATGGCGTCGAGTTCCATGCCGACGGCGTGCAGGGCGTAGCCGGACAGCATGTAGAAGGTCAGCAGCAGGCCGCCGAGGGCGGAGCACAGACCGCTCACGGCGTACACCGCGACCTTGGTGCGTCCCACGGGCAGGCCCATGAGACGGGCCGAGGACTCGTTGCCGCCCAGGGCGTAGACGGTGCGGCCGAAGCGGGTGTGGTGCAGGACGCCGAAGGCGAGCGCCAGAACGACCAGGGCGATGACCACGGCGGGTGAGACGAACAGTCCCCCGGGCAGGAGCACCCGCGTCTGGGCGATCGTCGTGGTCGTCGGGTCGGTGATCGAGATGGACTCCGTGCTGATCATGTAGCAGAGGCCGCGGGCGAGGAACATGCCCGCGAGGGTGACGATGAAGGGCTGGATCTCGAAGGCGTGGATGACCCAGCCCATGAGGGCGCCGCCTCCCGCTCCCACCAGCAGGACCAGCGGCACCGCCAGGGCGAGCGGCACGCCGTTCTGTTCGACGAGCCAGGCCGTCAGCATGGTCGACAAAGCCACCATGGAGCCAACGGACAGGTCGATGCCACCGGTGAGGATGACGAACGTCATGCCGATCGCCACGACGAGCAGGAAGCCGTTGTCGATCAGGACGTTGAGCAGGACCTGCGCGGAGAAGAAGCCTTCGTACTGCAGCGAGCCGATCGAGAACATCGCGATCAGCAGTGTGGCCGTCACCATGAGCGGCAGGCGGGTGGCATGCCGTACCGAGAACCGCTGGAGCGGTCCGGTGAGGGAACTGAGGGGGGTACTCACGGGTGGACCTCCTGCCGGCGGGCTCCCGCGTCGCCGGCCGCGGGGGCCGGGTCGGGGCCGGCCGGTCGGCGACGGTGTGAGAGTCGTGCGCGGAACGCGGGCGACTGGGCGAGACACACGACGATGACGACCAGGGCCTTGAAGACGAGGGTGGTCTCCGGCGGTACGCCGAGTGTGTAGATCGTGGTCGAGAGGGTCTGGATGATGAGCGCGCCCAGGACCGTCCCGCCGAGCGAGAAGCGGCCGCCCGTGAGGGCGGTGCCGCCGATGACCACAGCGAGGATCGCGTCCAGCTCGATCCACAGGCCCGCGTTGTTGCCGTCGGCACTGGACACGTTGGAGCTGATCATCAGGCCGGCCACCGCGGCGCACACGGAGCTCACCACGTACACCATGACCAGGAGCCCGGCCGCCCGGATGCCGACGAGGCGGCTCGCGACCGGATTGCCGCCCACCGATTCGATGAGCATGCCGAGCGCGGTCCGCCGGGTGACGAGGGAGGTCACCGCGACGAGGACCCCGGCGAGCAGGACGGCGAAGGGAAGCGTGAGCCAGTAGCCGCCGCCGATCATCTTGTAGGCGCCACTGGACACGCTGATGATCTGGCCGTCGGTGATCAGCTGGGCCACGCCCCGCCCCGCGACCATGAGGACCAGCGTGGCGACGATGGGCTGGACGCCGAGCCGGGCGACGAGGAAGCCGTTCAGGAGTCCGATGGCGGCGGCCACACCGAGCGCCGTCGCGATCGCCGACAGGACGGTGGGCAGGCTCCCGGGGTCCTCCGCGGTGGCGATGTGTTCGCACGCGAGGGCGCCGGCGATGGCGACCGTCGAGCCGACAGACAGGTCGATGCCCCGGGTCGCGATGACCAGCGTCATGCCGAGCGACACCAGGACCAGGGGGGCGCCGAACTGGAGGATGTCGATCAGGCTGCCGTACAGGTGCCCGTTCTGGACGCGTACGGCGAAGAAGTCGTGGGTGAGTGCGACGTTCCCCAGCAGCAGGGTGGCCAGCGCGGCGGCGGGCCAGAACAGGCGGTGCTCGGTGAGCCGCCGGGCGCCGGGCATCCGGGCCGGACGCCCCCCGGCGCCGGTGTCGTCAGGTGGTGTCATGAGGTGGCTCCGGTGGCGATGGCGCCCAGGATCCGGTCGGGCGTCAGGGTCGTGTCGTTGGGGAGGGTGGCGACGAGCCGGTGGTCGCGCAGCACGCCGACCCGGTGGCTGAGCCGCAGCACTTCCTCCAGTTCGGCGGAGATGAAGAGGACCGCGGTGCCCTCCGAGGCCAGGCGGGTGACGAGCTTCCCGATCTCCGTCCTGGCGCCGATGTCGATGCCCCGGGTGGGTTCGTCCAGGATCAGCAGCTCGGGGTCGGTGAGCAGCCATCGGGCGAGCAGCACCTTCTGTTGGTTGCCTCCGCTGAGATTGCGGACCTGGGCCTCGGGGTCGGCCGGACGGATGTCGAGGACCTCGATCCACCGAGCGGCGATCTCGTCCTGACGGGTGCGGGAGAGGGGTTTGGTCCAGCCGCGTGCGGCTTGCAGGGCCAGCACGATGTTCTCGCGGACCGTGAGTTCGCCGATCAGGCCCTCCGCCTTGCGGTTCTCCGAGCAGAAGGCGATCTTGTGGGCGATCGCGGCGCGCGGGGAGCGCAGGGCGGCGCGCTCGCCGTCGATCCGCAGCTCGCCCGCGTCGGCGTGGTCGGCGCCGAAGAGCAGCCGGGCCGCCTCGGTACGTCCGGATCCGAGGAGTCCGGCCAGGCCGATGACCTCGCCGCGGTGGATGTCCAGGTCGTACGGCTGGATGGAACCGGCCCGGCCGAGTCCGCGGGCGCTCAGGAAGGGGGCGTCCGCGGAGTCGGGGACGTCGACGGTGTCGGTGCCGGTGTGGGACGTCTCGGCCGGTTCGTCCAGGGTGCGCGGTTCGCTGCCGACCATGTGGTGTACGAGGGTGACGGGTGTCAGCTCGTCGATCCGGTACTCGCCTTCGAGGTGGCCGTTGCGCAGGACGGTCACCCGGTCGCACAGGTCGAAGACCTGGTCGAGGAAGTGAGTGACGAACAGGATCGCGACGCCCCGGTCACGAAGTCGGCGGACCAGTGTGAACAGCTGGGCGACTTCGTCCCGGTCGAGACTGGAGGTGGGCTCGTCGAGGACGAGCACCTTCGCCTGGATGTCCACGGCGCGGACGATGGCGACGAGTTGCTGGACGGCGAGGGAGTGCGCGCTGAGCGGCCGGCGGACGTCGAGGTCGAGTTCCAGCTCGGTGATGAGCTGTGCCGCACGCCGGTGGAGGGCCGACCAGTGGACGAGGCCCAGGCGCCGGGGTTCACGGCCGATGAGGATGTTCTCGGCGACGGAGAGGTTGGGGCACAGGTTCACCTCCTGGTACACCGTGCTGATTCCGGCGTGCTGGGCTCCCAGGGGCTCGGCGAACCGCTGGGGGGTTCCGTCGACGGAGACCGTTCCCGCGTCGGGCGGGTGAACGCCGGTGAGGACCTTGATGAGGGTCGACTTGCCGGCGCCGTTCTCGCCCATCAGCGCATGGACCTCGCCCGGGAAGAGGCGCAGGTCCACGCCGTCGAGTGCGAGGACGCCGGGGAAGGCCTTGCGGATGCCGTGGGCCTCCAGGACCGGCCGGTCGGTGCGGGTGGGTGTGCGCGGGGTGGGTGGGGTGGGTGGGGCTGCCATCCGCCCTCCTCTCCTGAGGGAACGGGGGCGGCGCGAGGGCCGCCCCCGGTCTGGTGCGGGCGGTGGGTCAGTACTGGCGGCCGGGCAGGGCGGCCGCGGCCTGATCCTGAGTGAAGACGCCCTCCTTGACCTCGACCCGTCGCGGGACGTCTTCCCCGGCCGCGACCTTCTTGGCGAGTTCCATGAGCTGGTCGCCGAGGAGCGGGTTGCACTCGACCACCACGTTGATCTTCTTCTCCTGCATGGCGACGAAGGCGTCCTTGATGCCGTCGACGGAGATCACCTTGATGTCGGTGCCCGGCTTCTTGCCGGCCTCCTCGATGGCCTGGATGGCGCCGAGGGCCATGTCGTCGTTGTGGGCGTACAGGACGTCGATGTCCTCGTGGGACTTGAGGAACGCCTGCATGACCTCCTTGCCCTTGGCCCGGGTGAAGTCCCCGGTCTGGGAGGCGACGACCTTGAACTTGGGGTCGCCCTTGATGGCATCGGCGAAGCCCGCCTTGCGGTCGTTGGCGGGTGCGGAACCGGTGGTGCCCTGGAGCTCGACGAGGTTGACCGGCGCGGAGGTGCCCTCGTACTCCTTGACCAGCCACTTGCCGGCCTCCTGTCCCTCCTTGACGAAGTCGGAGCCGAGGAACGTCCGGTAGAGGGAGGTGTCCTGCGAGTCGACCGCGCGGTCGGTGAGGATCACCGGGATGCCGGCGTTCTTCGCCTCCTTCAGGACGGTGTCCCAGCCGGACTCCACCACCGGCGAGAAGGCGATGACGTCCACCTTCTGCTGGATGAAGGTGCGGATCGCCTTGATCTGGTTCTCCTGCTTCTGCTGCGCGTCGGAGAACTTCAGCGTGATGCCGGCCTTCTCGGCCGCCTCGCGTACGGACTTGGTGTTGGCGGTACGCCAGCCGCTCTCGGCTCCCACCTGGGCGAACCCGAGCACCAGCTTGCCGTCGGAGGGGCCCTTGCCGGTACCGCCGGTGCTGCCGGTGGTCGCGGGCTCGGTGGTGCAGGCGGTCAGCACACTGCCGGCCAGGGCGGCGGCGGCGATGACGCGGAGGGCTCGGTGGGCCATGTCGTGGTTCCTCTCGGGACGTGCGTCGGACCAGGCGGAGCCCAGAAGGAGATGGGCCCGGTGAAGGCGTGGCTGTGCAGGGGTGGTTGAGCCGGGCGGAGGCAGAGCGAAGCGTCGGCCTCGACGAACGGCGCTGGCGAATGCGACACATTGTGAGCGCTAACAGAGTCGTAACTCAAGAGCCTGTACGGCCGTTACCTGTTCTTGATGGGCCGACCATCCGCTGAATTGAGGCGCCCGTGCGCCACCCGAGGGCCCGATGCGGCGACCTTGACATGGGAGATCGACCCAAAAGTTGTGAGCGTTAACACCCACGGGGCCATCCCAAGGATCGCCACGGGCCGTCGAAATCCCCGTGGAGCGACGACCGTTGACACGTCCACGGCGGCTTCGTATCGTCGCGACACAATTTCGAACAACGTCCGATATACCGAACATCGGGGGTCGTCCCATGGGTTCCACTCGGTTCAGCACCCACGCGAGGGGTGTGAGCCCTCGGAGGCCTGCCGTCGTCCTCGACGCTCCCAGGACGTTCCGCCTCGTCGAGCACACGCCCCGGCAGCCAGGGCCCGGGGAAGCCCGGGTACGCGTCCATGCCGTCGGGATCTGCGGGAGGGACCGCGACGTCTACCTGGGCCGCCGCCCGGCTCCGTACGTCCGCTATCCGGTCACCCCGGGCCACGAGTGGTCCGGCACCGTCATCGCCGTGGGCGAGGGCGCGTCCGCTTCGCTGATCGGCCGCAAGGTCGTGGGCGAAGGGCTGCGGAACTGTGAGGCCTGTGGGCCCTGCCGCGACGGCGAGACCAACCTGTGCACCGCCGGCTACGAGGAGACGGGGTTCACCCTTCCCGGTGCCATGGCCCCCACCCTCGTACTCCCCGCTCGCCTGCTGCACACGCTTTCGCCGGACGCCGACCTCACCGCCGCCGCGTTCCTCGAACCCGCCGCCCGCGCGGCCGCCGCCGTCCTCAAGGCGTGCCCTCTGCCCGGGTCGCGGGTGGCCGTCATCGGGTCCGGTGCCCTCGGTCTGCTCGCCGCGCAGCTCCTCGGCGCCTTCTCCCCGAGCGATCTGACGCTGGTCGGCACGAGCCCTGACCGGGCCGAGCTGTCCCGCCGCTTCGGAGCCACCGCGTACCGGACGTGGGACCACGCCTCCGGTCTCGCCGACTTCGACGTCGTGATCGACGCCGCGGGCGCGACGTCGACCGCGCGCGCCGCGACATCTCTGCTGCGGCCGGGCGGACGCCTGGTTCTCACGGGTATCCCGGTCGACGGGGCGGAACGACTCGATCCCGCCCACGTCGTCGCACGGCAGCTCTCGATCGGAACCGCCTTCGGAGCCTCCTCCCGGGCCTGGTCCTACGCCGTGAGCGCCTTCTCCGCGGGCCGGCTGACACCGCTCGAACTCCTCACGCACGAACTGGGCATCGACGAGTTCGAGCGGGCGTTGGAGCTCACGGGCGGCGGCGATCCCCGGGTCGGGAGGGTGCTGCTCCGCCCTTAGAGGGCCCGGCCGGCCCGACGATGCCGACGAGGCCGGCGGCTCCGTTCGCGGAGCTCAGCGCGCCGAGATCGCGTTCGCGCCGATGGTCCTGGCGTACCAGCCGGCGCTCGCCTTCGGGGTGCGCAGCTGGGTGGCGTAGTCGACGTGGACGGCGCCGAAGCGCTTCTCGTATCCGTACGCCCACTCGAAGTTGTCCAGCAGGGACCAGAGGAAGTACCCGCGCACGTCGGCTCCGTCGGCGATGGCCCGGTGGACGGCGGCGAGGTGTCCGTGGAGGTAGTCGATCCGGTCCCGGTCATGGATCCGGCCGTCCGCGGCGGGGACGTCGGGGAAGGCGCCACCGTTCTCGGTGATCGCCAGCGGGAGCCCGGGATGGGCGCGGGAGGTGGCCATGAGGAGGTCGTACAGGCCGGTGGGGTCGATGGCCCAGCCCATCTCGGTGGTGTCGCCGGGCGGGAGGTGGAAGTTGACGTCCTCGGAGCCGGGCCACGGGGAGTGGTCGCTCTCGCCGTGGGCGTGGTTGGCCGCGGCGGCTCCGGGAGTGGGGGCGGCGACGACGGTGGGCGTGTAGTAGTTGATCCCCAGGAGGTCGATGGGTGCGCCGATGGCGGCCTCGTCCCCGGGCCTGACGAGGGTGTCCCAGTCGACGAGGTGGGCGGTGTCGGCGATCAGGTCGGCCGGGTAGCCGCCGGAGAGCATCGGCCCCGTGAAGATCCGGTTGCCGACGGCGTCGATGCGGCGGGCCGCGTCGAGATCGGCGGGGTCGCAGGTCAGCGCGCGGACCTGATGGAGGTTGAGGGTGACGGCGACCTGGGCGTCGGCGGGCAGTGCCGCACGCAACGCCGCGGTGGCGCGCCCGTGGGCGAGGTTCAGGTGGTGGGCGGCGCGGAGCGCGCGGGCGGGGTCGGCGTGGCCGGGGGCGTGGACGCCGGAGCCGTAGCCGAGGAAGGCCGAGCACCAGGGTTCGTTGAGGGTGGTCCACAGGGCGACCCGGTCGCCGAGTGCCTCGGCGGCCAGGGTCGCGTACTCGCCGAAGCGTTCGGCGGTCTCGCGCTCGGCCCACCCTCCCTTGTCCTCCAGGGCCTGGGGGAGGTCCCAGTGGTACAGGGTGGCGACGGGCTGGATGCCGGCGTCGAGGAGTTCGTCGACGAGCCGACGGTAGAAGTCGAGGCCGGCGGGGTTGGCGGTGCCCTGGCCGTCGGCCTGGACGCGGGGCCAGGACAGGGAGAAGCGGTAGGCCTGGAGGCCGAGCTCGGACATCAGAGCGACGTCGGACCGGTACCGGTGGTAGTGGTCGCAGGCGATGTCTCCGGTGTCGCCGGCCGCGACCTTGCCGGGGGTACGGGAGAAGGTGTCCCAGATGGAGGGGGTGCGGCCGTCCTCGGAGACGGCGCCCTCGATCTGGTAGGCGGCGGTGGCCGCGCCCCACAGGAAGCCGGGCGGGAAGTGCAGTCGGTCGACGGCAGCGGGGATACGGGCGTTGTCGGGTGTTGCGGGCATGGCGAGTTGCCCCTTCGTTCGATTCGTTCGACAGAGGGTGTGAGGTGCTGGGGAGAGGAGGAGGTCAGCCCTTGACCGCGCCCTGGGTGATGCCGCCGACGATGTGACGGCCGAAGAGGGCGAAGACCAGGAGGAGGGGCAGGGTGCCCATGAGCGCTCCGGCGGTGATCACGGACCAGTCGGTGGACCAGCCGGTTCCCAGTCCGGCGAGGGCGACCTGGACGGTGGGGTTGGTGGAGCCGTTCATGACGATGATCGGCCACAGGAAGTCGTTCCAGGACTGGACGAAGGTCAGCATGCCCAGGACCGCCATCGCCGGGCGGGCGACGGGGAAGACGACGTGCCAGATGACGCGCAGGGAGTTGGCGCCGTCGACACGGGCGGCTTCCAGGAGTTCGGTGGGCACCGCCTGCGAGAGGAACTGGCGCATGAAGAAGACGCCGAAGGCGGTGACCAGCACGGGCAGGATCAGCGCCCCGAGGTGATTGCCCAGCCCCAGGTTCTTGGTGAGGATGAACAGGGGTACGACGCTGAGCTGCGCGGGTACGGCGAGGGTGGACAGGACCAGGCCGAGCATGACCTTCTTTCCGCGGAAGCGGAGTTTGGCGAAGGCGAAACCCGCGAGGACGGAGAAGGTCACCGTGCTGACGGTGACGGCCGCCGCGACGAGCGTGGAGTTGAGCAGGGCGACGCCCATGCCCCGGCCGCCGGCGTTGTCCCACACGTAGGCGAGGTTCTTGAACAGGTTGCCGCCGGGGAGCATCGGCGGTGGACTGGAGACGACCGCGTGGCTGTCGGTGGACGCCGCGACCAGCGTCCAGTACAGCGGGAACAGCGAGGCCAGCGCCGCGAGTCCGAGGACGACGTGGGCGATCGGCCCGGCCCGGTGCTGGCCGCCGGCCTTGCCGGCGCGGGCGGACGGGCGTGGCACGGCCCGGTGGGATCGGCCGGATACGGGTGTGGTGGTGGTCATGTGGTACTCCACGTCACTGGGAGGCGCGCAGGCGGCGGGTGATCAGCGCGTTGACGAGCCCGATGAGCAGCAGCAGGGCGAACATGATCCAGGCGACCGCGCTGGCGCGCCCGAGCATGCTCGAATGGAAGCCCTGGTCGTACATGAGGATGCCGAGGGTCTCGTACTGGTGGTCGGCGCCGCCCTGGTGACCGCTCTGACCGCCGAACAGGTAGGGCTCGCCGAAGAGTTGGGTGGCTCCGATGGTCGAGACGATCACCGTGAAGAGGATCGTGGGGCGCAGGGCGGGGACCGTGACGTGCAGGAACTGCTGCCAGCGGCTGGCGCCGTCCAGTGCGGCGGCCTCGTACAGCTCGCGCGGCACGGCCTGCATGGCGGCGAGGTAGATCAGGGCGTTGTAGCCGGTCCAGCGCCAGGTGACGATCACGGAGATCGCGAACTGCGAGGTCCAGCGGCCGGCCTCCCACTGCACGGGGCCGGCGCCGAACAGGCCGAGGAGCCAGTTGGCCATGCCGCCCTCGGGGCTGAAGATCAGGGCGAAGACGAGGGTGGCGGCGGCGACGGAGGTGGCGTACGGGGCGAGGAGCGCCGTGCGCAGGAACCCACGGGCGCGCAGCCGGTAGTTGAGCAGGTGGGCGAGGCCCAGCGCCATGAGCAGCTGCGGGATGGTGGCCAGGGCTCCGAGGGTGACGGTGTTGAGGAGCGCGTTCCAGAAGTAGTGGGCGACCTGGCCGGTGAAGAGGTCGGTGTAGTTGCGCAGGCCGACCCATTCGGCACGGTCGACGTTGTACAGGCTCACCCGGTGGAAGGAGAGCCATCCCGTGTACAGCAGCGGGAAGAGCCCGAAGGCGGCGAAGACGAGGAAGAAGGGTGCGACGAGGGCGTACGGCGTGCCCTTGGTGTCCCAGCGGTGCAGGCGACTGCGCCAGGCGGAGGCCCCGGAAGGGCGGGCCGGGGGTGGCTGGGTGTCCTGTCGGCCTGTGGGGCCGTTGCGGCTGGGTGCGGTCGTGGAGGCCACGGGCGGTTCCTTCGGTGGTCACGGCCGGTCGTGTCGGCGGGGAGAGGGGCGGCCGGCTCCCCGGTGACCGGCCGCCTCCTCTCCCGCGGCGGCGGCCGGGGAGAGGCGGGGCGGGGAGCGTTACTGGATGGTGCTGTCGATCTGGCGCACGGTGGCGTTCCACGCCTCTGCCGGGCTCTTGCCGTTCTGTTCCATGAGCAGGACGCCGGTGCCGAAGGCCCCGGTCAGGTCGCCCGCTCGCGGGCCGGTCTCGGCGGGCTTGATGGCCTTGGCCGCGGTGGAGAAGATCAGGCCGGTGGCGGCGTCCGGGCCGATGTAGGCGTTCTTGTAGTCGACGACGCCGGGCAGGTCGTAGGCGGCCTGGTTGGCGGGGATGTTGCCGACCTTCTGGAAGACCTTCGCCTGCTGCTCGGGCGCGGTGAGCCAGGCGACGAGCTTCTTGGCCTCGTCGACGTTCTTGCCGGAGGACGGCACGGCCAGGAAGGACCCGCCCCAGTTGCCGGCGGCCGGGGGCTGGGCGATGTTCCACTTGCCCTTGTTGGCGGGGCCGGAGAACTGCTGGATGTTGGCCTGCTGCCAGGAGGGACAGACGGTGGTGGCGAAGGTGGACTTGGAGAACGCGGTCTGCCAGGGGGTGTCGAACATCTTCAGGCCCTGGCTCGTCCTGCCCTGTACGGCCTTGGCGGCCAGGTCCCAGGCGTTCTCGACGCTCGGCGAGTCCTTGTAGGCCAGCTTGCCGTCCTTGTAGTACTGGACGGTGCTGCTGGAGACGACGGCGTTGAACAGCCCACTGGCGCTGTCCATGAAGAAGGTGCCCTTGGGCGCCTTGGCCTGGTACCGCTGGGCCGCCTCGACGAACTTCGCCCAGTCACCGGCCCACAGCTTGCCGACCGACTCCGGGTCGGAGGGCAGGCCCGCGGCCTTGAACAAGTCCTGGCGGTAGCAGATGGCCATCGGGCCGACGTCGGTGCCGAGGCCGATCGTCCTCCCGTCGGCGGTGGTGGCCTGGTCCCACTTCCAGGGGAGGTAGGACTTCTTGTCGACGCCGGGGGCGTCGGAAAGGTCGACGAAGGCGTCGGCCAGGTCCTCGGAGGTGGCCAGGGATATACGGCCGACCTCAAGGGCCTGGACGTCGTCGAGGCCGCCGCCGGAGAGCCGGGTCTGCAGGGCGGTCCAATAGTTGCCCTCGACGGTCGTCGGGTTCTCCTTGATGGTGATCCCGGGGTTCTGCTTCATGTACGCGTCGTACAGGCCGGCCTCCTTGTACCCGAAGGTCCCGAAGGTGCCGACGGTCAGGGTGGTCTTCCCGTCGGAGGGGGAGCCGCCGTCGCCGGAGGACGAGCAGCCGGTGAGGACGAGCGCCGAGGCGAGCGCCGCGGAGGCCAGTACGGCGGAGCGAGTGCGGAGGCGCGGCAGGGACGGACGGGGCATGGCATCTCCTCGATGCGTCAGGGGGTGAGGGGTGAGGCGTGGGGCGTGAGAGGTGAGGGGTGAGACGTAGGGCGTGAGAGGTGAGGGGTGAGACGTAGGGCGTGATGGGTGAGGGGTGAGGCGTGAGGGGTGCGCCGGGCAGAGCCTCGCCTCGTGGGCGGATCGGCGCGGGGGTGGGGCCTTCGGAGGCCGGGGGCGAAACACCCGGGGCATCCCGAACTGGGAGCGCTCCCAAAAGGTGGCATCCGGAACCGTGCCGCCCCTTCGACCGCCTGTCAAGCTCGACGGGCGGGGGCGGCCGGGCACTGCCCACGGGTGTCCCCGAGGGCGTGCCGTCCTGTCACGCGCTGGCGCGGACGACCAGGCGTGTGGGCAGGATCAGCGGAGTGGGGTCCTGACCGTCGATGAGCGCGACCAGCATGCGCGCCATCTCCCGGCCGAGACCCTCTATCGGTTGGTTCACCGTGGTCAGCGGCGGATCGGCGATCCGGGCCACGTCGAGGTCGTCGAACCCGACCACGGCGACGTCACCGGGGACCGTCCGGCCGGCTTCACGCAGCGCGCGCAGCGCGCCGACCCCCATGTTGTCGCTGGCGGCGAACACCCCGTCCAGGTCCGGATGCCGCGCCAGCAGGGCGGCCATGGCGACGGCTCCACTGGCCTCCGTGAAGTCACCGGCTTCCGGCGGGTACGGATCGAGGCCCGCCGCCAGCAGGGCGTCCCGGTGACCGCGATGCCGGGCGCGTCCGACCTCGGTGTCGAGCCGCCCGCAGATGGTGGCCACCCGGGTCCGGCCGGCCGCGAGCAGGTGCTCGGTCGCCGCGCGCGCTCCGCCGACGTTGTCGACGTCCACGTACCACCGGGGGTCTAAACCGACCGGCCGCCCGCCGAACACGACGGGCATGTCCGCCTCCTGGGCCATGCGGGCCAGCGGATCGTCCTCGCGCAGCGCCATCAGCATCACCCC
Organism: Streptomyces sp. SJL17-4; assembly: GCF_036826855.1. Lineage (NCBI taxonomy): Bacteria > Bacillati > Actinomycetota > Actinomycetes > Kitasatosporales > Streptomycetaceae > Streptomyces > Streptomyces sp. SJL17-4. Next base: position 8,093,100 of record NZ_CP104578.1, on the reverse strand, counting down.
GTCGGCCCCCTTGGACCGAAGAAGCTGTTCCACGCGCTTACGGCCCCGGTCGGAGGCGGCCAGGCACAGCATCAGGTGGAGATCGGCGTCCTCCAGGGCCGCCGAGGCCCCCACGATCACCTGAGCGAAGAACGGATCCGCGAAGATCGACGGGTCCTCCCCCGAGACGACCAGGGCGGCCGCGCCCGTCTGACGGGTCGCCAGCGCGCGGGCGGTCGGGTTCGGCACGTAGCCGAGCCGGTGGACGGCCCGTTCGACCGCCTCGCGTTTGGCGCGGCTGACGTGTGGCGCGTTGTTGAGTACACGGGAGGCCACCGACCTTGAGACACCGGCCAGTTCGGCCACTTCGTCGAGGGTCGACTGCCGACGCGGCACACCTTCCGCCATGTTCTGCCTTCCTGTCACGAGCTGTGCACGGGGAAACTGGAAGCGCTTCCAATTTCAGGACTGTAAGGCTTTCCGGCCATTGTGTGAAGTGCTGGTTAAGGAGCGGTACTTGACAGGCTGGCCAGTGCGTCACACGATACCGGCCACACCCCAAGGCAGCCGGAGAGCCGACTGGGATCGCTTCCAGTGGGAGCGCTTCCACGGACTCCGCAGGTCCAAGGGCACGCCGTACCACCGCACTTCCTCCGTGCGCCGCCCCCTCAGGACGTGAGGGGGCGGCGCGTCCGCCGTCAGGAAACCGAGGTACCGTCATGCGCCGCCGAATCCGCGCCCTCGCCGCAGCCTTCCTCGCGCTGCCGCTGGCACTCGCCGCCGCCCCGTCCGCCCACGCGGCCGACCCGACCACCATGACCAGCGGCTTCTACGTGGACCCGAACTCCACCGCCAAGCAGTGGGTCGCCGCCAACCCTGGCGACGGCCGGACGCCCGCGATCAACGGGTCCCTCGCCAACACCCCCCAGGCCCGCTGGTTCGGCGCGTGGAGCGGCACCATCGGCACCGCGACGGGTGCGTACGTGGGGGCGGCCGACCACGCGGGCAAGCTGCCCATTCTCGTCGCCTACAACATCCCCCTCCGCGACTCCTGCGGCGGGCACTCCGGAGGCGGCGCCTCCTCGCCGTCCGCGTACGCGAGCTGGATCGCGCAGTTCGCCGGCGGGATCGCCAACCGCCCGGCCGTCGTCATCCTGGAACCGGACGCACTCGCGGACTCCGGCTGCCTGAACCAGACCCAGATCCGCGAACGACAGACCATGATCAGCGGCGCCGTCTCCGAGTTCAACCGCCAGGCACCCAACGCCTGGCTCTACCTCGACGCCGGCAACCCCGGCTGGGTGAGCCCGGCGGACATGGCTCAGCGCCTCCACGCCGGCGGCCTCCGGCAGGCCCGCGGCTTCTCCCTCAACGTCTCGAACTACTACACCACCGCCCAGAACACCGCCTACGGCAACGCCGTCAACGGCGAACTGGGCGCCCGCTACGGCTACACCAAGCCGTTCGTCGTCGACACCAGCCGGAACGGGAACGGCTCCAATGGCGAGTGGTGCAACGCGGCGGGCCGCCGCATCGGCACCCCCACCCAGCTGGGCGGCGGCGCCGAGATGCTCCTGTGGATCAAGGCCCCGGGCGAGTCCGACGGCAACTGCGGCGTCGGAGCGGGATCCTCGGCCGGACAGTTCCTCCCCGAGGCCGCCTACAAGATGGTCTACGGCTACTGATCCACAGCGCTCCTGGTCCACGGCGCCCCTGATCCGCGGCGCTCCCTGATCCACGGCGCCCCTGATCCGCGGCGCTCCTGATCCACGGCTACCGACCTACGGCGCGACTGATTTCCGACTCCTGCGGCCCGGCGTCTCCGTGCCCCGCGACCGGGCCGCAGGAACTCACACCCATCCATCGACCAGGAGCATTCATGAAGCCACGCAACCTACGGCGTCGGGTGACCGCCGCACTCGCGGCGGTCGCCGCCTGCGCCGCCCTGACCGCGACGCAGGGACAGGCGCAGGCTCAGGCACAGGCCGCACCCTCGCAGGACGGCACGCTCACCCCGGCCACGAAGTTCTACGTCGACCCGCTCAGCAAGGCGGCCAAGCAGGCTCTCGCCGACGTCAGGAACGGCGACTTCGCGAACGCCGCGAACATGGCCAAGCTCGCGAGCCACCCACAGGCCGAGTGGTTCACCGAGGGCACCCCCGACGAGGTGCGCGCGAAGGTCGACGGGCTCGTCCGCAAGGCCCGAGTGGTCGGCAGGACCCCCCTCCTGGTCGCCTACAACGTGCCGGGCCGCGACTGCTCGCAGTACTCCAGCGGCGGCGCCGCGTCCTCCGCCGCGTACCGGAAGTGGATCGACGCCTTCGCCGCCGGCATCGGCGACCGCAAGGCGGTGGTCGTCGTCGAACCCGACGGCCTGGCCCTCCTCCCCCGGGACTGCGGGCCCGCCGTGGACCCGACCGGCGAGCTCACGGCGACCCGCATCGCCGACCTCGAATACGCCGTCAGAACGCTCAAGTCCAAGCCCCGCACGGCGGTCTACCTGGACGCGGGCAACGTCCTGTGGCGGCCCGTCGGCGACATGGCCCAGCGACTCCTCGACGCCGGCGTCCGGTACAGCGACGGCTTCTCCCTCAACGTCTCCAACACCCACCCCACCGACCACAACACCAGGTACGGCACCTGGATAGCGAAATGCATGTGGCTCGCCACCGAAGGACCCGACTGGGCCCGCGGCCACACCGACTGGTGCGCCACGCAGTACTACTCGCCCGCCGCGCCCAACGACGGCACCCCCGGCAACGCCGTCGACTCCGCCGACCCCGCCACCTGGCGCTGGACCGACGCCTGGTTCGACCAGAACGCGGGCACCCCGCCCAACGACGCGCTGCACCACTTCGTCATCGACACCAGCCGCAACGGACTGGGCGCCTGGACCCCGGAGCCCGGCAAGTACAGCGGCGACCCGGAAATCTGGTGCAACGCGCCCGGCCGCGGCCTCGGCCCGCGCCCCACCGCCGACACCGGCGCACCGCTCGTCGACGCCTACCTGTGGATCAAGATCCCCGGCGAGTCCGACGGCAGCTGCACCCGCAACACCGGCGGCACGATCGACCCCGAGTACGGCATCGTCGACCCGCCGGCCGGCACCTGGTGGCCGGACCAGGTCCACTCCCTGGCCCGTAACGCGGCACCGCGGCTGACGTTCAACCGCTGAGCTCCGTCCACGCCCGCCCACGTCCGGCCACGAGAAGGCGCACACTCGTGGCCGGGCGCGAGCGCGCGTCGGGTCATCACCGCCATGTCCGGGCCCGGCACGACGGCCAGCAGGCCGAGGACACCGAGCGTGGCTACGCGGCGGGGCCGCCGAGCTTCGCGGCCCCGCAGGGGCCTGAAGAGACACCGAGGGCCGCGAGGCCGGCGGCCGCGCCGGCGCAGCCGCCAGGCGTACGGCCTCGCCATAAGCCGTCCTGCCGGCGCTGCCCCTGAGGGACATCGGCAAGCCCTCCAAGGTTCCCCTCCACCTCGACTCCACCCGGCGCGCGGTCGTCGGCGCCCTGACGTCCATCGGCACGCCTACGCCGGCGAACAGATCCGATGCGACCTGGCCGACGGCCGCCCGACGGTGGCCCTGCCTCCTGTCTCCGACGCCGACCTGCGCCGCCTCATCACCACCCGACTCGCCCCGTACGGCGTGGACCGGGCCGGCTGCACCTCGCAGCGCTGGAGCCGGAGCCCGAACCGGCCTCCCTGCTCGGTCTGCGGTCTCCTGGACCGGCGCCGACCACGCGTTCACCTCGGTCACCGGCGGCGAGGCTCGGCCGAAGGACCTGCACGTCACGATCGCCGCGCTGCTGGTCGCCCAGCTCCGCTCCGACGGCTTCAACGTCCGCGACGAGGTCCATCACGGTCCGTGTAGGCGGTCGCTACAGGCCCCTCGACAACGCACCCCTCAAGAGCCCTGGCCCTCCGACAGCCCCGTATGGGCAGACCTCCGCACCACCACACCCCCGATGGATGCATGCAATCCGCGTTTGCGTTTATAGCGCGCTTGCAATTATTGTGGCAGCACGTAATCAGCCCACTCAAGCAATCCAGAAGGGGTGAGCCATGCCGCTCGCACTCCTCGCCCTGGCAGTCGGGGCATTCGGAATCGGCACGACCGAGTTCGTCGTCATGGGGCTGCTCCCCGAGATCGCCGGTGACTACGGCGTCTCCATCCCCACCGCCGGCCTGCTCGTCACGGGCTATGCGCTCGGCGTCGTCGTCGGCGCGCCACTGCTGACCGTCCTCGGCAGCAAGGTGAGCCGCAAGCGGATGCTCATGCTGCTCATGGGACTGTTCGTGGTCGGCAACATACTTTCCGCGATCGCCCCGAGCTTCGGAGTGATGGTGACCGGGCGCGTGATCGCCTCACTCGCGCACGGCTCGTTCTTCGGCATCGGGTCCGTCGTCGCCGCCGGCCTCGTCGCCCCCGACAAGAAGGCCGGCGCGATCGCCACCATGTTCACCGGCCTCACCGTCGCCAACATCGTCGGCGTGCCGCTCGGCACCTTCATCGGGCAGGCCGTCGGCTGGCGCACCACCTTCGCCGTCGTCGCCGCGCTCGGTGTGGTCGGGCTGCTCGGCATCGCCAAGCTCGTGCCCGCCATGCCCCGCCCCGAGGGGGCCCACGTGCGCCGGGAACTGAAGGCGTTCCGCAACCCGCAGGTGCTGCTCGCCATGGCGATGACCGTGCTCGGCTTCGGCGGCGTCTTCGCCGCGATCACCTACATCGCACCGATGATGACCGAGGTCGCCGGCTACTCCGACGGCGCCGTCACCTGGCTGCTCGTCCTCTTCGGCGTCGGGATGTTCCTCGGCAACCTGATCGGCGGCCGGTACGCCGACCGCGCGCTGATGCCGCTGCTGTACGCCGCCCTCGGCGGGCTCGCGGTCGTCCTCGCGCTGTTCACCGTGCTCGCCCACGACAAGGTCCTCGCCGCGATCGCCATCCTCCTCGTCGGGGCGCTCGGCTTCGCCACCGTCCCGCCGCTGCAGAAGCGCGTCCTCGACCAGGCCCACGGCGCGCCGACCCTGGCCTCCGCCGTCAACATCGGCGCCTTCAACCTCGGCAACGCCCTCGCCGCCTGGCTCGGCGGCCTCGTCATCGCCGCCGGCCTCGGCTACACCGCACCCAACTGGGTCGGCGCCGCTCTCGCGGCCGCCGCTCTCGGCCTCGCCCTCTGGTCCGCCGCCCTGGAGCGCCGGGCCCCCGCGACCGCCGGCGCCGATGCGGTCGCCGGCGACACCGGCACCGGCACCGGCACCGATGCCCGTATCCCCGTACACCACTGACCCCCCTCCCCCGCCGCTGTACATCCCCCCAAGGAGAAGCACCATGCACACCACCGCCGTCACCCCGCTCACGACCACCGAGGCCGAGAGTCTGGTCACCACCGCCCGCCGCGCCGCCGAGGACGCCGGGGTCACCGTCAGCATCACCGTGCTCGACGCCGGCGGCCACCTCCTCGCTTTCCGCCGCGACGACCGCGCCGTCCTGATCTCCGGCGAGACCAGCACCCGCAAGGCGTACACCGCCCTCCAGCTCAACGCCCCCACCGCCGACCTGGTCGACCTCGTCAAGCCCGACGGCCCGTTCCACTCACTGCCCACCGCCCTCGACCGACCGCTGCTCTTCATCGCCGGCGGTCTGCCGATCCACCGCGAAGGCCGCCTCATCGGCGCCATCGGCGTCGGCGGCGGCGCCCCGGAGCAGGACCACTCGTTCGCCGCCGCCGCACGCGAGCAGCTGTCCCGATGAGACATGGGCCTTCCGCGGCTCTGCTGCGATTGCCGTCGGCACGGGCCGAACGGTTCGTGGTGATCGGGGAGTTACCCCCTGGGAGTGCAGCTCGAATCCGCCCTCACCCCGTGGAAGCTGCGCTTCGGGCGGCGGTCGCGGGGCCGGTGGGCCGTACCGCCGGGCTACGCGGACACCGGGAAGGCCGCCTGGAAGGCGAGCCGGTGATCGGCGCCGTCGCCGATGCCTCCGAGGAGGTCGTCGAGTGCGAGGTACTCCTCCCACCGCTCACCGCCCGACGCCTCCGTCAGCCGCGCGAGGACCAGGTCTTCGAGCTCAGGGACGCGCTTGTTCTTCCACACCTTGTCGGCCGTGCTCACCAGCAGGTCCTCGAGCGTCGTCCCGGGTGCCGTCCAGGAGGCGTGGGTGCCGGCGAAACGGGCCAGGGACGGGCTGAACCCGTGGGCGAGGAGGAGTGCCCGCCCTGCCTCCTCGTGCGCCGAGCCGGGCCCGGACAGCTCGGCGACGTGCACGGCCTTGCCGATGTCGTGGGTGGCCGCACCGAAGAGAACGGCCGCGCGGTTCACTTCGAGGCCCGGACAGCGCTGCTCCAGCCAGTCGACCAGGTGGACCGCGACGTCGTGCACGGCCCGTAGGTGGGCGGCCAGTCGCGGCGGCGCGTCGAGGGACTCGAGGAGCTCCGCCACCCCGGACGGGAGCGGCCGCAGGGGCGGATCGGCGGGTGCGTGCAGGGCCCGGAGGAGACTGTCCGACGGTGTCACCGGCTCAGGCACCGACCGCTTCGGGCGCCAGTGCGTGCGCGGCCAGCGCCGCCAGGGCGATACCCGCCGCCGCCCCGAACAGCAGGGCGGCGACGCCCGTCGCCCGGCCGACGCCCTTCTCGTACGGGACACTCGGCACGACCTTGTGCAGCAGCGGCGCCACGACGAGGACGAGCCCGAAACCGACGCCGAGGCGCGCGTACGTCCCGCCTGCGCAGGCGGAGTCGAAGCGGCCGCCGCAGCCGCTCGGTTCCACGGTGAAGCCCGTCACGATGAGGAACAACGCGCCCGCGTACACCGCTCCGAACAGCAGCGACGTCCAGAGGTCGAGCCGCCACTCCCTGCCGAACCGGGTGCCGTCGCCCGCCACATCGCCTCCCGAAGACCGCCGAACCGGACGTGTGGAGTGTACGGGCGTCGCGGCCTCCTCCGCCGGGCGTCCGTGTGCGCGGGAGACGTCGGCACGAGGTCGTCCTGCACGCGCCCCTAACGCCGGAGCGTACGCAGCGCGCCGTCCGCGCGGAGGTCGGCGAGCGTCGGGTAGCCGTCGACAGCCATGATCAGGTCGGCCTCGGCGAGGAGGGAGCGGAGGACGTGCACGATGCCGTCGGCGCCGCCGAGGGCGAGTCCGTACGCGTACGGGCGGCCGACCCCCACCGCCGTGGCCCCGAGGGCGAGCGCCTTGACGACGTCGGCGCCGCTGCGGACCCCCGAGTCGAAGAGCACGGGAAGCCCGTCGGCGGCGGCGACCACGCCGGGCAGCGCGTCCAGGGCGGGCAGGCCGCCGTTGGCCTGGCGACCGCCGTGGTTGGAGCAGTAGATGCCGTCCACGCCGCCGTCCCTCGCGCGGCGGACGTCCTCGGGGTGACAGATCCCCTTCAGGACGATCGGCAGGTCGGTGAGCGAGCGCAGCCAGGCCAGGTCGTCCCAGACGAGCGGCTTGCCGAAGATGCCCACCCACTCCAGGACGGCGGCGCGCGGGTCCTCCTCGGGGCTCTTGGCGAGGCGGGCGCGGAAGACGGGGTCGGAGGTGTAGTTCGCGAGCGCGTGTCCGCGCAGCTGGGGGAAGTTGCCGGTGGCGAGGTCACGTGGCCGCCAGCCGGTGATCCAGGTGTCGAGCGTGACGACGATGCCCTTGAATCCGGCGGCCTCGGCACGGCGTACGAGGCTCTCCGCGAGGTCGCGGTCGGTGGGCGTGTACAGCTGGAAGAAGCCCGGTGTGTCGCCGAACTCGGCGGCGACGTCCTCCATCGGGTCGACGGTGAGCGTGGAGGCGATCATCGGCACGCCGGTACGGGCGGCGGCGCGGGCGGTCGCCAGGTCGCCGTGCCCGTCCTGGGCGCAGAGACCGATCACGCCGACCGGCGCCATGAACAGCGGGGACGGCAGCTTCAGCCCGAACAGGTCGACGGACAGGTCGCGCTGGGCCGCGCCGACCATCATGCGCGGCACGAGCCCCCAGCCGCGGAAGGCCGTGACGTTGGCCTCCTGCGTGGACTCGTCACCCGCGCCGCCCGCCACGTACGACCACAGCGAGGGCGAGAGCGCGGCCCGCGCCCTCGACTCCAGTTCGGCGAAGGTCATCGGCTGTGTGGGCAGGACGCCGAAGAGCCCGTCGAAGTAGATCTCGTGCTGGTAGTCGCCGTAGTGCTGGGGCATGGGGTGACGTTTCCCTTCCGGTTCCTGTCGGCGCGCTCGGGTGGCCCCGCTGCGGTGGCCCCCATCGTGCCCGCCCCGGGCGCCCGTGACCATGGAGAGGCGGCCAGGAACGTGGGGACTGCGGACGGGGCGCGGGCACGGACCAGGTGCGGGTGCGGACGAAGCGCGGCCGGCGCCGGGGGTCAGGAGCGCGACGCGGTCCTGCACCCGCCGTCCTGGCTCCCCGTCCCGCCGAACATCGGCTCGCTGCGGTCGTACGGGTCGACGGCCTCACCGCCGGTCGCTCCGGTGTCCGACCCTCGCGTGCCGAACTCCGGAGTGAAGTAGCCGGTGAAGGTGTCGCAGCCGCCGTTGGTCATGTCGACCTTGTACGAGACGAGGGAGAGCGTGCCCGGCTCGGTGATGATCTTCGAGGGGTCGTCCCAGTTCACCACGACCTCGCGCCGCGCGATCGTGCGCACGACCTCGTCGCTGCCGGCCCCGGCCCGTACGACCGGATAGACGTAGGTGACGTCGGTGGTCACCTGGAGGGCGCCACGGTCGCCCTCCAGGAACGTCATCCGGCCCCGGGTCTTGACGACGTCGCCGGCCACGCGCGCGTACGAGGAGTCGAATCGGCTGAAGAGGAGGAGCGGGTCGTTCTCCTCGGTCGGGGTGCCGAACGCGGCGGCCAGATAGTCCTTGACGTCCTTCTGGTGCGGATTGATCAGGGCGATCGCCTTGGTGGGGCGCTCACCGCGCAGCACGGCCGGGTCCAGGCTCGACGCGGCGAGGAAGTCGCGCGTCTGCCGGAGTGCCTTCTCCACCTGCGCCTTGCTCATCCACCCGGTCGCGCGGGCGGCGGGGACGGTGATCCCGGCCGTGCCGTCCGCCCAGCGCACGGCGGGCGAGCCCCTGAACGGCTCGGCGAGCGTGGGGAGTCGGGCCGGCTCCACGGGCGGCGCGCCGGTCGGGCGCCCCGACTCCTGGGCGAGCGGCGGTCCGGACGCCCCGTCCGCGTCGGACGCGCCGATCATGTTCCACGGGTCGAACGCCACGACCAGCAGCGCCACGGAGGCGAGCAGCCCGACCAGGTACCGGCCCTTCTTCCGTCGCGCCGGGGCGGGCGTGTACGTACGCCAGCCGTCGTTGCCCGCAGGCGCGTCGCGCAGCCGCTCCGTCACGACCCGGGCCCGCGCCGACGGCTCCTTGGGTGCGTCGGCGACGCCTTCCACGGAATCCCGCAGGAACTGCTCCCACACGTCGTCCGGCACGGACGAATCGCCCCGGTCCCCACCCGAACTCACACCGCGCTCCTCGCATCACGCCCGCCCGATCGGGCGGCCCGCCCGCCCCCGGGGCCACTGCATGGTCCCATGCCGGATTCCGGGGCGTCGAGGCAGGTCAGGCTGGGCAAGGTCCGCTAGAGGAAGGCCATTTCCACCCGGCCGGTGGGGGTGCTCCCCACGCACGCCGCGAGCCATTCGACGCGGCCGCCGTCGTCGCCCCGGCTCGTGTGCACATGGACGGTGTGGTCCTGTGAGGGCTCGTCCTGACAGAGGTCCCTGGAGTTCACCGTGAGGGTGAGGTAGGCGTATTTCTGGGAGACGGCCTCCAGTCCCGCCTCGGGCACCTCGGGCCAGCCGTTCAGGTCCCAGCGGACGGCGGCGGCGGTGCCGGCCAGGGCGGCGATGAACGGTTCGGCGCGGTCCAACGGCCGTCCCCATTCGAACAGTCTGATCGGCAGGCAGGCCGCCGGGTCGTCCCCCGCCTTCGAGGAGCCCTCGGCGGTCTCGCCGAAGGCCCACCACTCGAAGCCGCCGGGCAGCACGTCCTGGACGCGGCGGAGAACCTGCGGCGAGTGGATGACCGCCTCGAAGTCCACCTCGGCCCTGTCGAGGTCGGCGACCGCCAGCAGGGCGCGCACCGCGCGTATCGCCTCGGTCAGGTCGGGGGGCGTGAGGACGGCTGCTGCCAGGGAGTTGCTCATAGGCCGACCCTAGACGCGGGCGGGCGCCCGCGTCGTCCCGAAAAGACGCCGATGACCCACGGGCCGGCGGTGGCCACCCTCGCACTCCCCGTGGGCCGGAGCCGGCGGACGGACCTGGACCGAACCGCCGTCCGTCCGCCGGGAGTCCGGAGGCGGGAGTCCGGAGTCCGGAGGCGGGAGTCCGGAGTCCGGAAGCGGGAGTCCGGAGTCGGTGCCGTGTCCGGTCAGGCGTACGGGTCGAAGGGGATGCCGGCCGGCTTGGCCTTGGCCAGGTGGGGGGCGAAGTTGCCGTCCTTCAGGCCGAACACCGCGCTGCCGAAGTCGGCCTGGCTGAGCTTGTCGCGCAGACCTGCCGGGTAGCCGTTCCAGCCGACCAGGCTCGGGAACTGCCAGCTGTGCTGGTGGTTCTCGGGCGGCTCGTCGTTGGAGTTGGCGGGGCGGAAGCAGTGCGTGCCGATGCCGTCCTTGTGGTAGACGATCTTCGGGTGGGTGCCGTCCCAGCGGATCGCGTTCCGGCCGTAGGTGTCGAAGTCGCCGTGGGCGGACGTGGAGACGTACTGCGCCTGGTTGTTCTGCACCCACACCACGACGTGTTCCCAGTCGTGGCGGTGTCCCCCGAGGCTGCTGCCGATGACGGCCTGGTCCTTCTCGAAGTACAGGCCGTAGAGGATCGCGCACCATCCGTTGTTGCACTTCGCGCGGGAGTAGCCGTTGGTCTGGGTGAGGTCCCAGGAGTCACGGCACTGGCCGTTGAGGGCGCCGGACGGGTTGAGCCCGCCGTTGATGGTGCCGTCGGGTCCGATGGCGGCGGTGGAGTAGCAGCCGTCCGTGTCGTAGTCGTAGGCCGGCTGGAAGGTCTGCTCCAGGCCGTCGGCGTTGGCCGGGAGGGCGGGGGGCGGTGCGGCGAACGCGCTGCTGGGCAGGGCGATGATCATCGTGAGGGCGGCGGCGAGGGCGAGCGCGCCCCTGGTGGCGTACACCTGTGTCTTCACTGTGTCCCCTGGGTCGGGCGGCATGATTCGACAGGCGACATCTTGGCATGGACAGCTCATCCAGGGTGAGGCTCGATCGTGAACTCAGCGCGTCGAGGCCGCGACCAATCGCCCCACCTCCCCGGCCGACACGGAGCCACCGTTGACCAGGCGATCGAAGACCAGACCGTCCACGCAGGTCAGCAATGTGACGGTGCGTTCGTCGGCGTCCGCGATCCCCCGCGCGGCCAGGAAGTCCTGGACGATCCGGCGGCCGGCGTTGTCGCGCGGTACGAGGATCTCCCGCAACTCGGGGTGGTGCACGCTCTCCAGAGCACAGGCGTAGCGCGCGAGCGAGCGGCGCCGCCCGTCGCCGGTGAGCCGCCGCTCGGCGAAGGCGACAAGGCCGGCCACGAGTTCCTCGGCGTCGCGCGGCACCGGGGTGCGCTCCCCCGCCTCCTGGAGCTCCGCCTGGTCGAGCTCGACCAGACGCCGGACGAGCGCGGTGAGCAGCGCCTGGCGTGTGCGGCAGTACGCGGACGTGGTGCCCGGTGGAAGTTCGGCGGCCCGGTCCACCGCACGGTGGGTGAGCCCTCGCATGCCGTGTTCGGCGAGAACGTCGATGGCCGTGTCGGCGAGGAGCGTACGTCGAGTGGTGGACATCCCCCCTTTCTACACCTGTAGAGGGAAGGTGTACGTTTCCTCGTCGAGAGTGTCTTCTACAGGTGTAGAAACCGCCGGGAGGGGCTCTCGTCGCGCGGCCGACGGACGGCCGCCGGAAGGGGGGTTGGGCATGAGGAACGGGAACGCCGTGGTCGTCGGCGGCGGCATCGGCGGACTGGCCGCCGCGATCGGACTGCGCCGGATCGGATGGGAGGTGACGGTCCTCGAACGCACCCCCGCCCTCGACGACGCCGGCGCGGGCATCTCCCTGCACGCCAACGGCATCCGAGCCCTGGACGCCCTCGGAGTCGGCGAGGCGGTACGCGAGGCGGCGCGGCCGCAGTACACCGGGGGCACGCGCGTCCCGGGCGGTGGCTGGCTGGCCCGGATGGACGGGACGGCACTGGAGCGAGAACTCGGCACGCCGATCGTCGGCATCCCGCGCGCCGCGCTCCACCGGATTCTGCGCGCGGCGCTGCCCGCCGAGTGCGTGGTCGTCGGGACCGAGGTGACATCACTGGACCTCGCCGATCCGTGCCGCGCGAGGGTGTTCACCATCGGAAGCAGGCGGGGAAGCCGGAAAGCAGACGGTGAAGGGCACGAGGCCGCAGCTTCCCTGGAGGCCGATCTGGTCGTGGCGGCCGACGGCGTCAACAGCCGCCTTCGCGCCCAGCTCTTCCCCGGCCACCCGGGCCCCGCCTACAGCGGCTCCACCGTCCTCCGCGCGATCACCGACACCCCCGTACCACTGGCGTCCGACTTCGAGCTGACCTGGGGCAGGGGTACCGAGTTCGGGCACATCGCGTTCACGAACGGCCGCGCCGAGTGGCACGCCGTACTCAACTCGCCCCCGGGTCTGCGCCCTTCGGATCCACTGGCCGATCTGCGAGACCGCTTCGGGGACTGGCACGATCCCATCCCCGCGCTGCTCGCCGCCACGCGGCCCGAGGCCGTGCTGCACCACGACATCCACGAACTCACCGCCCCGCTGCCCACGTTCGTCTCGGGCCGGGTCGCCCTGCTCGGTGACGCGGCCCACGCCATGACCCCGAACCTCGGCCAGGGCGCCTGCCAGGCCCTGGAGGACGCGGTCACGCTGGCCGCCGCGCTCGCGACGACCGGCGGCTCCACCGCCACGGCGACGTCCGGCATCGAGGGCGCTCTCGCCCGGTACGACTCCGTACGGCGCCCCCGCAGCCAGTCCGTCGCCCGCGCGGCCCGGCAGGCCGGCCGTATGGGGCAGCAGCTCACCCACCCCCTCGCGGTCACCCTGCGCAACGCCGCACTCCGGGCGGCCCCGTCCGGCGCGACCCTCCGCGCCATCCTGCGACACGCCGACTGGACCGCTCCCGCCCTGGACCCCGACGGGCCGCCCGGAACCGGCCTCGACCCCGCGCCCCGGACATCTGATTAGACGAGACGTCTCGTCTCACATAGGGTGGTCGCCATGACCACCACCGCGTCCCCCGCGCACATCGCCATGTTCTCCATCGCCGCGCACGGCCACGTGAACCCGAGCCTGGAGGTGATCCGCGAGCTCGTCGCGCGTGGCCACCGCGTCAGTTACGCCATCCCCGCGTCCTTTGCCGAGAAGGTCGCGGAGACGGGAGCCACGCCCGTCGTCTACACCTCGACCCTGCCGACCGACGACGACCCGGACGCCTGGGGAACGGAACTGATCGACAACCTCGAACCCTTCCTGAGCGATGCCGTGCAGGCGCTGCCGCAGCTCGCCGAGGCCTTCGACGACGACCGGCCCGACCTCGTCCTGCACGACATCACCGCCTACCCGGCCCGCGTCCTCGCCCACACCTGGGGAGTGCCGGCGGTCTCGCTGTGGCCGAACCTCGTGCCGTGGGAGGGGTACGAGGAGGAGGTCGCCGAGCCGATGACCGCCGAGCTCAAGGCCTCACCGCGTGGCAAGGCGTACTACGCGCGGTTCGAGGCCTGGCTCGCCGAGCACGGGCTCGACACCGACCCGGACAGGTTCGTCGCCCGCCCGCGCCGCGCGCTCGTACTCATCCCGAAGGCGCTGCAGCCGCAGGCCGACCGGGTCGACGAGTCCGTCTACACCTTCGTCGGTGCCTGTCAGGGCGAGCGCGCCGAGCAGGGCGGCTGGGAGCGGCCGGCGGACGCGGAGAAGGTGGTCCTGGTCTCGCTCGGCTCCGCCTTCACCAAGCTGCCCGGTTTCTACCGTGACTGCGTGGAGGCGTTCGCCGGGCTTCCCGGCTGGCATGTCGTCCTCCAGATCGGCAGGTTCGTGGACCCGGCCGAGCTCGGCGAGGTCCCCGCGAACGTCGAAGTGCACTCCTGGGTACCCCAGTTGGCGATCCTCCGGCAGGCCGACGCCTTCGTGACCCACGCGGGCGCGGGCGGCAGCCAGGAGGGCCTGGCCACGGCCACGCCCATGGTGGCCGTCCCACAGGCCGTCGACCAGTTCGGGAACGCCGACATGCTCCAGGCCCTGGGCGTGGCGCGGCACCTGCCGATGGACGAGGTCACCCCGGAGCGGCTGCGGAAGGACCTGCTCGCACTCCTCGCCGATCCCGACGTGGCGCGCCGCGCCCGGGAGATCCAGGAGTCGATGGCCCGCGAGGGCGGCACGAGCCGGGCCGCCGACCTGATCGAGGCGGAGCTCGCGGGGCATTGACCGGGAGGGGCGACCCGTCACCCCGACCCGTACGGGGAGGCCGTACGGGTCGGGGTGACGGATCCGGCGGTCCGGGGCGGTGGATCCGGGTGACCGTCGCCGTTCGGTTCGCCCGGGTCAGACCACCGCACCCGAGCGGTCCCGGTCCGCGCCGGCACCGCCCGCCCGCTGCCGCGTGCCGGAGCCGGAACCGCCGCCCGATGCGGCGGCGGGCGCCGGGTTCCCGGTCTCCAGGGCCACGGCCAGGGGCATCGCCGTGAACACCGTCGACGCCATGCCGAGCACGACTCCCGCGAGCAGCGCGACGGAGAAGTCGGTGAGCGAGTCGCCGCCCAGGACGGCGAGCGCCACCAGGACGAAGAGCGCGCCCATGCCGGTGTTGACCGTACGGGGCAGGGTCTGGGCGACGGCCCGGTCGGCGAGGTCCGCGAGCGGAACACCTCCGCCGCGGCGCCGCAGCTCCCGCAGCCGGTCGAGGACGACCACGGAGTCGTTGACCGAGTAGCCGACGACGGTCAGGAGCGCGGCCAGGAAGACGCTGTCCACCGGCTTGCCGAGCCAGGCGAACAGGCCGATCACGAGCAGTACGTCCTGGGCCATGGCGGCCACCGCCGCCGTCGCGTACGTCCAGCGGAACCGTACGGTCAGATAGAGGAGTTGGGCCGCGACCGCCAGTCCGAGCGCGAGCAGGGCGTGGGTGCGCAGCTCGCCGCCCAGACTGGGGCCGATGAGGTCGTCGCGCTCGACCTCCACCGGGCCCGCGACCCGGGTGAGGGCCTCCCGGATCTCCCGCTGTTCGCCGTCCCCGCTCTCCCGGACGCGTACCGACACATCGCTGTCGCCGGTCGTCTGGACGACCGCTTCGGGGAAGCCCGCCGTCGCGATCGCCGCGCGCGCCGCGTCCGCGTCGACGGGTCGCTCGGCCGTGTACTGGACGACCCGGCCGCCGGTGAACTCGACGCCGAACTCGACGCCCCGGACGCCGATTCCGGCGAGGGCCACCATCAGGAGTCCGGCGCAGGTGAGCAGCCAGCGGCGCCGGTGGGCCATCAGGCGCGGGACCCGCCGGGTCAGCCGAGTGCGCAGCCGCCCGAGTCCCGCCATGCCGGTGACCGCCGGCCTGCGGCGTACGGCGGGCAGGCGCAGGGTCAGGTCGGCGAGGAGGCGGGTGATCACCATCGCGGTGAGGAGGGAGGTCACGACGCCGATCGCGAGGGTCACGCCGAAACCCTTGACGGGGCCGGTGGCGAAGGCGAAGAGCAGGCCCGCCGCGAGCAGGGTGGTGACATGGGAGTCCGCGACGGCGCTCCACACCTTGCCGAACGCCGTCGTCAACGGCCGCCGCAGATCGCGCCCGGTCGTGGCCCTGCCCAGGGCCGCGTACTCCTCCCTCGCGCGTTCGAAGACGAGGACGTTGGCGTCGACGGCGATGCCGATGGCGAGGACGAATCCGGCGAGGCCGGGAAGGGTGAGCGTGGCGCCGAGGGCGACCACCGCGGCGTACGAGATCAGTCCGTAGAGGAGGAGCGCGGCGGTCGCGAGGACGCCGAGGAGCCGGTAGACCACCATCACGAAGATCCCGGTGCAGGCGAGACCGATCACCGCGGCCCAGGCGCTGGCCCGGATCGCCTCGGCGCCGAGCGTCGGGCCCACGGTGCTCTGCTCGATCGTCGTCACGGGGACGGGCAGGGCGCCGCCCTGGACGAGGGCCGCGAGGTCGCGGGCCTCCTGCGCGGAGAATCCGCCGGTGATCTGTGCGGAACCGCCGCCGATGCCCGAGCCGCACCGGACGCCGGTCTGCATGGCGGGCGCGGAGACGATCCGGTCGTCGAGGACGATCGCGACCCTGCGGGCCGGGTCTCCGGGCGCCGCGCAGGCGGCCGCGCCGGTCAGCCTGGCCCAGGTGTCGGCGGCGCGGTCGCGGAAGGAGAGGTCGACCGTCCAGCCGCGGCCGCTCGTGGTGTCGAGCACGGCCTCGGCGCTCTTGACGCCGTCGCCGGTGAGTACGGGTGCGGCGAGGTCGAGGAAGCGGCCGGGCGCGTCGGGATCGGCGAGGACGCGTGCCCCGCCGTTCTTCGCGGCCGGCTCTGCGGAACGGGCCGGGCCGTCCGGACCGCTCGAACTGCCCGATCCGGCGGGACGGGCCGGGCCCTGCGCCTCGCCGGTGACGGCGTGGAAGGTGAGCTGGGCCGTACGGCCGATGACCTCGGCGGCCTGGCGCGGGTCGCGCAGTCCGGGGAGTTCGACGACGATGCGGCGTTCGCCGGAGCGGGCCAGCGAGGGTTCGGCGACGCCGAGCCCGTCGACGCGTTTGCGGAGCACCTCCAGCGCGCGGTCGGTGGCCGCCGCGTCGGCGCGGGCGGCGGGTCCGTCCTCGGTCTGGAGGACGATGCGGGTCCCGCCGCGGAGGTCGAGTCCGAGGCGGGGCGGGGTGGTCAGGGTGATCCAGAGGGACAGGGCGACGACGGCGAGCGCGAGCAGCGCACGCCAGATCGTGGAACGAGAGGACACGGTTACTCCACGGGCGGCGCACGGCGACGGCGCTCGTCCACGCGGAGGGTGGGAGCGCGCGCCGGCCGTGCCGGACGTATGGGTGGATGCGCGTCGTGGACCGGTCCGAGGGCATGCCGATGGCCCGGACGGCGACGCGGGAGAACGTCAGCTGTGCCGGGTGGAGGGAGGACCGCGAGGGGCCCGCGGGTCGTGGGCCGTGCCGGGCGGGGCGCGCTCCCGGCGGGGGTCGCCGGCGAGGGCGCCGCGGGCCGGGAGGGAGAGGTCGGCGGGAGCGGTGACCGTCCCCGCGGGTGTGACGGGGAGCCGCACGGGGTTCTCGACGGCGGCGGGGAGTCGTACGACGGCGGTGGGCGCGAAGTGCGGCTCGGGAGCGGAGGCGCGGGGTCCGGCACCGTGGGACACGGCGGGCGCCACGGTCCTGGTCGGAGCCTGACCGGTCGCGGCCGTGTGGTCCGTCGGCTGCGCCGTCGACGCGGGAAGGACGAGCAGGGACCAGACCGCGCAGAGTATCGCGGGCAGCAGGGCCACGAGCCGGCGCGTCGAACGTCCCACCGTCCGCCCCCTCTCCCCTGGCCCTGGCACTGTCCCTGATCCCCGGCTGTCCGGTCATCAGCCTAGACCGGCCCGCAAGGCCACCCGCCACCGCGCCCCGCACTCATGGCCTTTGGGTACGGGAGCTGAGTACGCGTGCTCATGTGAGGGGACGCGCGGTCTCGCACGATGGGTGGGTCAACGCCTCGTCCTCGGAGCCAGGGGGCCCTTCGTGCTCAGCCGTCTCGCCGCCCATGTCGTCCCGTTCTTCGGACGACTGACCGTCACCTCCGATCCCGGGGCCCGCCTCGAACCCGGCAGCATCCTGGTCGTGAACCACACCTCGACGGCCGACCCCGCACTCGTCCTCGCCGCGCTCCGCAAGCGGCTCGCCGTCGAGCCGGTCCTGCTCGCCACCGCCGGGCTGTGGCGGATCCCGCTGCTCGGCCGGGCCCTGACCCGCGAGGGCCATGTGCCCGTCCACCGCGGCTCGGCCCACGCCGCCGCAGCCCTCGACCACGCGGCGGTCGCACTCGCCTCGGGGCGGCACGTGATGCTGTACGCGGAGGGCCGCATCCCGACGCGGCCGGACTCCGCCGAGAATCCGCCGGAGGCCTTCCGCACGGGGCTCGCACGGCTCGCCGAGGCCACGGGGTGTCCGGTCGTGCCGATCGGTCAGGCGGGAGCCCGCCGGATCACGTCGGGCGGGCGCGTGAAGCAGATCGCCGGGGTGCTCACCGCGCCGGTCCGGAGGCCTTGTCTCCATGTCCACATCGGGGCGCCACTGCGTCTGCCCGCCGATGTGAACGCCGCGACGGAGCTGGCCCACGGTGCGGTCACGGCGGCGTGGCGGACGGCGGCCGGGGCACTCGGCGAACCGGCGGCGACGAGGGCGGCGGACCGGCGGCGCTGAGCGGTGGTGCTGCGCGGGCGGGCGCTGAGCAGGGACGCAGCGTGCCACGGAGCGACGGGCGTTCACCTCCGAGTCCCCTGAGAGTGGTCCCGAGGACTCCCGTTGTTACCGAACAGCGCTCTACCATGCGGTGGTTGTGCGTGAGCACGCACAACGGGCGTCAGGGGGAGGCGCGATGGCGGTACGACCCGTACGACAGGTACGAGCGCAGGCCCGGGTACCGGATGACATACCGGGCCGGGTCGCGCGGGAGCTGCCCGGTGGAGTGGAGCTGTACCACCTCAGGCCCGACGGCAGCATCCTGCTCGCCGACCGGGAGGGCAGCCGGGAGCTGGGACCGGAGCGGGAGTTCCTGCGGTTCATCGACGACGGGCAGTTCGCCCACTACCTGGTCGGGGACGCGGCGACCTCGCCCGACCGGCCGTCGAACGCCACCGTCAAGCTCGGGGTGGTGGGCCCGCGCAGCGCCTTCACCCCGCACGCGCACGGCGGCGAGCACTTCGTCCTCAGCCTGGGCCATGCCGCCTGCGGACTGTACGACGAGGCACGCGGGCGCGTCACCGACGTCCCGCTCGCACCGGGCATGCTGATCCGGATCCCGGAGATGATGCCGCACTCCTTCGCCAACCGCGGAGACGCCCCGCTGACGATCGTCGCGGCGAACACCGGCTACGGCATCGACCACGAGGACTACGCGATCACCGCGGCCGAGGCCGAGAGGCGGGCCGAGTCCCCCGGCGGCACCCCCGCCGGCGGCCGGACCGCCCTGGCCGCCGAGACCCTCACCGACTACCGGGCCCTGGCCGCCGAGCTCCGCGACATCGAGCGTGCCCAGCGCGTCCACGGCATCGCCGCCACCACGGTCCGCGAGCGGCTGGCCGCCCGGCTGCGCCGGGTGGCGGCCGCACTGGAGGTGCCCAGGTGATCTGTCCGCACTGCGAACGCAACCTGCTCCGCAAGGAACGCACCGGCAACCGCTGCAGCCACTGCAGTCGCTCCTACGCGCTTGACCCCAAGACCAACCCGCTCCGTCTCAACGACCTCCGGGTACGCCGGATCACCACCGCCCTCACCGACGGGGGCCGGATCGGGATCGTCCCCGACCAGCTCTGGTACGCCCTCTCCCGCAAGCGCCTCCGGGACAGCGAGTTCGGACGGGGCTGCCTGGGCGGGGCGTTCATGGCGGCCGGCTTCGTCACCGTCATCGCCATCTTCGCCGAGGCGCCGGTCCTGCTGATCGCCTCCGCAGCTCTGCTGCTCATCGGCCTGGGCATCACCGTGGCCCGGGCCATGGGGGCGGGCACGGGCATCCCGCCGGTCGGCCGGGAGGCCTTCCCCGCGCTGGCGCTCTCCCCGTGGCGGTCGGTGTACGGGGCGCTGCCGCCGGGTGTGCTCGACACCACGGGGTCCACCGTCGGCGCCTCGGCCCCGGCGGACGCGGCCGACACCACCGGGGTGCTGGTCTGCCCCGACCGCGCCGTCGTCGCGTTCCTCTTCGCCGACGGACTGCCCGCCCGCCACGGCCTCACGGTGGTCCGGAGCGCCGCGGAGGCCGGGGCCGTACCGTCGAAGGGCCCGGTGCTCGTGCTCCGCGACTGCGACGCGGCCGGCGAACTGCTCGTACGGCACCTCCGCGACGCCCTGCCGGGCCGGACGGTCATCGACGTGGGACCACCGCTGCGCACCGTACGGGCCCTGCCCCAGGCCGTTCCCTACCGCGACCCGCGGCGGAAGCCGAGCCCGGCGGACCTGCGGCTCCTCACCGACCTGGGCACGTACACCCCGGAGGAGCTGAAGTGGCTCGGGCAGGGCTGGCGGTTCCCGCTGGTCGGACTGCCACCGGCCCGGCTGCTCTCGGTCGTCGAACGGGTCGCCGGGCAGGTGTCCCGCGGGGTCGACCCCGAACGGCGGCGCGCCGCGGACCTGGGTTTCCTCACCTGGCCCGAGCCGACCGGACCTGACCCGGTGGGTGGGGCGTGATCTGCCCTCACTGCGCCGCCCAGTTGGCGGCCAAGGAACGGACCGGGCAGGTGTGTTCGCGCTGCGACCGCCGCTTCGCACTCGACCCGAGGATCCACGGCCGGGGCATGCACGATCTGCGGATCCGGCGGGTCGCCGAGCGCGCCACCGACGGCGGACGGCTGAAGGTGACCCTCACCCAGCTGTGGTATCTCTCCCGGATCTACAGCTCCGCCTGGGACGCGAAGCCCGCACACGGGATCCGGCCCGGCGTCCGGTGGCTGGTCGCCGCGCCCCTCGCCCTTCTTCTCCTCGTCGTCGGCAATCTCGTCCACGGCCCATGGGGTGCGATCGGCGCCACCGCCGCCGTCGCTGTCGTGGTGGTGGCCTCGGTCATGCGGTACCGGCCCGCCGCCAAGGCCTGGTGGAGCATCAGCCCCTCGGAGGCCACGTTCCGGCAGCTGATGACCGGCTCCTGGCGGACCGCGTACAAGCAACTGCCACCGGGTGTGGTGAACGACGACCCGCGCGCCCCCGCACCCCGCGAATCCTCCACCGGCCGCCCCGAGGCCGTCATCCTCTGCACCGATCACGCGGTCTCCGTGTTCCTCCGGGTCAACGGCATCCCCGCGCGGCTCAAGGCGCGGCTCGTCCAGGCCGAACCGGCCGCCGCGCACGAAGCGCTGGCGGACGCTCCCGCCGGGCTCCCGGTGGTGGTCCTCCACGACGCGAGCGCCCTGGGGGCGCTGCTCGCACCGCTCCTGCGCCTCGCCCACCCGGACCGCGTCGTGGTGGACGCCGGCCTCCCGGTCGCCGCGGTCCGGACCCGACGGGGTGCCGTGCACCGGGTCTCGACCACGTCCGCCGTGGACGCGGCGGACCTGCGTTGTGTCGCGGGCCTGCCCGAGGAGGACGCCGCGTGGCTGGCCGGGGGCCGTTGGAGTCCGCTCGCCGCGGTCCCCCCGCCCCGCCTGGAATCGGTCGTCACTGCGGCCGTGGCACGGGCCCTGTCCGCCCGCCCCGGCGAACTCCGCTCCACCGACGGCTTCCTGACCTGGCCGGCCGAGGAGCCGACGCAGGCCGGCGGCCCGTCCCGTACGAAAGGCGCCACGGCCGGATGAGCCAGCGACACCTCCCGCCCCCGCACACCGGCCCGACCGCGGGGAACAACCGGGCCACCGACGTCGACCGGACCGCCGACGTGAGCCAGGCCACCGCCGTCGACCGGACCGCCGATGTCGGCCGGACCGCCCGCGTGAGCCAGGCCGCCGATGCCGACCGGACCGCCCGTGCCGGTCAGGCCGCCCGCACGGGCCGCCGTCCCGCCCTCGGGTTCGCCGACCGGGCGATGGCCGGCGTCGTCGACCGGGCGATCACCGCGGCCGCTGCCCGCGCAGCCGCACCCGGCGGGCTGCGCTTCACCGAGCGCCAGCTGTACTACGAGACCTGCCGTGCCCTGAGCCCCGGCACCGCGTTCCTGAGGGGCCGGATCCCCGGCACCCCCGCCCCGGCCCTGCGGTTGCCCGCCTTCACCCGCGCCCTGGAGGAGCGCGGCCGGGAGACCGTACCGGGACTGCTGCCGCCGCTGCCCGAGCCGGCCGTGCGGGTGAAGTCGTACGAGTCGTCCGAGTCCTCCGAGCCCGACCTCCACGACTACGGGCTCCCCCGGCTGCTGTTCTGCCAGGACCGCTCGATCGCCGGGATGCTGCTCGCCAACCACGTCCATCTGGAGGCGGCCTGCCCGGTGTTCGCCGCCACGGACGCCCTGCCGCTCGACCCGCGGCTGCTCGCCTCCCTGCGGCGGGCCGAGGACGCCACCGTGTACGTCCTGCACGACGCGAGCACGGCCGGGGTCGCGTTCCCGGCCCGGGTGAGGGCCGCTCTGGGGCCGACGCCCGGAGTGCGGGTGGTGTCCCTCGGTTTGGTGCCCCGGCACGCCGCCGCCCTGCGGCTGCCCACCGGCCGAGGCCCCGCGCCCGGTCCCGCCGCCCTCGCCGCCCTGCCCGCCGCACTGCGGGCGCGGGAGGCCGACTGGCTGGCGGACGGCCGGTTCGCCGAGGTGGCGGCCGTGCCCCCGGACCGGCTGTTGCGCACGGTACTCCGCCTGACGCGGGGGCCACGACCGCCCCGCGACTCCCTGTGGAGCGGACTGCGCGGCCTGCGCGGAACCGGCTTCATGACCTGGCCCGCCGCGTGACCCGTCCCGGCGCTCCCTCCCACCGACCCGAGGTACGCACACCATGAACCGTCCCGAAGAGATCGGCTACGCGGACGAACTGCTCGCCGACGGCACCGTCCACCGCCGCTACGAGAACGGCCTGGAGGAGTGGCGGCGGCGCACCTCCGGCCACCCGAACCTCGTGCACTGGCACGACAACCGCGGCGCCTCCGGCACCGACGAGCTGCTCGGCGACCGCATCATCAAGCGCAGCCTCGCCGACGGCACCGTCACCTATGCCCGGGACATCGGCTACGGGCGGACCCTGTGGGCCCGCGGCGAGAAGGTCCTGGTCAACCGGAGTTCCTTCGGCGGCCGGATGGGAGTCCTGCTCGCGGGCCTCGGGGTGGCGACCCTCGCCATCACCGCCGCCCAGCTGCCGCCGCTGAGCATGTCCCCCGAGCAGGAGGAGGCGTTGCGGCAGCAGCAGGCCCAGCAGTCCGGCGGGGGTGGGGGCGGAGGCGGGGGCGACAGCAGTGGCTCGGCGTCCGCCGACGAAGGGTCGGACGGGAGCGACGGGACCGACGGGTCCGGCGAGGGGTCCGGCGACGGGAACGACTGGGACGCGAACTGGGACGGCGACGGGGACGCCTGGAACGACGACGACTTCGGGTGATCCGCGCCGCGGCACTCCGGCGCCGACCACGCGACCGGAACCACTTGCGCCACCCCGAACCACCGCACCACCCGCACCACCTCACAACCCGCACAACCCGCACCACCAGTAGCACCAGGAGAAGGAGCAGTTCGTGGCACGTCTGTGCGCCTGTCTGGCCGCCACCACCGGGCAGGCCCGTGCCCATCTCGACGCGATGGGCGCCCTCGGCCCCGGCCATGTCCCGGCCGGGGTCCAGGGCGCCGAGCTGTCGCTGCTCGCCGGTGAACACGGCCGCGCCGAGGGCCCGTTCACCGCGCACGGGCGGACGGCCGTCGGAGAGGTCACCCTGCACAACCGTCCGGTGCTCCTCGCCGCCCTCGCGGAGCTGGCCGCTCCCCCGCCGCCCGACTGCCCGGACGGCGAACTGCTGCTGAACTGCTGGGCGTTGCTCGGGGACGCGGGGGTGGCCCTGGCCGAGGGCATGTTCGTGCTCGCCGTGCTCGACGGTCCCGACCTGGTGCTGATCCGTGACCACGTCGGTGCCCGGACCCTCTTCTACGCGCGGGCCGACGCCGCCTGGGCGGCCTCCACCTCGCTGCGCGCACTGCGCCGCTGGCCCGCGCTCGGCACCTCGATGAACCTGTCCGCGGTCCGCTCCTTCCTCACCTTCGCCTACCTGCCCGGCGAGGAGACGCTGCTGACCGGCGTACGGGAGGTGCTGCCCGGCCGGGTGCTCCGGCTGCACCGGGACGGGACGTGCACCGAGACCGTCCACTGGGAACCGAGGGAGCGGATCGAGGAGCCTCCGCCGGAGGATCCCGGCGGCCATGTCCTCGCGCTGCGGGGCCTGTTGGAACGGGCGACGGCGAGCCGGCTGCCCGTCGCCGAGCCGGCCGCCGTGCTGCTCTCCGGCGGAATCGACAGCTCCCTGGTCACGGCGCTGGCGGCGAAGCTCCACCATCACCCGGTGCACACCTACTCGATCAGCTTCGGTGACGACCTTCCGAACGAGCTGGGCTACTCGGGTCTGGTGGCCGCGCACTGCCACACCCGCCACCGGGTGCTGAACGTCTCGGGCGCGGCCGTGGCCGCCCGCCTCGCCGAGGCGGCCGCGCTGCTCGACAGCCCCGTCGGCGATCCGCTGACCGTGCCGAACCTGATGCTCGCCGAGGCCGTGGCCGCCGACGGCGCGTCCGTGGTCCTCAACGGCGAGGGCGGGGACCCCGTCTTCGGCGGGCCGAAGAACCTGCCCATGCTGGTCCAGGAGATGCACCGGACCCCGGGCGCGCCATGGGACGAGGACCGGGCGACCGCGTATCTGCGCTCGTACCGCAAGTGCTGGACGGACCTGCCGGACCTGCTGACGGCGACGGCGCTCGACGCCCTGCGGGAAGCCCCTCCCCTGGAGCGGCACGTGGCGCCCTATCTGACGGCGGAGGGCGGCGGCCCGTACCGGATGGGGCACCTCCTCAACCAGCTGCTCCACTGCAACCTGCGGACCAAGGGCGCCCATCACATCCTCACCAAGGTGGAGCGGCTGACGTCCTCGCAGGGGGTGGAGGGCCGTTCGCCGCTCTTCGACCGGTCGGTCGTCGACCACGCCTTCGCCACCCCGCCGTCCTTCAAGCTCCGTGGTACGGCGGAGAAGTGGATCCTCAAGGAGGCGGTACGGGACCTGCTCCCGGGCACGGTGGTCGACCGGCCCAAGAGCGGGATGCGGGTGCCGGTCCAGCAGTGGCTGACGGGCCCGCTCCGCGACCTCGGCCAGGACCTCCTCCTCGGGCCCAGGTCCCGGCAGCGCGGGCTGTTCCGGCCGGAGACGGTTCGGGGCTGGCTGCGGGGCGAGGGCGCTCTGCTGCCCCGGCAGGGCGGCAAGTTGTGGCTGGTGCTCACCCTGGAGCTCTGGCTGAGGTCGTACGACGTCTGAACCCGCACCGCACCGCACCGATGGACGAGAGGCCCCGTATGACCAGCGAAGCGACCGACTCCCCCGCCGTGACCGAACTGGCCGACCCCCGTACGGGGGCGCCGCGGGGCACGGCTGTGCTCTCACGGCTGCCCGAGGTCCGGGCCGCCGTGGCCGGCGCGCGTGCCGCCCTGCCCGGCTGGAGTGCGCTCACCCCCAAGGACCGGGGTCGGCGCCTCGACCGGCTCGCGGGCCTGGTCGAGGAGCACGCGGCGCGGTACGCGGCCCGTGAGGCGGCCGGGACGGGCAAGCCGGAGGCGGAGACGGCGGGCGAGATCGAGCAGGTAGCGGACCTGTTCCGGTTCTTCGCGACGGCGGCAAGGACCCGTACGGCACCGGCCGCAGGCCTGCTGGTGGCGGGCCACGAGAGCTGGGTGCGCTGGGAGCCGGTCGGTGTGGTGGGTGTCGTCGTGCCGTGGAACTATCCGCTGCTGATGGCGGCCTGGCGGTGCGCCCCGGCCCTGGCGGCCGGTAACACCGTGGTGGCGAAGCCGGCCGAGACGACCCCGGACAGCCTGGAGCTCCTCGCGGAGCACGCCGCGCTGGCCCTGGGCCCCGAGGTCCTCGTACACCTCCCCGGCGACCGGGAGACGGGCCGGCTGCTCGTCGAGTCGGCGGTGGACATGGTGGCGTTCACGGGCAGCGGCCGGGCCGGGGCGGACGTGGCGGTCCGCGCGGGGACGCGGCGGGTGAGTCTGGAGCTGGGCGGCAACGCGCCGGCGATCGTCCTCCCGGACGCGCCCGCCGACACCTGGGAGTCGCTCGCGGACGCCGTCACGTACAACGCGGGGCAGAGCTGCGCGGCTCCGGCGCGGGTCATCACCCTGCCGGAGAACTACGAGGCCGCCGTCGCCGGCCTGACGGCGGCGATGGCCGGCCGGGTGGCCGGCCGGGACTTCGGTCCGCTCAACAACCCTGACCAGGCGGAGCGTTACGACCGGCTCGTCGCCGCCTCCGACGCCAAACGGAACATCGTCGCGGACATCGCCCCGGCGCCGGGCGAGGAGGCGGGGCACTGGCGGCCGGCCCGGGTGCTCGCCGACCTGCCGGACGACGACCCGGCGGTCACCGAGGAGGTGTTCGGCCCGCTCCTCACCGTGCAGCGGGCCGACGGGGTGGCGGCCGCCCTGGCCATGGCGAACGGCGTCCCGCAGGCCCTCGCCGCGAGCGTGTGGACCGCCGACCTGACGACCGGCCTGGAACTGACGGCCGCCCTGAACGCGGGCGAGACCTGGGTCAACTGCCACCTCGTCCAGACGGCGGAGCTCCCCCACGGCGGCCGCGGCACCTCCGGCCACGGCACCGACCTGAGCACGCTGGCACTCCAGGAGTACCAACGGCCCAAGACGGTCACGGTCCGGCTGGGACGCCGGAACCAGACCGTTTCCTGCGGATCGCCTCGCCGACCGGATGAGGATCCGGCCCCCGTGTGACAGCTGGTCCACGGCCGCGCGCCGTGGCCCGACGGGCCCGAGGCCCGGAGGCGCCGGCCAGGACGACGCCATGACGGACATGCAGGAGATCGTCGTTCAGGCAGCCATCGCCGCCGACCAGAGTCGCAGTCGCGCCGAATTCGATGCGGCCACGGCCGGGATGGAAGAGCTGGACCACGGAGCTGTCCTGCTCAAGGCTGATGAGGAGTGCGAGAAAGTGACAGGCTGATCATCCTGCGGTCACCCACCCCGCGCGCCTGTAACCGTGCGACCGGCCCCTCAACGGTCCAGGTACGCGGCGCGGGGGACGGTGCCGGACAGCAGGGGGGTCAGGTGGTCGCGGTAGCGGCGTGACAGGGTCTGCAGGGAGGTGATCTTCTCCAGGGGGACCCAGTCGAGGCCGATCTGGTCGATGTCCTGCTCGGTTCCGCCGACGAGTTCGGCGCTGCCGTCCACGGTGCACAGGAAGACGACCTCGACCCGGTGGAAGTTCTCCGATGTCAGAGGACCGGGGTCGTCCCTCCAGCCCTCCAGGACCCAGAGCAGCGGGCCGACCCGTACCGTCAGACCGGTCTCCTCGTGCACTTCCCGGCGGAGCGCGTCGGGCAGCAACTCGCCGGTCTCCTGGCCGCCGCCGGGGAGGAAGTGGTACTCCCGGCCGTTCCAGAGGTTCCGGGTGAGCAGGACGGCCCCCTCATGGAGGACGACTGCCTTCGCGGAGGTGCGGATGCGGGTGGGGACGGTCATACGGGGTCTCCTCGGTCCGGGCGGTCGGCCACCCCTGCAGCATGCCCAGCCCGTCCGGCCACATGCCGCTCCCCGGTCGGCGGCCTTCCCCCTCCCCGGCCGCCCTCGGTGGTCAGAAGACCGACAGGCCCGTGATCGTCGTGAAGCGGTCGAGGGCGGTCACGCCCGCGACCGAGTTGCCCCGGTCATCGAGACCCGGGCTCCAGACGCACAGGGTGCAGCGGCCGGGTACGACGGCGACGACCGCTCCGCCGACGCCGCTCTTGCCCGGGAGCCCCACCCGGTAGGCGAAGTCACCTGCCGCGTCGTACGTGCCGCAGGTGAGCATGACGGCGTTGACCTGCTTGGCCTGGCTGCGGGTGAGCAGCCGTGAGCCGTCGGAGCGCAGTCCGTGGCGGGCCAGGAAGCCGGTGGCCAGGGCGAGATCGGCGCAGGACGCTTCGAGTGAGCACTGGCGGAAGTACTCGCGGAGCAGTTCGGGCACCGGTCCCGTGATGTTGCCGTAGGAGGCCATGAAGTGGGCGAGGGCGGCGTTGCGGTCGCCGTGGGCGGCTTCCGACGCGGCCACGGCGGTGTCGAACGCCAGGTCCGGGTTGCCGCTCTCGGCGCGCAGGAAGGCCAGCAGGCTGCCCGACGCGTCGCCGGTCAGCCGGTGCAGGCGGTCGGTGACGACGAGGGCGCCGGCGTTGATGAACGGGTTGCGCGGGATGCCGTTCTCGTATTCCAGCTGGACCAGGGAGTTGAACGGGTCGCCGGAGGGTTCCCTGCCGACATGGGCCCAGAGTGCGTCGCCCTCTCCGGCGAGGGCGAGCGCGAGGGTGAAGACCTTGGTGACGGACTGGGTGGAGAAGGGCCGCCGCCAGTCCCCCACCCCGTAGACCGTGCCGTCGAGTTCCGCCACGGCCATGCCGAAGTCGGTGGGGTCGCCGGCGGCGAGCGCGGGGATGTAGTCGGCCGGGGTGCCCCGGTCGGTGAGCTCGGCGATCTCCTCGGCGATGCGGTCGAGGACGGGCTGGAAGGAGGTGGTGGCGGTCGTCGTCACGCGCGGTCCCGGGGTCCCCGGTCTTCGGTGGTCTGCCCGGTGGCGGGCCGGTCGTCGGCCGCCTGCCCCGTGGCCTGCCCGTGCGCCACGGACTGCCGGGCGGCGGCGAGGCCGAGGTCGCCACCGGCCGGTACGGCGAAGTGGCGGGCGACGGACTCGTCCGTGACCTCGGGAAGCGTCGGCGGGGTCCAGCGGGGGTTGCGGTCTTTGTCGACGACCTGGGCGCGGATGCCCTCGACGAGGTCGGGGGTGGTCAGGGCGGCGCAGGAGACGCGGAACTCCAGGTCGAGGACCTCTTCCAGGGTCGCGAGGGACCGCGAGCGGCGCAGGGTGGCCAGGGTCGCCTTGAGGGCGGTCGGGGACTTCGCGAGGAGGGTGGTGGCCGCCTCCTTGGCGGCGGGCACGCCGGTGTCGAAGAGGCGCTCCACGACGGTCTCGACGGTCTCGGCCCGGTAGCAGGCGTCGATCCACTCCCGCTGCTCGGCGAGGACCCCGGGCGGGGCGGTGGCGGTGTGCCGGGCGACGGCCTCGTCGGCCGGAAGCCGGGCCAGGTCCCGGATCAGGGCGGGCAGTCGGGCGGAGGGGACGAAGTGGTCGGCGAGACCGGTGAGGATCGCGTCGGCGGCACCGACCTGGCTGCCGGTGAGGGCGAGATGGGTGCCGAGTTCGCCGGGGGCGCGGCCGAGGAGGTACGTACCGCCGACGTCGGGGACGAATCCGATGCCGGTCTCCGGCATGGCGACCCGGGAGCGTTCGGTGACGACGCGGACGGAGCCGTGCGCGGAGACGCCGACGCCGCCGCCCATGACGATGCCGTCCATGAGGGCGACGTACGGCTTCGGGTAGCGGGCGATACGGGCGTTGAGCCGGTACTCGTCGCGCCAGAAGGCCGCGGAGGCGGAGCCGCCGGCGCGCGCGTCGTCGTGGATGGCGCGGATGTCGCCGCCGGCGCAGAGGCCACGCTCTCCCGCGCCCTCGATGACGACGGTCGTGACCGCCGGGTCGTGCTCCCAGGCGGTCAGGGCCGCGTCGACGGCGAGGACCATGGCGTGGGTGAGCGCGTTGATGGCGCGGGGGCGGTTCAGGGTGAGGAAGCCGGTCCGGCCCTCCGTCCGGAGGAGTACGTCGGCGGTTCCGGTCGGCACGATCACTCGGTCCCTTCGGTGGCGCGGGTCGCTGTCGCGATCACCGTACCGGGCGGGTCCGGACGCCGGGATGCCCCGGGGAGGGAAGGACCCGGGGAGGGAAGGACCCGGGGAGGGAAGGACCTGGGGAGGGGAGGGGAGCTGGGCATGGGGGCGGGAAGGACTCATCCGCTTCTCGCGGATCCTGATTGCACGGTGCACGGTCCTGTGACGGCCGCTACCCCGCGTCCTCATATATCGAGCCCTTCCCGTCCCTTCCATGGAACCACCGCTCCGGCGGGGGCGCGAGCGCCCGCCGGAGCGGTGCCGGAAGGGGGTCAGGCCGGGAGCAGATCCTGCGGAACGCGCACCTGGCGGGGTGTGGACAGGCGGAGTTCGATGATGTCGCGGACGGTCGGCCATTCCTCGTCGAGGATCGAGTAGAAGGCCGTGTCGCGGACGGCTCCGTCGAGGCCGCGGGAGTGGGCGCGACGGACTCCTTCGCAGCTCGCTCCGAGGCGTTCGATCGCGATTCTGGACCGGGTGTTGCGGGCGTCCGCGCGCATCGTGATGCGGCGCACGCCCCAGGCTTCGAAGGCGTGCCGGAGCATGAGGTACTTGGCCTCGGTGTTGATGCCGGTCCCCCGGGCGTCGCCGGCGATCCAGGTGTTGCCGATCTCGGCGGCGTCCGGCACGGAGGTCAGCGGATCTCCGTGGGGCATGCCCGGGACGGGCGGCCACACCAGCGGCCCCCGCCAGTAGTCGAGTTCGAGGAACCGGGTCGAACCGATGACTCGCTCGTCGGCCGTACTGACCAGGGCGAAGGGCAGGGATCTTCCTGCCGCCTGATCGGTCAGGGCACGGGCGATGTAGTCGAGGGCCGATTCGAAGCCGTCGGGTACGGGGGTGAAGGCGTAGGCCGATCGGTCCGCCCCGCCGGCCCGGGCGAGGGCTTCGGCGTGCCGCATCGCCAGCGGCTCCAGGCGCACGGAGCGCCCGGTCAGGAGAACAGGTACTGGCACGGAACCTCGGGTCTTTCACGGGCAGGGAAAGCTTCCGCCGAGGGGTCGCCGCGGCGGCAGCAGGAGGGAGGTTCTCGCCGGTGCCGACCACGTCAAGAGAGCGACAAATGAGCAGGTAAAACGGTTCGTCACCGGTGGCGAGGAGGACAGTATGCAGCCACGAGCGCTCGGAGAACAGAACCCCCGGAGAACCCGGGTGCACGCCTGGGTGAAGGCTGGCGCGCGCCCGGGTGGACCGGTCTCAAGCAACGGACGGAGCCGCCCGCCAGTCGGACGGCCGGAGGGCCCTGAGGGGGCTCAGACGCAGGTGGGATGGCCCCAGCCGTCGGGGTTCTTGGCGATGGTCTCGCCCTTGTCGTAGGCCTTGCCGCAGCGGCAGCGGCCCGAGAATCTCGCCTTCAGGGTGCCGCCGGACGGGCGTGTCCGGCGCCCGGCAGCACCGCCGCCGGAACCACCGGAGGAACCGGCCGGGGAGGTGCCCGCGGAGCCGGACGGCGCTGAGGAGCGTGCGCGGGGCGCGGAGGCGCGTGTCGGGGCTTCCGGAGGCGGCAGCGGGGCTCCGACGGCGGAGCCCGTGGGCTCCTGCGTACGGGCGGTGTGGCTGGCCGCGCGGTCGGCCGCGTCGTTGAGGGGGTCTCCGTCGACCTGGTGCGCGGGCACGTAGACGAAGTCGACGTCCCGGCCGGTGAGGAGCGCGTCGATCCGGACGACCAGGTCCTTGTTGGCCACGGGGCTGCCGGAGGACGTCTTCCAGCCCTTGCGACGCCATCCGGGGAGCCAGGTCGTGACGGCCTTCATCGCGTACTGGGAGTCCATCCGGACCTCGACCGGCACCGCCGGGTCGAGTGTTTCGAGCAGCCGTTCCAGGGCCGTGAGCTCGGCCACGTTGTTGGTCGCGCGGCCGAGCGGGCCCGCCTCCCAACGGTCGATCGCTCCGTCGGCGCGGCCGATGACCCATGCCCAGGCCGCGGGGCCGGGGTTTCCCTTGGACGCGCCGTCGCACGCCGCGATGATCTTTTCCACCATCCCACGATCCTGACACGGCGGCGGGGGTGGGCGGCCCCACCCCCGCGGCACCGGTCCCGCTCGCCCCCGGCGCCGGTCCCGCCGCGGTCAGAAGTCGCCGTAGTTGACCTGCCAGGTGGGCAGGCCCATGCGGCGCCAGAGCGCGACGACGCGGTCACGGTCGTCGAGCGAGACGCGGACGGCGTACCGGTGGCGCACATGGGCGTCGAAGAGCTCGGCCTTCACGAGGTCGTCGCCGCGGCCGTCGCCGGACGCCCGCATCCACAGCTCGTCGTACGGCACCTCGTGGTGGGCGAGCCAGGCCTCGGTGAGCGCGCGATGGTCCTCGCTCCGGCCGGACAGCAGCACGATCCGGTCCCGCTCGGTGTGCCGGAAGGCCCGCAGGGCGTCCCGGACCGAGACGTTGAGCAGGTCGCGGTCGCAGCGTGTGAAGTCGTACGGGCCGCGGTCGACGCGCAGGGCGAGGGTGCCGTCGATGTCGCACATGACGGCGGTGGGGAGGCCCGGGTCGGGGACGTAGGGCTCGCCGATGTCGGGGCGGCGGTCGTTGAGCCAGTCCGCGGTGAGCCGCCAGCCGCCCCTGGTGGCCTTGGCGTGCTTGTCGGCGAGGATGCGGATGATCTCCTCGCCGACGGGCCGCTCGCGGACCGCGTCGCGGCGGACGCACTCGTCGACGGGGACGTCGGTGAAGTCGTGGACGGCGAAGGTGGCGAGGCCTCCCACGGCGGCCTTCAGCCGCTTCGGGACGTGCGGGGTCAGATGGGTGTTGTCGACGACGACGTCGAAGCCGTCGTCGACGGCCGCGCGGACGGCGGCGTCCTGGATGCCGAGCA
The DNA here is from genome assembly GCF_036826855.1 of Streptomyces sp. SJL17-4. Classification (NCBI taxonomy): domain Bacteria; kingdom Bacillati; phylum Actinomycetota; class Actinomycetes; order Kitasatosporales; family Streptomycetaceae; genus Streptomyces; species Streptomyces sp. SJL17-4. The sequence goes on along the minus strand of NZ_CP104578.1, from coordinate 8,060,761 downwards.
CGGTCTGCTCGTGCTTGTGGGAACGGCCGCGGTCCGCCGAGGGGACGTCGAGCATGGCGCGGAGGTCGTCGAGGTTGACGCGGCGCACGCGTCCCTCGGCGGCCGCCTGGAGGGCGCGGGCGGCCGTCGTCTTCCCGGAGGCCGGGAGGCCGGTCATGACGTGGACGACAGGCACGGTCAGTTCTCCTGCTCGTGGGCGAAGGGGTCGGTGGCCTCGGGGCGCAGCTGACGCCAGACGAGGAGGTCGGTGGGGCGCCCGTCGAGGCGCAGGAACAGGGCGGCGCGCAGGCCGCGGTCGGCGACCCCGGCGGCGGCGCGGGCGAAGGCGCCCCGGTCGCCGGCGAGGTGGGCCAGCTGCGCGTACGCCTCGTCGACGGCCCGCTCGCGCTCGGCGGCCGCGGCTTCGAAACCGCCGATCACCTCGCGTACCCAGGCGTCGAACTCGTCCGGCACCTGCTCCAGGAGGGCGTCCAGCGGCTTGCCGCCGTCGGCCTCGACCTCGGCCACGGAGCAGCCGAGGCCCTTGGCGAGTTCACCGGCCGGGAGGGCGGCGAAGCGCTGGATGCCGTGGCCGCGCCAGATGTCGCGCTCGGTGACACCGGTGAGGACCTTGTGGAGGCGTACGTACTCGGTGAGCTTGGCCTTGGCGCGCAGGCCGGAGGCGAAGCGCAGCACGAAGCCCTCGGCGTCGGTGCCGGTGGCCCGGTGGCCGCCGGGGAGGGTGTTGGACTCGGTCAGGGCGACGAGCTCGGCGATGCTCATGGCCGGCCAGGTGCGGACGACCGTGCCGACGGGGTGCCAGCCGGTGGCGGCGTCGGCGAGCGGGATCTCGGTGCCGTCCGGGCCGAAGGCGGCGAGCAGGACGAGGTCGCGGCGCTCGCCGTAGTTCACGACGATGCGGTTCCCCGGGTAGAGGATCTCGGCGAGGTACGTGACGCCGGGCGTCAGGCCCGCCGTGTCGGCCGCGTCGAGCCGGTGCTGCGCCCAGGTGGCCTGGGTGCTCGTGAAGGAGCCCTTGGAGGCGACGTGCCAGCGGTCGTCGTAGTGGAAGACCACGGCGAGGCTGCCGTCGACCTTGTCGTACACCTCGAAGGGTTCGTCGGGCAGCGGCGGCGCGTAGGGGCGACCGCCGGTGTGTTCGGAGACGTTGAAGAACTTGGGGAGGGGGAGCGCGACGATCCGTCCGGTGGCGTCGTCGGCGACGAGTCCGCGGCAGCGGGTGGTCGCCCGGTTCCAGTGCTGGGCGTACTGGCACGCGCGCGTGTACGTGTAGATCGACAGCGGCAGCTCGGGGTGCTGCTTGCGCGTGACATGCCCGTCCGTGAGTGCGGCGGCGAGCTCGTCGGACGGCATCAGGTCGTGCAGAGTCAGGGTCGCCTGGCTCATGGGGTCCCTCCCGGGTGTTCGATGATCCATTCTCGGCCGTCGGGGGTCGTGAGAACAGCGAATTTCGGGGCATGGGGGGCGTTGCGCCGGGTGGTGTGCGGGGACTCACTCCGGGGCGTGTCGGTGGTGCCCCGTAGACTCGCCGTCTCCCCGTCGGTGACGTCACCGACGCAGACGAAGGAAGCGAGCCCCATGAACCACGCGGACGGCACGGCACCGATCTACGCCGAGCTCATACGGGAGCGGGGGGATGTTCCGGGTGACGTCCGCCAGGTCGCCGAGGAGGTTCTGCGGGACCTGAGCCGGGTCATCCAGGTGCCGCCGCAGGGGGTCCAGGGGCCGCAGCAGGGCGTCGTCGTGCACGCGGGAGCGGGTGCGCACCCGGGTGCGCACCCGGGCGCCGTGGCGCACCAGGGGGCCGGCCAGCACCCGGGCGCCGGTGGCCCGATGGGCGTCGGCGGACCCGCGGGGGTCGTGGGCCAGGCGGGCGCCGTCCTGCCGCACCGCCCGATGCGCTAGCCGGCTGTTCCGGGGCCGCCGTCACGCTTCCGGCCGGCCCCGGCTCCCGTCCGTCCCCCGATCCGGGGCTGTCCGGACCCGTCCGCCCCGATCGCGGTCGGCGCCCCCGCCCGTCCGCCCGTTTCCGGGCGTTGTCAGTGCCATGGGTCATGCTGCTGCCGAACGGCCTGTGCCGCAGTGGAGGCGGGCCACGTACGGACGACTGGGGATGACGACATGGCCGATGTTCTGCTGTTCCACCACTCGCTCGGGCTGACCGAGGGCGTCGGCGCGTTCGCCGAGGAGCTGCGGAGGGCCGGGCACACCGTGCACACGCCCGACCTGTACGAGGGCCGGACCTTCACCGACCTCGAAGCCGGCGTCGGGTACGCCCAGGAGATCGGCTTCGACACGCTCGTGGCGCGCGGCGAGCGGGCGGCGGCGGAGCTGCCCGAGGCCCTCGTCTACGCCGGGATCTCGCTCGGTGTGCTGCCCGCTCAGAAGCTGGCGCAGACCCGGGCCGGGGCGCTCGGCGCCCTGCTGTTCAGCGCCTGTGTGCCGGTGACGGAGTTCGGCGCGGCCTGGCCGGATGGCGTCCCCGCGCAGGTGCACGGGATGGACGCCGACCCCTTCTTCGTCGACGAGGGCGATCTGGCGGCCGCCCGCGCGCTGGTCGCCGACGCGGCGGACCGGAGACTCTTCCTGTACCCGGGGAACGCGCATCTGTTCACCGAGCGCGGGGCGCCGTCCTTCGTGCCGGAGGCGACCGCGCTGTGCGTGGAGCGGGCGGTCTGCTTCCTGGACGCCGTCAAGCGCTGAAGCGTCGGACGTAGCGGCGCTGCCACGGGGTCTCGACGGCGTGCCGGTGGTAGTGACGGCGGACGTGGTCGACGGCCTCGTCGGCCGGGACCCCGTCGAGGACGGCGAGGCAGGCCAGGGCCGTGCCGGTGCGGCCCCGCCCGCCTCCGCAGGCGATCTCGACCCGTTCCTCCGCGGCACGTTCCCAGGCGTCGGTCAGGACGGCACGGGCCGTGTCCCGGTCCGTGGGGAGGCGGAAGTCCGGCCAGCGGAGCCACACCGACTCCCACGGGACCTCGGGCGGCCTCTTGCCGAGCAGGTGGACGGCGTAGGTCGGGCGGGTCCCCCCGGGAAGCGGGCGGCGCAGGGCGCGGCCGCGCACCAGCCGTCCGGAGGGAAGTCTCAGGACGCCGGGGGCCGTCTCCTGCCAGGGTTCGGTCATCCCGTCACGGTAGTCGCGGCCGGGGCTCGGGGGACGACATCGGGAGCTCTGCGGGGTCAGCCGATCGGTTGACCCAGGTGCCGTCCGTCCCGCCGTCGGGCCGGGGCCGGCCGTCGGACCGTGCCCGGCCGTGCGCGGGCGGAGGATCGGGACAGGGTGCGGGCCCGTCCTCGGACGGGCCCGCCCGTGTCCGCCGTACCGAGGAGTCCGACATGACGAAGTACCGCCGAGCGTCCCGTACCGCCCGGGTGCTCCTGCCCGGAGCCGTGGCCGTGGTCCTGCTCGCCGGGTGCGCGCAGGGGTCCGGAGGGTCGGCCTCCGCGACGGGAGCGACATCGCCGGCCGGTGTGTCCCCCGCCAGGACGCCGTCCGCGTCCGGCTCTTCCGTCACCGTGACGCCCGCCCCGACCGGCAAGCCGGCGCCGGGCACGCTCCTGGTCAGCGACTTCGGCTCCGACACCGTGACCTTCGTCGACCCCGCGCGGGGCGCCACCGGCTCGGTCGAGGTGGGCACCGCTCCCTACGGTCTGGTGCTCGGCAAGGACGGGCGGGCCTGGGTGGCGACCGCCGAGGGCGTCGCGGTCGTGGACACGACGACCCGGCAGCGGCTCGCGCTCATCCCGTACGAGACGGACGCGGGTCCCGTGACCACGGGCGAGTACCGGGGCGGCGGCATGGGCATCGCGCTCGCGCCGGACGGGCGCCGGGTGTACGTGGGGGTCAATGTGCCCGGTGGGAACGGCGCCCTGGAGGTGATCGACACGACGGCCCTGCGGGTCACGGACACGGTGCCGGTCGGCCGGCGGCCCTTCGATGTGGACGTGTCACGTGACGGATCCGAGGTGTACGCGACGAACCACGACTCCTTCGACGTCACGATCGTCCCGGCCGGTTCGCTGGAGCCGCGCCGGGTGGAGGTCGCCCCGTACGGCACGGAGGGCGGGCTCGGTTCCTGGCTGAAGCCGCACTACACGGCCGTACGGCCTTCGGACGGAAAGCTGCTGCTGCCCTTCGAGGGCGAGCGGCTCGCGGTCGTCGACCCGCGGACGGGCCGGACGACGATCGAGCCGATGACCGCGAACACCCATCAGCACGGCGCCACGGTGACCGCCGACGGCACGCTCCTCGCGGTGGGCACGGGACCGATCGACCCGGACGAGGACGAGGGGCCCTCCCTGACGGTCCGGACCCCCGGCGGCGCCGAGCGGGTCTACCCCCTGGAGGGGCCGCACGAGGACGTGGCGGTCTCCGAGGACGGGCGCACCGCCTATGTGACCGGCGGGTTCACCCGCGACGGGTACTGGGACGGGCTGAGCGTCGTCGACCTCGACACGGGTGACACGCGCCGGCTCGAAGCGGGTTCACGGCCGCTGGGGGTCGTGGTCCTGTGACCCCGTTCAGCGCTGGGGCAGGACGGTGAGGACCCGTTCGATGAAGGTCTTGAAGTCGGCCATGAAATCGCTCAGGAACTGCTGGGTCGTCGGGTCGGTGACCTCGCCGTCCGGCGTGAAGAGCCCCGGGACGAACTGGATGTAGGCCTCGGGAGCGTTCATCTGCGGGGAGTTGCAGAAGCTCAGCACCGAGCGGAGGCTCTGCTGGGCGACGGCGGTGCCGATCTTGCCGGGCGAGGCGCCGATGACGGCCGACGGCTTGTGGGTGAAGGAGTTGGTGCCCCAGGGGCGGCTCGCCCAGTCGATGGCGTTCTTGAGGCCGCCGGGGATGGACCGGTTGTACTCGGGGGTGACGAAGAGGACGGCGTCGACGGACGCGATGGCGTCCTTGAGGGCGCGGCCCTCGGGCGGGTAGTCCGCGTCGAAGTCGTGGTTGTAGAGCGGGAGGTCCTTGATGGGGATCTCCTGGAACTCCAGGCCCGGCGGCGCCACCCGCAGGAGGGCCCGGGAGAGGATCCTGTTGATGGAGTCCTTCGACAGGCTGCCGACGAAGTAGCCGACCTTGTACGTGGTCATGCCTGGTGTTCCGCCTTCCGGGAGGGGTGCGGTTTCCGCGCGGGGCCTTCGGCAACGTAACCCGCCCGTGGCACCGCTGCGACCGGGCCGAAGCGCACCGGGCCGAAGCGGACCCCGCCGAGGAGCGATCCCGCCGAAGAGCGATCCCGCCGCAATGACGATAAAAAGGGTGAACCACGGACAGTCGGCGGAGAAGGGCGGACAGCGTGACGCGACCGAGGATCCTCGTGGTGGGCGCCGGCTTCGCCGGAGTGGCCTGCGTACGCCGGCTCGAACGGCGCCTCGCGGAGCGGGAGGCGCAGCTCGCACTCCTCTCACCGTTCTCGTACCAGCTGTATCTGCCCCTGCTCCCCCAGGTGGCGGCGGGGGTGCTGACCCCGCAGTCGGTCGCGCTCTCGCTGCGCCGCAGTGAACGGCACCGCACCCGGATCGTGCCCGGTGGTGTGGTCGGCGTGGACACGGCGGCGAAGGCCTGTGTCGTGCGGACGATCGCCGGGGAGTACGTGACCGAGCCGTACGACCATCTCGTGCTCGCGCCCGGCAGCGTGACCCGCAGTTTCGACATCCCCGGGCTCGCCGAGCACGCACGCGGGATGAAGACCCTCGCCGAGGCCGTGTACATCCGCGATCACGTCATCGCGCAGCTCGACCTGGCGGACGCGAGCAACGACGAGGAGGAGCGGGCCGCGCGGCTGCGGTTCGTGGTGGTCGGCGGCGGTTACGCGGGCACGGAGACGGCGGCCTGTCTGCAGCTGCTCACCCACAACGCGATCAAGCGGTATCCGCGCATCGACCCGAAGCTCATCAAGTGGCACCTGGTCGACATCGCGCCGAAGCTGATGCCCGAGCTGGGCGACAAGCTGGGCGCGGCCGCGATGGACATCCTGACGAAGCGCGGCATCGAGGTGTCGTTGGGGGTGTCGGTGGCGTCCGTGGACGAGGAGGCGGTGACGCTCACCGACGGGCGGGTGCTGCCGAGCCGGACGCTGATCTGGACGGCCGGGGTGGCGGCGAGCCCGCTGATCGGCACGCTCGGCGCGGAAACGTTTCGGGGACGGCTCGTGGTCACGGCCGAGATGGCCGTGCCGGGGCTCGACGGTGTGTGGGCCCTCGGAGACGCGGCGGCGGTGCCGGACCTCGCCAAGGGCGAGGAGGGCGCGATCTGTCCGCCGACCGCCCAGCACGCGATGCGGCAGGGCAAGGCGCTCGCCGACAACCTGGTCTCGACGCTGCGCGGCGAGCCGACCCGTCCGTACACCCACAAGGATCTGGGTCTGGTGGTGGACCTCGGCGGGATGGACGGGGTGTCGAAGCCGCTCGGCGTGGAGCTGCACGGGGCGCCCGCGCAGGCCGTGGCGCGTGCCTACCACTGGGCGGCGCTGCGGACCAATGTGGCGAAGACCCGCGTGATGACGAACTGGCTGCTGAACGCCGCGGCCGGGGACGACTTCGTACGGACCGGGTTCCTGGCGTCGAAGTCGGGCACGCTGCGGGACTTCGAGTACACCGACGCGTATCTGACCCCGGAGCAGGTCCGCCTCCACACGGGCGCGTTCCGCGGTGCGGTCGGCAGCGGCGGGGGCAACTGAGGGCACGCGCGCGTGGGGGCGCCTACGCCTGGAACGCGTACGGGGCCGGACACCCGTTCGGTGTCCGCCCCGCGCGTCGTTCAGCGGGCCAGTTCGGGTGCCGGGCCCATGACGATGACGGGCTCCTTGGCCGGGTCGAGGGCGCGGATGAGTTCACGCAGCGACTCGCGTTCGAGGGCCACGCAGGCCTGGGTGGGTCCGCCGTGGTCGACGTGGATCCAGACCCCGCCGCCCTTCCCGGCGCCGAGCGGGCGTTCCTTGTCGAGCGGGGTCCGGCCGGGGACGCGGTTGTAGTCGATGGCGACCACATGGTCGAAGGAGCCTTCGAGGGATTCGCCGGAGAAGCCGGTGCCGCTGATGGCGAACTCGTCGTCCTGGTCGTACGGGAGGCGGGAGCCCGGGTCGGGCAGCCGGCCGCCCGCGTCGCCGAGCCGGAAGACCCCGATGGGGGTGCGCAGGTCGCCGGCGGTGTGGTCGGTGGTCCAGCCGCGCAGCGCGTTGTGGGCGGGCCACGGGCCCGCCGCCTCCACCCAGCGGCCGCCGGGGGCCTTCTCGTAGAGGGTCGCCGTGGAGGTGTTGTCGTCGGCGGTGGCGCCGGTGACGACGAGGGCCTGGGTGGTGCCGTCGGGGACGAAGGCCTGGGTGGCGGGGCCGACGCCGGGGAGCCGGGGGGCGGGGACGGGCGCGGAGGCGATGCTGCTCGTCGGCTCCCCCGGCCCGCCGGCCTCGCGTGCCGCGCCGGGCGGCGCGCCCGCGGGGCGGGAGTCCCCGGCGGGCGGGGCCGAGGCGGCCGTCCCCGCGGGTGCGGCGGGGGCGGGGGGCGCGGTGTTCGCGCAGCCGCTGAGCAGCAGGGCCGCGCACAGTGTGCCGGCGCCGAGCAGCGCGGGGGCGCCCTTGTGGACGGACATGGACGGATCCTCCTGGCCGGGGGCAATGCGTGGATCCGTACCCGTTCGGTGGGCGGCCCTGCGGCGGTTCCGGCGCCCTCACCCGTACGGCCGCGTCCGGCGGAGTCTCCGTCGGGTGCTGCCGTCCCGCGGCCGCATGCGGTTGACCGGGCCGGACGGGGCACGCTTTCCTGTTCGGATGAACGATCTTCGTATCGAGCCGGCCCGGAGCGAGGACCGGCTCGCTGACTGGCGGGCCATTCACAACACGATCATCCCGACGGCCGTCCTCTCCCCCGACGAGGTGCGCGAGCGCGCGGGCCGCCACCGGCTGGAGGTCGCGTATCTCGGGGAGGTGGCGGTGGGGTGTTCGACGGTGCGTCCGCCGGACGAGGAGACCCCGGCGGCGACCGTCATCGCGCGGACGCTGCCCGGGTTCCGGCGGCGGGGAATCGGGACCGCGCTGTACGAGCGGGGGCTCGCGCACGCGCGGACGCTGAGCGACGAGGGCGTGGAGACGGTCGTGCTTGCCTCCAACGAGGAGGGGCTGCGGTTCGCACTCGCGCGCGGTTTCGTCGAGGTGGAGCGGTACGTCCTGCCCGGCGACACGGTGCCGTTCGTGACGCTGCGGCTGGCCGCACAGGACCAGATCTGACGATTCGTCAGATTGTCGCGTCACAGGTCTGGGAACCTTCGGGGCCCGGCGCTACCCTCCGCGCATGATTCGGACGGTGGTGTGGGGTACCGGAAATGTCGGGCGCGCGGCGATCCGCGCCGTGGACGCCCATCCAGGGCTCGAACTCGCGGCCGTGCTGGTCTCCGATCCGGCGAAGGTCGGACGGGACGCGGGCCGGCTCGCGGGGCTCGGCCACGACCTCGGGGTCGTGGCCGTCGACGATGTGGGCGCGGTGCTCGACGAGCGGCCGGGGGCGGTGGTGTACGCGGCTTCCGGCGACACCCGGCCCGACGGGGCGCTCGACGACGTGGCGCGCGCGGTGCGGACGGGCGCGGTGGTGGTGACCCCCGCGCTGTATCCGCTCTACGACCAGCGCAACGCACCGCCCGAGTTCCGGGATCCGGTGCTCGCGGCCGTCGCCGAGGGCGGCGGTTCGCTGTTCGTGTCCGGGGTGGACCCGGGCTGGGGCAACGACGTCCTGCCGTTGCTCGTGAGCGGGCTCGGCAGCACGGTGGACGTGATCCGCTGTCAGGAGATCTTCGACTACTCGACGTACGAGCAGGAGGAGTCGGTCCGGGACCTGATCGGGATGGGCCGGCCGCTGGACTACGAGCCGCCGATGCTGCTGCCGTCGGTGCCGACGATGGTGTGGGGCGGGCAGATACGCCTGATGGCCCGCGCGCTCGGCGCCGAGCTCGACGAGATCCGCGAGACGGTGGACCGGCGTCCGCTGGAGTCGACCGTGAAGACGCGGACGATGGGGGTCTTCGAGGCGGGTACGCAGGGCGCGATCCGCTTCGAGGTGCAGGGCATCGTCGGCGGGGAGCCCCGCCTCGTGATCGAGCACGTGACCCGGATCCATCCCTCGTGCGCGCCGGACTGGCCGGTGCCGCCGGACGGCGCGGGGGCGCACCGGGTGATCGTCGAGGGCAGCCCGCGGATCGAGGTGACGGTGGCGGCGACCGCCGAGGACGAGAACCGCTCTGCGGGCGGCAACGCGACGGCGGTGGGCCGGCTGGTCGGGGCGATCGACTGGCTGGTGGCGGCGGAACCGGGACTGTACGACGCGCTGGACGTGCCGTTGCGGCCGGCGGTCGGGAAGCTGGGAAGGAGACCGCGGTGATCATCGACATTCCCGAGGGCCAGGAGCCGATCGGATACGTGTGGGGCGACATGGTCCCGGAGATCGGGACGGCGGCGGCGAACTTCTCGCTGTCGGTGTACGCCCATACGACGCTGGGGCTGCGCGAGTTCGAGGCGGCGCGGCTGCGGATCGCGCAGATCAACGGCTGCGGCTTCTGTCTGGACTGGCGTACCGACCGGGACGGGGTGAAGGTCGAGGAGGGCTTCGACGAGGTCGTCGCGGCATGGCGGGAGACGGAGGTCTCGGAGAGCTTCGACGAGCGGACGCGGCTCGCGGCCGAGTACGCGGAGCGGTACGCGCTGGACCATCACGGTCTCGACGACGCGTTCTGGAAGCGGATGACGGCCCGGTACAGCCAGACGGAGATCGTGGAGCTGACGATGAGTCTGGGCTCGTGGCTGGCGTTCGGGCGGCTCAACCGGGTGCTCGGGCTCGACGAGGTGTGCGTGCTGCCGACGCACTGAACCGGGACGCAGGAGGGGCCGGCCGGGATTCCGGCCGGCCCCTCCTCGGCACGGTCGGTCAGAAGTCCTCGGCGACGATCCGTTCGATGTTGCGTTCGGCGAGGGCCGTGATGGTGACGAAGGGGTTGACGCTGGCGTTGCCGGGGATCAGGGATCCGTCGATGACGTACAGCCCGGAGTAGCCGTGGAGGCGTCCGTGGTTGTCGGTCGCCCTGCCCAGGACGGCACCGCCGAGCGGGTGGTACGTGAGGTGGTCGCCCCAGATCTTGTACGCGCCGAAGAGGTCGGTGCGGTAGATCGTGCCCTCCTTGGAGTTGATCTTGTCGAAGATGGTCTTGGCGGCGTCGATGGAGGTCTGCTTCCAGGCCCTGTCCCAGCTCAGGTCGACCTTGCCGGTGGCCGGGTTCCAGGTGAACTGGGCGCGGTGGGGGGTCTTGGTGATGGAGAGGTAGAAGGAGGCGTAGGTCTCGATGCCGGTGGGCAGCGGGGCGACCTCGGCGAAGGCGCCGCCCGCGTCCCAGTTGTCGATGCCCGCGGTGGGCATGGCGGACTGGAGCTTGCCGGTCGGGTCCCACATGTGGTTGGCGCGGCCGCACATGACGTTGCCGTTGTCGCCCCAGCCCTTGCCGATCTCGTTGTTGAGGGCGGGGAGGGCGCCGGTGGCCTTGAGACGGGTGAGGAGCTTGCTCGTGCCGATGCTTCCGGCGGCGAAGAAGACCGTGTCGGCGGTGACGGTCTTGCTCGCGAGGGTGGCGCCCGTGGTGTCGATCTGGTCGATGGCGACGGTGTAGCCGCCGCCGGCCGCCGGGGTGACGGAGGTGACCTTGTGCAGGGCGGAGACGGTGACACGGCCGGTGGCGGCGGCCTGGGCCAGATAGGTCTTCTGGAGGGTCTTCTTGCCGGCGTTGTTGCCGTAGATGACCTCGCCGTCGAGGGCGGACTTCGGGGCGGCCCCGGCGGCCTCCTGCTTCATGTAGTCCCAGTCGTAGACGTTCGGGACGAACACGAAGGGGAAGCCGGAGCGCTGGGCGTGCTTGCGGCCGACGCGGGCGTACTGGTAGCAGGCGGTGCTCTCCCACCAGGCCTGGTCGACCTCGGTGACGCCGAGTCCGGCGTTGGCGCGCGGGTAGTAGGTCGCGTACATCTCGGCCGCGTCCACGGTGGGCAGGATGGCCGCGAAGTTCTCGCGGCGCGGGGTGACGGCCATGCCGCCGTTGACGAGGGAGCCGCCGCCGACACCCCTGCCCTGGTAGACGGTGATGCCGGCGAAGTCCTCGGCGTCGAGGATGCCCGTGTGCCGCGGGACGTCCTTGTCGAGGGGGAAGCCGAGGAAGTTGCTCAGCGGCTGCTTGGTGCGGGTCCGCAGCCAGAAGGACCGGTAGTCGGGCCGGGTGGTGTTGGCGAAGATCTTGCCGTCGGGTCCGGGGGTGTCCCAGGCCATGCCCATCTCGACCATGTGGACGGCGACGCCCGCGCGGGCGAGCCGGAGGGCGGCGACGGAGCCGCCGTATCCGGTGCCGATGACGAGGGCGGGCACGTGGGCGCCGGTGGGGATGGGGGTGTCGGTGAGGCGGGCTTCGGCGTGGGCCGGGGTGCCGTGGCCGACGAGGGCGGCAGCACCGAGAACAGAACCTGTTCCCGCGAGGAATCTGCGGCGATTGACGCCGCCGATTCCCCTTGCGGGCAGGGGGTGTTCGCTCATGTGATGTTCCTCACTCAGAGGCGAATGGGAACATGTTCTACTGTCGGCCATCGGGGAAGTCACGAGAAACCGACGGGTAACTTCCGGCCACCGCCCCACGCGAACACGCCGCGCCGGATACCGGTTCAGGCGAGCGCGGGACCCGGGGCTCCGGTGAGGCGCTCCGGGGTGAGCAGCTCGGCGAGGCGATCGGCGGGCAGCAGGCCCTTCTCCAGGGTGAGTTCGACGACTCCGCGCCCGGTGGCGAGCGCCTCCTGCGCGATGGCGGTGGCCGCGGTGTAGCCGAGGTGCGGGTTGAGCGCGGTGGCGAGACCGATGGAGTTCTCGACGGCCGCCCGGAGCGCCTCGGTGTTGGCGGTGATGCCGCTGACGCAGCGGTCGGCGAGGGTCAGGCAGGCGGCGCGCAGGGAGAGGAGGCTCTTCGACAGGGCGTGGAAGATGACCGGTTCGAAGGCGTTGAGCTGGAGCTGCCCGGCCTCGGCGGCCATGGTGATGGTGATGTCGTTGCCGATCACCTCGAAGGCGACCTGGTTGACGACCTCGGGGATCACCGGGTTGACCTTGCCGGGCATGATGCTGGAACCGGCCTGGACCGGGGGCAGGTTGATCTCGTTGAGCCCGGCGCGCGGGCCCGAGGAGAGCAGCCGCAGGTCGTTGCAGGTCTTGGAGAGCTTGACCGCGATGCGCTTGAGCACCCCGGAGAGCTGGACGAAGGCGCCGCAGTCCTGGGTGGCCTCGATCAGGTTGGCGGAGGTGACGAGCGGCAGGCCGGTCAGCTCGGCGAGGTGGCGGCGGGCGGTCTCGGCGTAGCCGGGGGCGGCGTTGAGGCCGGTGCCGATGGCGGTGGCCCCGAGGTTGATCTCGTGGATGAGCTCGACGGCCTCGGCGAGCCGGCTGCGGTCCTCCTCCAGCATCACGGCGTACGTGGAGAACTCCTGGCCCAGCGTCATGGGCACCGCGTCCTGGAGCTGGGTGCGGCCCATCTTGACGACCTCGCGGAACTCCAGGGCCTTGGCGGCGAAGGCGTCCTGGAGCACGGCCATGGCGAGGAGGAGTTCACGGGCGGCGCCGATCGCCGCGATGCGGATGGCGGTCGGGTAGACGTCGTTGGTCGACTGGCCGAGGTTGACGTCCTCGTTGGGGTGGAGGCGGTCGTAGTCGCCCTTGGCGTGGCCGAGGAGTTCCAGGGCGCGGTTGGCGACGACCTCGTTGGCGTTCATGTTGGTGGAGGTGCCCGCGCCGCCCTGGACGACATCCACGACGAACTGGTCGTGGAGCGCTCCCGTACGGATCTCCCGGCAGGCACCGGCGATGGCGGCGGCCTTGTCGGCGGGCAGCAGCCCCAGCTCCTCGTTGGCTCGGGCCGCGGCCTCCTTGACGGCGGCGAGCGCGTCGATCAGGAGCGGGTAGACGGAGATGGGCATGCCGGTGACGGTGAAGTTCTCGGTGGCGCGCAGGGTGTGGACACCCCAGTAGGCGTCGGCGGGAACGTCCCGGTCGCCGAGCAGATCGTGCTCGCGACGGGCGGGAACGGGGTGCGGGGCCGGTGCGGGAACCATGGAGGAGGCCGTCCTTGAGGGGTGGGGAGGGTGGAGGCGCGCGTCGCGGATGGCGGCGCCGGAGTTGACGGGAAGGCGGTGGGTGGTGTCGGCGGGGCGTGCCGGAGGGCCCGCCCCGGTGCACGCGCACGCGTGGGGGCGGGGCCGTGTCAAGAGGTACGCGGGCCGTCCCTGCGCTGCCCGCGGTCGCGCGGGCGCGTGCGGGCGCCGGTGACGGGCGGGCGCGTACGGGCAACGGTGACGGACGGGCGGGCGGGCGGACGTGCGGGCGGGCGGGCGGGCGGTGAAGGCTGGCGGCCCCCGCCTCGGGGCCGTACGACCGCGGGCCCGGGAGCAGCCCTGCGAAGGTTGGCTCCGGCTCGCGGGCGGGCGGGGGGTGCGCCGCCCGCGAGCCGGGGTTCTGGGGTGCGCCGGGTCAGGCGCGGGCGGCGACCGCCGAGGCCGAGCGGGAGCCGCCGGTGGCGAGGGCCGGTTCCGCGCGGACGGGCCCGTCGAGGAGGCGTCGCAGCAGCGCGGTGCTGCGAGCGGGGTCGCCCGCGCCGCCGCCGTCGGCGAGGAGCGTCGCGAGGAGGGCGATCCGGGCCTGCGCGGCGCGGAGCGTGCCGGTGAGCAGGGCTCCGGCGGCGACGAGGTCGACGGCCCCGCCGCCGGTGTAGATCTCGGCGAGCGGCCCGGCCGGGACGCGAGTGGTCACGGCGACGAGGACGCCCTGGGCGACCGCGTCGGCCACGGCGGCGGCGATCTCGGGGGTGGCGTTGCCCGCGCCGGTGGCGACGAGGACGATGCCCCGGGCGCCGGCGCCGACGGCCGCGTTCAGCAGGAAGGGGTCGCCGTCGGAGTGGTGCGTGACGATGGCGACCCGGGGCAGCGGAACGGCGTCGGGGGCGTCGGGGTCCGCCTTGTACGCGGCGGCGGGCAGCGGCAGGGGCGTCGGGCGCTCCGGCTGCCGCTCGATGTCGACGCGGGAGAAGCCGACGCGGCCCAGGCGCTCGGCGGACGGGTCGGAGAAGGCGTCGGCGGCGAGCGTCTGCGTCTTGACGGTGCCGCGGGCGGCGTGGACGCGTCCGTCGAAGACGACGAGGACGCCGAGGTCGCTGACGGAGGAGGCGACCTGGAGCGCGTCGTAGAGGTTGCCGGGGCCGTCCCCGTCGCCGGTGCCGAAGGGACGCTGGGCGCCGGTGAGGACGACCGGGCGGACGTCGGTGTGGTGGAGGTCCAGGAAGAACGCGGTTTCTTCGAGGGTGTCGGTGCCGTGGGTGATCACGATGCCGTCGACGCCGGGGTCGGCGAGGGTCTCGTGGACGGTCCGCAGCAGGGCCAGCTGATGGGCCGCGGTGATACGGGAGCTGTTGACGTTGAAGAGGTCGACGACCTCGACGGTGACGCCCTCGGGAAGCGGAGCGGTGGCCAGGACGTCGTTGCCGGAGGCGTCTGCCGCGTAACCGGTGCCCTGCCAACGGCTGGCGATCGTTCCCCCGGTACTGATGACGACGATCCGGCGCGTTGCCCCGTCGTTCGTCCGCTTCATGCCTGCCGCCCTTACTCCGTACCGAAATCGCCCTGCTCCGCAACGATAGGACAGAAGGCGCGCAAGGCGATTGCGAAGTTGACCGCCGTACCGTTTCTCCGTGGTGGATAATTGCGCCATGGACCGAATTGATCTCCACATCTTGCGCGAGCTCCAGAACGACGGCCGGCTGAGCAACCAGGAGCTGGCCCAGCGGGTGGGGCTCAGCCCGTCCCCCTGTCTGCGCCGGGTGCGTCAGCTGGAGCAGGACGGGGTGATCCAGGGGTACCGGGCGATCATCGATCCCGAGGCGGTGGGGCGGGGCTTCGAGGTGCTCGTCTCGGTGGAGGTGCGGCGGGACCGGGAGACCGTGGAGGCCTTCGAGGAGGCGCTCCAGGACGTGCCGGACGTCATCGAGGCGTACCGGCTGTTCGGGAGCCCCGGCTGTCTGCTGCGGATCGCGGTCGCCGATCTCGCGGCGTACGAGCGGCTGTGGATCGAGCGGCTGACGACCCTGACCGGGGTGACCGAGGTCAACTCGCAGATCATCATGAAGCGCATCAAGGAGCCGAAGGGGATGCCGGTGGACAGCCGGGGCGACTGAGGCCGCCCCGAACGCCCACGACCCGGCGAGGACGAGCCCTGGAGGAACCTCGGGGCGAGCCTGACGGAACCCCTCGGTTCCGCCATATGCGAACTCGTCATGGAACAGCCTCCTCCCCGTTACATGACAGGTACCTGTCGTGTGCCACTCTCCCGATGACACGAAGTCAACACGCGTAGACAGCGGAATCGTTGAGCCGACGCCCGCCGTCCCACGCGTACCGTCCCCGGGAAAGGGCCCCCCATGTCCGTTGTGCGGATCGGCAGATGGAAGGTGTGGGCAGCGGCCGTCGCCGCCACCCTCGTCGGCGTCACGCTCCCCACGGTCGCCGCTACCCCCGCCGGCGCCACCACCCCCGCGTACGACAGCACGTACTACAAGAACGCGATCGGCAAGACCGGCACGAGCCTCAAGTCCTCGCTGCACACCATCATCAGCAGCCAGAGCAAGATCTCGTACGACGCGGTCTGGAACGCGCTGAAGGTCGCCGACCAGGACCCCAACAACACCAACAACGTCATCCTGCTCTACAGCGGGACCTCGCGGAGCAAGAGCCTCAACGGCGGCGACGTCGGCGACTGGAACCGCGAGCACACCTGGGCCCAGTCCCACGGCAACTTCGGCACCTCGGCCGGCCCGGGCACCGACCTGCACCACCTGCGGGCCTGCGACGTCCAGATCAACAGCATCCGGGGCAACAAGGACTGGGACAACGGCGGCAGCGCGGTCAGCGGCGCTCCCGGCAGCTACACGGACAGCGACTCGTTCGAGCCGCGCGACGCCGACAAGGGCGACGTGGCCCGGATGATCCTCTACATGGCCGTCCGCTACGAGGGCGACGACGCCTGGGCCGACCTGGAGCCCAACGAGTCGACCACCAACGGCAGCGTCCGCTTCCACGGCCGCCTCTCGATCCTGAAGCAGTGGAACGAACAGGACCCGCCGAGCGCCTTCGAGGAGCGTCGCAACGACGTCATCTTCACCACCTACCAGGGCAACCGGAACCCGTTCATCGACCACCCGGAGTGGGTCGAGGCGATCTGGTAGGCCGCGCGTCACAGCGGTGAACGGAGCCGGGCCGGGGTCGTCGTACCCGGCCCGGCTCCGGCATGTTCCGCGTCGGGTACGTCAGGCACCGCACGCGGACAGACCCCTACACCTGACCGCTGCGGCCTCCTTCAAACGTCAAATGGCGGATGTTCTCACGCTCTTGGCGCGAAAGACGGACACCCCCAAGAGACGTTACCAGTCCGTTATAAACGGTGGATACGCCCCGTTTTGATGGCCTTTTCCGTGCGACGTGGCACACATTCCCGCCACGGAGGGGGCCGACGCATCTATCACGGCCTCGTGTCCGTAACAAGCCCCTCGGACCAGGAAGTTCCGAGATCCACTGAGTAGCTTCGGCGCCCATGACCCCGTTGACCACTGGCCGTACGACCACGACTCCCCGCACGACTCCCCCGACGATCGCGGACGGCGCCGAGCTCTGGCGGATCGCCCGCGGCTCGGGCGAACTCGACCTCAACTCGCCCTACAGCTATCTGCTGTGGTGCCGCGACTTCGCCGACACGACCGCGATCGCCCGTGACGCCTCCGGACGCCCGATCGGTTTCGTGACCGGCTATCTGCGCCCCGACGAGCCGGACACCCTCTTCGTCTGGCAGATCGCCGTCGAGGGTTCGCACCGCGGAAGCGGGGTAGCCGGGACCCTGCTCGACGCTCTGTCCGCGCGGGTCGCGGCCGAGCACGGGACCAGCAGGATCGAGGCGACCGTCACCCCGGGGAACCTGGCCTCCGACCGGCTGTTCCGCTCGTTCGCACGTCGCCACGGCGCGGAGGTGACACAGGAGGTCCTGTTCCCGGCCGCCGCGTTCCCCGCGGCGGGACACGGGTCCGAGGTGCTGTACCGCATCGGCCCCCTCGGCCCGCCGGTCTCCTGAGCCGTCGATCGCGCACGCCAGACCCCCGTACCCCACTCTGGAGAAGAGACTTCGTGACCCTGACCGACATCGCCATGCCCTCCGTCTTCGAGACCGTCGAATCGGAGGTCCGCAGCTACTGCCGCGCCTGGCCCGTCGTCTTCGAGCGCGCCAGTGGCAGCAGGCTGTACGACGAGCACGGGCGTCCGTACCTCGACTTCTTCGCCGGCGCCGGCTCGCTGAACTACGGCCACAACAATCCCGTGCTCAAGCGGGCCCTCCTCGAATACCTCGGCAACGACGGCGTCACCCACGGCCTCGACATGTCGACCACCGCCAAACGCGACTTCCTGGAGACCTTCCACAGCACCGTCCTGGAGCCCCGCGCCCTGCCCTACAAGGTGATGTTCCCGGGCCCCACGGGCACCAACGCCGTGGAGGCGGCGCTGAAGCTCGCCCGCAAGGTCACCGGGCGGCAGACCGTCGTCTCCTTCACCAACGCCTTCCACGGCATGTCGCTCGGCTCGCTCGCCGTCACCGGGAACGCCGCCAAGCGGGCCGGCGCGGGCGTCCCGCTGAGCCATGCCATCCGCATGCCCTTCGACGACTACCTCGACGGGCAGCTCCCCGACTTCCTCTGGTTCGAGCGGCTCCTCAACGACGCCGGCTCCGGCCTCGACCACCCCGCCGCCGTGATCGTCGAGACCGTCCAGGGCGAGGGCGGCATCAACGTCGCACGGGCCGAGTGGCTGCGCGCGCTCGCGGAGCTCTGCCGCCGGCACGAGATGCTCCTCATCGTCGACGACATCCAGATGGGCTGCGGCCGCACCGGCGACTTCTTCTCCTTCGAGGAGGCGGGCATCACGCCCGACATCGTCACCCTGTCCAAGTCCATCAGCGGCTACGGCCTGCCCATGGCCCTCTGCCTGTTCCGGCCGGAGCTCGACGTCTGGCAGCCCGGCGAGCACAACGGGACCTTCCGCGGCAACAACCCCGCGTTCGTCACCGCCACGGCCGCCCTCGACGCCTACTGGCGCGACGGCGCCCTGCGCGCGCGCACCCTGGGCCGGGCGGACCGGGTGGAGCGCGCCCTCCTCGACCTGTGCGGGGGCGACGGGCGCACCGGCCTCTCCGTCCGCGGCCGCGGACTGGTGTGGGGCCTGGAGTTCGCCGACGGGGAGCGCGCCGACGCCGTGTGCCGACGCGCCTTCGAGACCGGCCTCCTGGTGGAGACCTCGGGTCCGCGCGGCGAGGTGGTCAAGCTGCTGCCGCCGCTGACCGCGACGGACGACGAACTCGACGAGGGCCTCGGGATCCTGGCCCGCTCCGTCCGCCACACCGCCTGACCCCTCTCCCGACCCGACGTTCCGACGGCCGGCCGACCGGTCGGCCCGATGACCCGAAAGGCAGTCGTACCCCATGATCGTCCGTACCTTCGACGAGCTGGAGAACACCGAGCGGCACGTGAGGGCCGCCTCCGGCACCTGGGAGAGCAAGCGCATCGTCCTGGCCCGTGAGCGGGTCGGGTTCTCCCTCCACGAGACGGTGCTGTACGCCGGCACCGAGACCGCCATGTGGTACGCGAACCACGTCGAGGCCGTCGTCTGCACGGCCGGCGAGGCCGAGCTCACCGACCACGAGACGGGCCGCACGTACACGATCGTGCCCGGAACGATGTACCTGCTCGACGGGCACGAGCGCCACACCCTCAAGGTCAAGGCCGACTTCCGCTGCCTGTGCGTCTTCAACCCGCCCGTGACGGGGCGCGAGGACCACGACGAGAACGGCGTCTACCCGCTGCTGACCGAGCCCGAGCCCGCATCCGACGACGTCTGAGCCCGGCGCGCCCCCCGGCCCGAAGCCGACACCCCCATGCGAAAGGAAGCACGCTCCCCCATGCCCTCCGCACCCACCCGCCCCGTCGACCTCTACCCCACCCGTGGCCCCAAGGAGGAACTGATCGGCCGCAAGGACCCCGTCGTGTGGTCCGAGCCCGGCACGGCGGGCCCCTTCTGGGCCCGTGAACTGGAGGAGTACGACCGAGACGGTTTCGTCACGGTCGACGAGATCGTCACCCCCGACGAGGTCGACGCGCTCCGTGCGGAGCTGGACCGGCTCGTCTCCGACCCGGCCGTCCGGGCGGACGAACGGGCCGTCGTCGAGCCCCGCTCGCAGGAGATACGTTCCGTCTTCGAGGTGCACCGGATGAGCGAGGTCTTCGGCCGGCTGGCCCAGGATCCGCGGATCCTCGGGCGCGCCCGCCAGATCCTCGGCTCCGACGTCTACGTCCACCAGTCGCGGGTCAACGTCAAGCCCGGCTTCGGGGCCAGCGGCTTCTACTGGCACTCGGACTTCGAGACCTGGCACGCGGAGGACGGCCTGCCGAGGATGCGGACCGTGTCGGTGTCCATCGCGCTCACGCCGAACCACACCACCAACGGCAGCCTGATGATCATGCCGGGTTCGCACCGCACGTTCCTCGGCTGCGCCGGTGCCACTCCGAAGGACAACTACAAGAGGTCGCTCCAGATGCAGGACGCCGGTACGCCGTCCCACGAGGCGCTGACCACGTTCGCCGACGCCTGCGGCATCCGTCACTTCACGGGCCCGGCCGGATCCGCCACCTGGTTCGACTGCAACGCCCTGCACGGGTCGGGCGACAACATCACCCCCTACCCCCGGAGCAATGTGTTCCTCGTCTTCAACAGCGTCGAGAACCAGCCGGAGGCGCCCTTCGCCGCCCCCGTCCGGCGGCCCTCGTTCATCGCCGCGCCCTCGTGGGACCACACGTGACCGGCGCGGCGCGCCTGGACCGACGCGGCTTCCTCGGCAGAACGGCGCTCCTCGGTGGCCTCGCCCTGACCCCCGGGCTGCTGTCGGCCTGCGCCCGAACCCAGGTCGGTTCGGGCGCGCCCGAGGACGACGGCGCACTCCTGGCGCGGCTGCGGAAGCAGGGCTTCGTGCGGGTCGGGTTCGCCGGTGAGGCGCCGTACGGCTTCCAGGACGGCGCCGAGCCGGCCGGTGAGGCCCCGACGCTGCACCGCGAGGTCTTCACGGCGCTCGGGGTGCGCGAACTGCGTCCGACGCTGACCGAGTTCGGGGCGCTGATCCCCGGGCTGCTCGCCGACCGCTTCGACGTGGTGAGCGCGGGCATGTCGATCACGCCCGAGCGCTGCGCCAAGGTGATCTTCTCCGAGCCGGAGTTCGTCTCCCCCACCGCGCTGATGGTCCGCAAGGGCAATCCGAAGGGGCTGAGCGACCTGGCGTCCTGCGCGGCGAAGGGTGTCACCGTCGGTGTGCTGACGGCCGCGGTGGAGGCGTCCTTCGCCAAGGCGGCGGGGGTCCCCGACGGGTCGGTGAAGACCCTCGCCAAGCAGCAGGACGGTCTCGACGCCCTCCTCGCCGGGCGGATCGACGCCTTCGCGCTGACCGCCATCTCGCTGCGCTGGCTCGCGCGGACGAACCGGGACGCCGCGGTGGAGGTGACCGAGGCGTTCGTGCCGGTGGTCGACGGCGAGCGGCAACTGGGCGCGGGCGGAGCCGTGTTCCGGCCGGGCGCGACCGGGCTCCGGGACGCGTTCAACAAGGAGCTCCTCAAGATCACCGGTTCCCCGGACCGGTTCGTGGACCTCCTGGGCCGCTACGGCTTCACCGCGCGCGAGATTCCGCCCCGTTCCCTGCGGACCGCCGACCTGTGCGCCGGGTGAGGGGCGGCCCCGAGGCGGGCGTGGTGTCGGGGGGCGGCCCGGTGGCGGGCGTGGTGTCGAGGGGCGGCCCGGTGACGGGCCTCGGATCGGCGGGCGGCCGGAATGGCTGAATTCCTCCCCGAGCTCCGCCGGGCGCTGCCCCGGCTCGGCGAGGGACTCCTGGTCACGGTGGAGGCCACGGTGCTCGGCGCCGCGCTCGCCCTGGTCCTCGCGTACACGCTCGGGCTGCTCTCCCGGTCGGCGCGGCTGCCGGTGCGCGGAGCGGTGCGGGTCGTCGTGGAGTTCTTCCGGGGCACCTCGCTGTACGTGCAGCTGTTCTGGCTGTTCTTCGCGCTGCCGATGGTCGGCTTCCGGCTGGAACCGCTGGCCTGTGGTGTGCTCGCGCTCGGTCTCAACTTCGGGGCGTACGGCTCCGAGGTCGTGCGAGGGGCGGTGACCGCGGTCCCCCGCGCCCAGACCGAGGCGGCGATCGCGCTCGGCATGGGCCCGGTGCTGCGGCTGCGGCGGGTCGTCCTGCCGCAGGCGCACGCACTGATGGTGGCGCCGTTCAAGAACCTGCTCGTCCAGCTGCTCAAGGCGACGCCGCTGCTCTCGCTGGTCACGGTCCCGGATCTCACCTTCCAGATCGACCAGTTGCGCTCGTCGACGGGCGCGACGGCCGCCTCGTACCTGCTGCTCCTGGGGCTCTACTTCGGCCTGGCCGTCGTCCTGAGCCTCCTCATGAACGCCCTGGAGCGGGCCGCGAAGGCCCGCCTCGGGCAGGAAGGAGGCGCCTGATGTGGGACGGAGAGGCGGCCCGGGCCGCTCTGCCGACCGTGCTGGAGGGCTTCGGCGTCACCCTGGTCGCGACGGTGCTCGCCTTCGGCGTCGCGATGGTCCTGGGACTCGCGCTCGCCCTCGCCCAGCGCGCGGGGCCCGCGTGGCTGGCCCTTCCGGTGCGCGGGGCGGCCGGGTTCGTCCGCTCGACCCCGCTCCTGGTGCAGTTGTTCGCGGCCTGGGTACTCGTGCCGGGGCTCGACGCGCCGACGCTGGGTGTCCTGGTGCTCGGCGTGCACTACGCCACGTACCTCTCCGAGGTGTACCGGACGGGCATCGACGCCGTGCCGAAGGGGCAGTGGGAGGCGTGCACGGCGCTGTCGCTGCCGCGCCGGCGGGTCTGGCGGGCGGTGGTGCTGCCGCAGGCGGTGCGCAACGTACTGCCGCCGCTGGGCAACTACGCGGTCTCCATGTTCAAGGAGACACCCCTGCTCTCGGTGATCACGGTGCACGAGATGGTCCACGAGGCGAACACCTTCGGCAGCACCCACTTCGCCTACCTGGAGAGCTTCACCCTGGCCGCCGCGGTGTTCCTGCTCGCGAGCTGGCCGACCTCGGTGCTGATACGACGACTGGAGGCACGCCTTGCCCATTGAGGAGCTGTCCGAGGACCTCACCAAGAACCCGGCCTCGCACCCTGCGGTCCGCTTCGACCGGGTCACGAAGCGGTACGGGGACCACACCGTGCTGGACGGCCTCGACCTGGAGGTCGCCCGCGGCGAACGTGTGACGCTGATCGGCCCGAGCGGCTCCGGGAAGACCACGATCCTCCGGCTCCTCATGACGCTGGAGCGGGTGACCGAGGGCGTCATCCACGTGGACGGGGAGCCGTTCTCCCACATGCCGGGCCGGGCGGCCGGGAAGCTGGTGCCGGCGAGCGAGCGTCATCTGGCCGCGCGACGGCGGCGGATCGGCATGGTCTTCCAGCAGTTCAACCTCTTCCCCCACATGAGCGTCCTGGAGAACGTCGTCGAGGCGCCCGTGCACGTGCTCGGCGAGAGCCGGGAGGAGGCCGGGAACCGCGCCAGGGACCTGCTCGACCTGGTCGGACTCTCCGACAAGGTCGACGCGCGTCCGACCCGGCTCTCCGGCGGCCAGCAGCAGCGGGTGGCCATCGCCCGCGCGCTCGCGATGCGGCCGAAGATCCTGCTCCTGGACGAGGTGACCTCGGCGCTCGACCCGGAGCTCGTGGCGGAGGTGCTGGACGTGCTGCGGGACGTCGCCCGGCGGACCGACATCACGCTGCTCTGTGTGACGCACGAGATGGGCTTCGCCCGGGACGTCTCGGACCGGATCCTGATGTTCGACGGCGGCCGGATCGTCGAGTCGGGACCGGCCGACGAGCTCCTGGACGCTCCCACGGAGGAGCGCACCCGCGCGTTCCTGAGCTCGGTCCGCTGACTCCGCCGACGCGCGGCCCGGGGAGGGCCGGGCCGCGCGTTCCTCTCGGACCTCTCAGCCCTCACCACCGTCATCGACCATGCCGTCCCGCAACCGGTCCAGGCTTCGGGCGAGCAGTCGTGAGACGTGCATCTGGGAGACGCCGAGCCGCTCGCCGATCTGCGTCTGGGTGAGCTCCTCCACGAAGCGGAAGTGCAGCAGCAGCCGGTCGCGCGGGGCGAGGGCCTCCAGGAGCGGGGCGAGGGTGTGGAACTCCTCGAAGAGGGCGAGCGCCGGGTCCTCCTGGCCGATGACATCGGCCAGCGCCCCGTCGTCGTCCTCGCTGTCGCCGGCGAAGGTGGCGTCCAGGGACGTGGAGTGGTAGCCGTTGGCGGCGACCTGGGCCTCGACCACCTCGTCCTCGGACAGGTCCATGGCCGGGGCCAGCTCCGCGATGCGCGGGGCCCGGCCCAGCTGCGAGCTCAGCTCGTCGGTCGCCTTGGCCAGCTCCACCCGTGCCTCCTGGAGGCGGCGCGGGACGTGCACCGCCCAGGTGGTGTCGCGGAAGAAGCGCTTGATCTCACCCACGATGTACGGCACGGCGAAGGTGGCGAACTCCACCTCGCGCGACAGGTCGAAGCGGTCGATCGCCTTGATGAGACCGACCATGCCGACCTGGAGGATGTCCTCCCTCTCGTCGCCGCGCGCCCGGAACCGCCCGGCCGCGTACACCACCAGTGACATGTTCATCTCGATGAGGGTGTTCCGGACGTACTGGTGGCCCTCGGTCCCCTCCTCCCGCGCCGCCAGTTCCCGGAGGAACACCTTCGACAGGGCGCGCGCGTCCCGGGGTGGAACCGCGTGGGGGACCTCGAGAAAGGGCAGCTCCTCGCCCGTCCCGTTCGTCGCGTACGTCGTCGTCGCCTCTGCCGGATCGGTCCGCACGGGGACAACCTCCTCTGGCTCGCGGTCCGTTCAGCGGTCCCGGTTCTCGTACCCCCGCTTCCTGAAGGCACTCCTGGTCCGCTCGCGGCCGATTCCGACCGGAAGGGACACATCACCCCGGTTCGAACGGGAAGACGAAACCCATCACCTGCTCAGAAACAGCCAGGAACAGGAAGAAAGGGATCCGCGATGAAGACCAGGAGCGCCACCCGGTCCCGGGCCCCCGGGTCGGACCCGCGGGGCGCCGGGAAAGCCGGTTCGCCTCCGGTCCGCAGCCCGGCGCAGGCGCGGCAGCTCGTACGCCACACCCTCGCGGCGCTCGACCCCCTGCCGCCCTCCCAGGTCGAGGACCTGCTGCTCGTCACCTCGGAACTGGTCACGAACGCGCACCGGCACGGGGGCGGCGTCACGGGCTTCGGGATCGGGATCGGACGCGACCGGGTGACGGTGTCCGTGTCCGACGCCAGCGGGGAGGCCCCGCTGTACGAGCGCGGCGAGGGGCTGCGTCCCGGCGGCTACGGCTGGCCGATCGTGCTCCGTCTGTGCCGTGAGGTGACCGTGGACGCGGGTCCCGACGGCAAGACCATCCACGCGGCGGTGACGGTCGACCGCTGACCGGACCGACGACCTGTGGAAAGGTGAGGCGATGACCTCCCGCTCGTACGACGTCCTCGCCGGCGCCCCGGACTCCCCCGTCCTCCTCCATGTACCGCACTCCTCCCGGGTGATACCCCCGGACGTGCGCGACGGCATCCTGCTCGGCGACGGGGAACTGGCCCGCGAGCTCGACCACATCACCGACGCCCACACCGCGGAGATCGCGGCGGTGGCCGCGGCGACCGCCGGCCCGACCCCCTGGCGGTTCGTCAACCGGCTGTCGCGGCTGGTCGTCGACCCCGAGCGCTTCCCCGACGAACGCGAGGAGATGCTGGCCGTCGGGATGGGCGCGGTGTACACGCGGACCACACACCGCGCCGCGCTCCGCCCCGCCGGGTTCGACCCGGCGCCGCTGATCGACCGGTACTTCACTCCGTACGCCGAGGGCATGGCCGCCGCGGTGGCGGAGCGGCTGGAGGCGACGGGGCGGGCCGTGATCATCGACGTCCACTCGTACCCGACCGGGCCGCTGCCGTACGAGCTGCACGGCGAGGGACCCCGCCCGCCGGTCTGCCTCGGCACCGACGCCTTCCACACGCCGCCGGCCCTGCTGGACGCGGCACGGGAGGCGTTCGGCGGGTTCGGGGGCCTGGCGACGGACACGCCCTTCGCCGGGACGTACGTACCGCTGGCGTACTACGGCAAGGATCCGCGGGTCTGCGCACTCATGATCGAGATTCGGCGCGATGTCTACATGAGCGAGCCGGGCGGCCCGGCGGGACCGGGGGCGCAGGCGCTCGGGGCGGCCCTGGCGGCGCTCGTCGACGCAGTCCCGCGGCACCCGTCGGCGTAGTGACTTCGTCAGCATGGGCGTGGCGTCCGGTGATTCCGTCCAACGAGGCGAGAGAGTGGACGCGATTCTCGGCCTGCCCCACCCGGAGCCCCATCGACGTCGGCAGCCGGGCGTGTTCGGCCGCCCGACCCGTCCACTCGTCCGCAGGGGAACGCATCCATGACCGACACCGGCACGTCCTACCGTGGTCTCCGCGCCCTGGTGATCAATTGCACGCTCAAGCGTTCGCCGGAGCGGAGCCACACTCAGGGGCTGATCGACATCAGCACCGGGATCATGGAGCGCCAGGGCGTCGCGGTCGAGGTGCTGCGAGCGGTGGATCTCGACATCGCGACCGGTGTGTGGCCTGACATGACGGAGCACGGCTGGGAGACCGACGAGTGGCCCGTCATCTACTCGAAGGTGATGGCCGCGGACATCCTCACCTTGGCTGGACCTGTATGGCTGGGAGACAACTCCTCGGTCATGAAGAAGGTGATCGAGCGCCTGTACGCCTGCTCGTCGATCCTCAACGAGCAGGGCCAGTACGCCTACTACGGTCGCGTGGGCGGCTGCCTGGTCACCGGCAACGAGGACGGCGCCAAGCACTGCGCGATGAACGTCCTCTACAGCCTCCAGCACCTCGGATACGTCATTCCGCCGCAGGCGGACGCCGGGTGGGTCGGCGAGGCCGGCCCGGGTCCGTCGTACCTCGACCCCGGCTCGGGCGGGCCGGACAACGACTTCACGAACCGCAACACGACCTTCATGACCTGGAACCAGCTCCACCTGGCGAGGATGCTCAAGGACACCGGTGGCATCCCCGCCCACGGAAACCAGCGCTCCGAGTGGGACGCCGGCTGCCGGTTCGACTTCGAGAACCCCGAGCACCGTTGAGGGCGGGCCGAAACGGTCGAAGGTCCGGCGGAAGCTCGTGCGCCGTCGCCGGAACGCGTCTACGTGGTCAGTGATCTGACGGTGTCGTGGCGCCAGGGCCACAGATGAGGTCGCGGTGGCGGCCCACCTTGGTGCAGAAGAGGTAGAGCGGGGGCAGGAGCGCGGCGGCGCAGACGGTCCAGAGCGCGGTGTGGGCGCCGACATGAGTGGCGAGGAGGCCGGCGGTGAGCGCGCCGAGCGGCAGCGCGCCCCAGGAGACGAAGCGGACCGTGGCCATCACGCGGGACAGCAGTTCCGGGGGCGACTGCGTCTGCCGGTAGGTGCGGGTGGCGATCGAGCCGATGACGGTGCCGAAGGCGAAGCCGGCGTTGCCCAGGGCGAACCAGTACGCGTCCCCCGCCGACGTGGTCAGCGGGGCGAGCAGGAGCAGCGCGCCGCCGGCCAGATCGGCCACGATGACGCCCCGCGCAGTGCCGAGGCGCGTGGTCACGCGGACCGCGACGGCGGCGCCGGCGAGCGCGCCGGCCCCGTCCATGGCGAGGACGAGACCGAGCTGTGCGGCGTCGAGGCCGGCCTCACGGACCAGGTAGAGGGGGGTGAGGGCGACGAGGGCCGCGTTGAGGAAGTTGGCGGCGGTCGCCCAGATCATGCAG
The DNA here is from genome assembly GCF_036826855.1 of Streptomyces sp. SJL17-4. Lineage (NCBI taxonomy): Bacteria > Bacillati > Actinomycetota > Actinomycetes > Kitasatosporales > Streptomycetaceae > Streptomyces > Streptomyces sp. SJL17-4. The sequence continues at coordinate 8,033,789 of NZ_CP104578.1, read as the reverse complement.
GGGCGCATGACCGGGTGCTTGGTGACGTACCGCCATCCCTCGCGCATCAGCCGCAGCGCGCTCTCGCCGGTGCGGGGCGCGGGGCGGCTCTCGGGGAGGGTGCGCAGGAGCACGGCGGAAGCCAGGTAGCTGGCGGCGTCCACGACGAGCGCGCCGACCGGGCCTGTCGCGCCGATCAGGACGCCGCCGAGGGAGGGACCGCCGGTGTCGGTGACGGCGTGCGTGCCCGACATGACGCTGTTGCGGGCGGCCAGCTGCCGGGCCGGGACGACGGCGGGCAGGAAGGTCGAGTTGCCGATGTCGAACAGCACGGTCGCCGCGCCGGTGACGAGTGCCGCGAGCAGCAGGTGCGGATACGTGAGGGTGCCGAGCCACCAGGCGAGCGGCAGCGATCCGAGCGCCGCGAACCGTACGAGGTCGAGCGTGACCTGGAGCCGGCGCAGCGGCACGCGCTGCGCGAGGACGCCCGCCGGGAGGCTGAGCAGCAGCCACGAGACCTGCCCGGCGGCGGCGAGCAGGGCGACCTCGAAGGCGGTGGCGTCGAGGACGGTGAGGGCGACGAGCGGCAGGGCGAGGGCGGTGACGGCGGTGCCCGCGCCGCTGACGGTGGAGGCGCCCCAGAAACGCCAGAAGACGCCCGGCGATGAGGGCTCCCGTTCGTCGTCGCGTCGGTCGTGCTCCTGGATCGCTTGTGTTCCGCTCATACGGCGCCCACCCCCGGGTCTTGTTAGTCTCTTTTGGGAACTCACTCGTTCCAGGTCAGTTTCTATCCGGAACCGACCTCATGGCGCAAGATGGTCCCGACGAGCGGCCGCCGTGCGCGCAGAAGTGGAGACGCAGTGATGAGGTCGGTTCCCGAGCGGGACGCCGCCTGCGCGATCGCGCAGGCCGCGGCGGTGGTCGGCGACTGGTGGAGCCTGCTTCTGATCCGGGAGACCGCCCGAGGGCACCACAGGTTCGACGCGCTCCAGGAGGAGCTGGGCATCTCCCGGAAGGTGCTCACCGAACGCCTGGCGCACCTGGTGGAGACAGGGGTGCTGGAGAAGGTCCCGTACCAGGAGCGGCCGACTCGGCACGAGTACCGGCTGACCGAGAGCGGCCGGGGGCTGCTGCCGGTCCTGCTGTCGATGCAGGACTGGGCCGACCGCTGGCTCCTCGGCGACGGCTCGCTCAGCGGCACCGCCGACGAGACGAGCGCGGAGGCACGGCGCGTCGCGGACCTGACGGGCCGGCGACTGCCGCGCCTGCGACTGCCCGGCCACCGGGACGGCGCGCCGGTCGACCCGGTGGCCGACGGCGTGGCCACCGTCCTGTTCTGCTATCCGGCGACCGGGAGCCCCAGCCCCCTGCCGGAGGGCTGGTCCCACATCCCCGGCACCGTCGGCTGCACGCTGGAGAACCGGCTGTTCCGGGACGCCTACGAGGACTTCCGTGCCGCGGGCGCGGAGGTGCACGGCGTCAGCACCCAACGCCCGGACGAACAGCGCGTGTTCGCGAACCAGGAGGACATCCCCTTCACCCTCCTCTCCGACGTCGACCTCCGCCTCGCCGCCGCCCTGCGCCTGCCCACCTTCCGCGCCGGACAACTGCTGCGACTGAAACGGACCGTGCTGGTCATCGACCGTGACGGCACGGTGCGGCACGCGCGCTTCCCGGTGACGGACATCCCGGCAGCGGTGAGCGAGGCGCTGGCCGAGGTACGGCGCCTGGCAGCGGAGGACCGACCCGTAGGGGATGAGCGCATCCCGGCACACGGCAACCAGCGCTCGGCCTGGGACGCCGGCTGCGAGCCGGACTTCCCGAACCCCGAACACCGCTGACACGCGGGGGGCGGTCGCGGCGTATCGCACGCCCTCCCCCGTTCTGACCGGATCTCAGAGCCCGGCGTCCACCCCCGTTTTGGATTGTCGGAGGATCATCAATACGATCCGGCGATGATCACGAGAAAACGGCTGGCGACCGGGGCCTGCGCGCTGCTCGCCGCCCTGAGCGTCGCGCTCCTGCCGACGAGCGCGACCGCGGACGCGCCGGTGGCGAAGGAATCCCCCAAGGTCGAGCTGGTCCTCGACGTGAGCGGCTCCATGCGGGCCAAGGACATCGACGGCAAGTCCCGGATGGCCGCCGCCAAGCAGGCCTTCAACGAGGTCCTGGACGCGGTGCCCGCCGAGGTCCGGCTCGGCATCCGCACCCTGGGCGCCGACTACCCGGGCAACGACCGCAAGCGCGGCTGCAAGGACACCCGGCAGCTCTACCCGGTGGGCCCGCTCGACCGGACCGAGGCCAAGACCGCCGTGGCCACCCTGGCCCCGACGGGCTGGACCCCGATCGGTCCGGCGCTGCTCGGCGCGGCCGACGACCTCGGCGAGGACGGGGCGACCAAGCGGATCGTCCTCATCACGGACGGCGAGGACACCTGCGCCCCGCTCGACCCGTGCCAGGTGGCGCGCGAGATCGCGGCGAAGGGCATCCATCTCGTCATCGACACCCTGGGCCTCGTGCCGGACGCCAAGACCCGGCAGCAGCTCACCTGCATCGCGGAGGCGACCGGAGGCACGTACACCTCCGTCCACCGCACCGAGGACCTCTCCCGCCGGGTGCGGCAGCTGGTCGACCGGGCCGCCGACCCGGTCGTCACGCCCGTGGCCACCGAGGGCGCGCTGCGCTGCGCCGACGCGCCGCAGCTCAAGCCCGGCCTGTACACCGACCGCGAGACCTTCGGCCAGCACCGCTGGTACCGGGTGGACCTGCTGCCCGGTCAGGAACTCCGCGCCTCCGTCAGCGTGCCGGCCGACCGTGCCGTCAACAACGACTACGGCGTGCTGCTGCGCGCCGTGACCCGCCACGGGCGGGAGATCGTCCGCGGCTCCGAGGCCGGCGACGGACGCACCGACGTCGTCTCGACGGGCCTGCGCTATCCGAAGCCGGAGCTCGACGACGAGCCCGGGGACGCCAAGCCGGCCGCCGAGACGGTCTGTCTCCAGGTCAGCAACTCCTTCTCCGCTCCGCCGTCGGTCAAGACGACGCCGGGCATGCCCATCGAACTGACGGTGGACGTCGTCGACGGCCCCTCGACCGCCTCGGACGTGGCCTCCTTCGGTCTCGGCCGCGGCTGGTGGCTGCTCGGCGCGCTGGTGCTCGTCGGCTTCGTGGCCGGTCTGCTCTGGGGCTGGCTGTCCCGCTGGCGCGTCGCTGTCTGGAGGACCCACTGATGCGTACCGTACGCACGCTCGCCGCGGCCACCCTCGCGGGCGCCGCTCTCCTCGGACTCGCGGCCCCGGCCCTGGCCGACTCCCCCTCCCCCTCGACCGACCCTGGCGCGGACACCCGTTCCACGGCGGGGCCTACGGAAGCCGGCACCACCTTCCGTACCGCCGCGCGGTTCCTCCCCGGGCAGCAGGCCACCGCGCAGGCCGCCACGGGTGACTACCTGTACTGGGTGTTCCCCGCGGACACCGGGCAGCGGCCGACGGTGGACGCCACCGTCACCCTGCCCGACGCGGCCCTGCGGCACGGGCCCGCCACCTGGCGGGTCGACGTGTACGACGGGCTCCGCCGGCGCCAGCCCTGCATGTACGGGACCCAGTCCCGCGCCGCGGCGAAGGAGACCGCGACGGTGCGGCTCACCTGTGTGCTGCGGCCGGTCCGCGCCTCGGCCGACACCTGGTCGAACGACCCGCTGCCCGGCAGCTACTACGTACGGCTGACCGCCACCTCTCTGCCGGACGAGGACCTGGGCCAGCCGTTCACGGCCCGGCTCGGGGTGAGCACCGTCGACAAGGGCGGCGCCTACGCGACCGACGGTTCGCTCGCCGCGCCGCTCGTGCCCGGGGCGACGACGGCCGACGAGGCGGAGGCCGACGAGGACGCCGGACGTCCCTCCGCCGTCGAGGCCGCGGCCCCGGAGGACGGCTGGTCCTCCGGGTGGTGGTCCGACCGCTGGCTCTGGACCGCGGCGGGTGGCGTCCTCGCGGCCCTCGCGGGCATCGGCGGCTATGTGCTGACGCGCGGCTCGGGCCGCCCGGGCCGGGTCCCGCCGGCCGTCTGAGCCGCCCCGCTCGCACGGCAGAAGGCCCCCACCGCCCTGGCGCGGTGGGGGCCTTCGTGCACTCCGGCACCTCAGGGGCGCCGGTGGGCGGGGAAGCCGTGGGCGCGGGCTCCCGTGACGACGGCGACGACGGGGACGAGCAGGAGCAGGACGCTCCAGGGGAGGGCCCCCGCGCCGAGGTCGCCGAGGAGGAGGCCGCCCGCGAGACCGCCGGCCGCCATGGCCGCGTTCCAGAGGCTGACCAGCATCGTCTGGGCGGTGTCGGCGGCGTCCCCGCCCGCTTCGGCGACGGCCGTCTGGAGCAGCGTCGGCGCACCGCCCCAGCCCAGGCCCCACAGTCCGGCGGCCACCAGGACGAGCGCGGTGCTCCCGGCCGGTACGGCGAGGGCGGCGACGCCGACGGCGACGAGGACCGCCCCGGTCAGGGTCAGGGCCCGGAGCCTGCGGTCGATGTACCGCCCGGTGATCCAGATCCCGGCCAGCGAGGCCACTCCGAACACGAGCAGGACGAGCCCGGTGGAGCCGGGCAGGCCGAGGTGACCGAGGTAGGCGGCGACGTAGGTGTAGAGGACGGTGTGGGCGAGTACGAGGGCGAAGGTGACGGCGAGGACCGGCAGGACCCCGGGGACCTTCAGCGTCCGGGCGACCGGGGCCCGCCCGCCACGCTGTTCGCCCGGCAGGTCGGGGACGGCGAGGGCGATCCAGCCGAGGAGTCCGACGGCGATGACGGTCATGGCGGTGAAGGCGGTCCGCCAGCCGGCGGCGGCGCCGAGGAAGGTGCCCGCCGGGACGCCGAGCGACAGCGCGAGCGGGATGCCCGTCATGGCGACGGCGACGGCCCGGCCCTGGAGGTGCGGCGGGGCGAGGCGGCGGGCGTAACCGGCGAGCAGGGCCCACGCCACCCCCGCGGCGACCCCGGCGAGGAACCGGGCGCCCATGGTGAGGACGTACGAGGAGGAGACGGCGGTGACCGTGTTGGCGGCGGCGAATCCCGCGACCGAGGTGAGCAGCAGGCGCTTGCGGCGCCAGCCGGCGGTGCGGGCGGCGAGGGGGACGGCGGTGAGGGCGGTGCCGAGCGCGTAGACGGTGACCGACTGCCCGGCGGCGGCCTCGCCGACACCGAGGTCGGCGCTCATGCCGGGCAGGACACCGGCGGGGAGGGTCTCGGTGAGGCTGGTGACGAAGACGGCGGTGGCGAGGGCGAGCAGGGCGGCGAGGGGCAGTCGGCCGGTGGGCTTCGCGGGGGTTGGCGTCGCGGGGGTGGGCCTCTCGGAGACGGGCTTCGAAAGGGCGGGAGTGGTCGTGGCGGAACCGGCCGCCACTGTCGTGTGGTTGCTCATGGACCTATGCTCGAACCCTCACATTGATGTGAAGGTCAAGCGAGTCCCGGGAGGGGGCGTCCCATGCGGATCGGGGAGCTGTCGGAACGCACCGGCACACCGCGCAGGCTGCTGCGCTACTACGAGGAACAGGGCCTCATCGTCGCGGACCGGCAGCCGAACGGCTACCGGGTCTACGACGAGTCGAACCTGGACCGGGTCGCGCAGATCCGGGGGCTCCTCGACGCCGGGCTGCCGACCCGGCTCATCAAGCAGATCCTGCCGTGCCTGGACAAGCCGCGGATCATCCACTTCCCGGACGCCACGCCGGAGATGCTGGCGACGCTCGAGGAGGAGCGGGACCGGATGACCGAGCGGATCCGGTGCCTCACCCGGAACCGGGACGCGGTGGCGGAGTATCTGGGCGCCGTACGGGAGAAGTTGGCGGCCGGGTCGGCGTAGAGCCGCTCCGGCGGTGCGCACCGATGTCACTCCATGCGGCGGGACCCTTCCAGGACCGCCTGCCGGATGCGGTGGTAGGTGCCGCAGCGGCAGATGTTGCGGATCGTGTCCAGGTCCGCCTCGGTGATCTCGCGCCCGGCCTCCCGGGCGCGGCGGACCTCAGCGACGGCGGTCATGATCTGGCCCGGCTGGCAGTAGCCGCACTGGGCGACGTCGAGGTCGAGCCAGGCCTCCTGCATGGGGTGGAGGTCGCTTCCGACCGTGTCGGGGAGTCCCTCGATGGTGGTGACCTCGTCGGTCGGGGCGAGGTCCTCGACGGGAACGGCACAGGGTGTGAACGCCTTGCCGTTGAGGTGGCTCGTACAGGCCCGGCAGACGCCGACCCCGCAGCCGTACTTGGGTCCGGTGACGCCGAGGACGTCCCGGAGGACCCAGAGGAGCCGGACGTCGCCCTCGACGTCGGCGGTGACGGCCTTGCCGTTCAGGATGAAGGTGTGCTGCGGCACGGATGCTGCTCCAGGTCTCTACAGGGCGCGGTCGCGGCCGTCGGTCGGCGAGGCGGGGACGGGCGGGACGGTCGGCAGGGGGGTGAAGGGGAGCGGGTCGGCGTGGTTGACGGGGAAGACCGTCGGCATGGTGCCGGTGGCCCGGCCGTAGGCGCAGGCGACGGCGGCCATGGCGCCCGCGACCGCGAGTTCGCCCGCGCCGCCCGGCTTGTCACCGGTCGAGGGCATCACGATGATCTCCAGCTCGGGCGGGGTGTTCCACTGCCGGGTGTAGAAGTACTGGTCCCAGCTGCCTTCGAGGAAGTGCCCGTCTCGCAGGTGGAGCCCGGACGTCAGGGTGATGGCGATGCCGTCGGAGATGCCGCCCATCATCTGGGCCTCCAGGCCGCGCGGGTTGACGGCCAGACCGACGTCGACGGCGCAGACCACCTTGGTCACCCGTGGTCCGGTGACCGCGCCGGGGATCCTCCGTCCGGTGGTCTCGGGGCGGCAGTCGATCTCGACGAGCATGGCGACGGCGGAGTGGTACTCGGTGTGGACGGCGATGCCCTGGGCGGTTCCGGCGGGCATGGCGCGGCCCCACTCCCCCACCTCGGCGACCTTGTCGAGGACGGCGCGGGCCCGCGGGTCCTTCATGAGCCGGCGGCGCATCGCGTACGGGTCCTGGCCCATGCGCCTGGCCAGTTCGTCCATGACGAGTTCCTGGGCGCAGCGGACGTTGGGCGAGTAGATGTTGCGCATGGACCCGGTGTTGAAGCCCTTGTCGGTCTCGGAGAGCAGCTGGGTGGTGACGCCGAGGTGGTAGGGGCTGATCTGGGTGAGCTGGAACATCGTCTCGGAGAAGGCGAGGTCGCCGACGGGCAGCCGGGCCGCCTCCGCCGTCAGGAGCTCGCCGATGCCGTGCCCGAAGTCGGTGGCCACGGAGGTGTGCCGCTGCTCGTACGTGAGGACCTCGCCGAGCGTGTACGTGGCGCGGACCCGTGAGGTGGACATCGGATGCGTACGGCCCTGGCGGAAGTCGTCGGTGCGGTGCCACATCAGCTTGACGGGCTTGCCCATCGCCTGGGAGATCTCGGCGGCCTCGTGGGCGGCGTCGTGGAAGAGCTTGCGGCCGAAGGAGCCGCCGCCCTCGGTGACATGGACGCGGACGGCGGAGAGCGGCAGACCGAGCTTCAGGGCGATCTGTTCCTGGGCGACGATCGGGGCCTTGAGCGAACCCCAGATCTCGGCGGAGTCCTCCCGGACGTCGGCGATCGCGCAGTTGGTCTCCAGGGCGGCGTTGCTGGCGAAGTGGAAGGTGAAGCGGGCGTCGACGGCCTTGGTGAGCAGCGGCAGCGGCGGGACGACCAGGGGGAGTTCGGCCCGGCGGAGCTTCGCGAGGACGGTCGCGTCGGAGGCGCCCTCGGCGGTGCCGGGGCCCCAGTCGACCCGGAGGGCGCGCACGGCGTCGACGCACTGGCCGAAGGTGCGGCCGCGGACGGCGACGCCGGTGGAGACGGTGACGACGTCGGTGACGCCGGGCATGGCCCGGACCTCGGCGAGGTTGGCGACGGAGCGGACGGTGCCGTTGATGGTGGGCGGGCGGCAGACCATGGTCGGCAGGGCGTCCGGGACCTGGAGGTCCATCGCGAACTTCTTGCGACCGGTGACCGCTTCGAGGGCGTCGACACGGCGCTGCCCGGTGCCGATGAGCCGGAAGCGGTCGGGGTCCTTGAGGGTGACCTCGACGGCGGTGTCGGACACGGCGGCGGCCTTCACGGCGAGCTCGCCGTAGCCGAGCAGCGCGCCGGCCGGGGAGAGGACGGCGCCGGCCTTGGTGGTGAGGGTGCCGACGGCCTCGCCGAGGACGAGGGAGGCGGCGCGCAGCAGCCGGCCGCGGGCGACGGCGGCGGCGACGCGCAGGGGGTGGTAGGTGGAGTACGTGGTGTTGGAGCCGCCGGTCAGCTGGTTGAAGAGCAGCTCGGGCCGGGCGTCGGCGAGCGTCACCTTCACCTTGTCGAGGGGCAGGTCGAGTTCCTCGGCGACGATCATGGCGCTGGAGGTGGTGATGCCCTGGCCTACCTCGGCGCGGGGCAGCGCGAAGTGGGCGGTGCCGTCCTCGTCGAGGCGGATGGTGATGAGGTGGCTGGTGGGCAGGGCCGCGAGGGTGAGCAGCTCGTTGAGGTCGAGGAGTTCGGCGGGCCCGGGGAGCGACGGGATGAGCGCGGGGGCCGCGGCGGCGGCCTGCCGGGGCGCGAGGGCCTCGGCGCCGAGCTGGGCGGCGACGGTGAGGGTGGGGGCGGCGAGGACGTACCCGAGGAACCGGCGTCGGCTGGTTCCGCGCGGGGCGTCGCTCTCGTCCACCGCCTCGGAACGCGCGGTCCCGTCCCCCTCGTCGCTCGTGGGGTGGTCGTCCCGCACGGGGTGCCGCCTCGCCATTCGGTGTGCCCTTCGTCATGGTCCCGCAGCCGGCGCCCGGGTGCCTCCTCGGATGTGCCGATCATCGCTCATGTGGGAGACCTCCGAGGTGCCTTCGGTGGGACGACTGTCAGGTCACCGCCAAGTCGACCTCCAGCCGCCGCCCTCGCGGGCGCCGCGGGGCGGGCGGGCAACCCCTCGCGTCGCCCGGGAGCGGAGTCGCGTGCCCGAGCGGTGCAGGGCGCCCGAGCCGAGTCGCGTGCCCGAGCGGAGCCGGGCGGACGAGCGGAGCTGGGCGGACGAGATCCGGGCGCGCTGTCCGCCGCCCGCGATCAGGGCGTTGACGGATGCCATCGGGTCACCGCCCACCGACCGGGCGAGCAACGCACCGACGACGACCGGGCCGAGGGCGACGGCGAGGGCCGTGCCGGTGGCGGTGACGTGCTGGAGGGGGCGGGCGCGCCGGACGTCGAAGGTCATGGTCACAGTCCAGCAGGGCGCGGGGGTCGGCGTATCGGTCCAGGTACTCAGACCGGCGTACGCGGCTACTCAGCCGTGATCGTGCGAGTGCCCCCGAGGACTCCCGCACGAACGTCTCTTCCGCGATCCTCGGGGTCTGCGGACGCGACGAGGCGTTCCCGGGCGGACCACTGGAGGCGGAGCGACCGTGACGACGGAGACGACACGAGCGACGGAGACGACGGGTGCGACGGGGACGACGGGTGCGGCGCCCGCACCCGCGCCCCCACCCGCGCCCGCACCCGCCGCCGTACTCGTGGTGCAGCACGAGGAGGAGGCGGGCGCGGGGCTCGTCGGCGAGCACCTCGTACGGGTCGGCCTCCGGCTCGACGTGGTGCGCGCCTGGGAGGGCGAGGCGCTGCCGGCCGACCTGGGGGGTCACGCGGGCCTGTTGGTCCTCGGCGGGGCGGTGAACTGCGAGGACGACGAGGCCGCTCCCTGGCTGCCCGGCGTCCGGGCGCTCGTCCGCGAGTCCGTCGCCGAGGAGATACCGCTGCTCGGGATCTGTCTGGGCGGCCAGATCGTCGCCCACGCCCTGGGCGGTTCGGTGACGACACGCTCCCAGGGACCGGAGTTGGGTGCCGTGCAGATCCGGAGGCTGCCGGCCGTGGCAGAGGATCCCGTGCTCGGCGAGGTGCCGGACGGAGCCCTGGCGGCGCAGTGGCACTGGGACGACGTGGACCGACTGCCGCCCGGCGGGGTCCCGTTGCTGACGGGCGACGAGTGCCCGCACCAGGCGTTCCGGGTCGGGAGCGTCGGCTGGGCGGTGCAGTTCCATCCGGAGGTGGACGGGGACGCGGTCGCGAAGTGGGCGGCCGAGGACGGCGAGCGGGTACGAGAGGCGGGCACCGAACCGGGGTCCGCCGTGGCCTCGGTACGTCGCGCGGAGCCCGAACTCCGCACGGTCTGGGGCGCGGTGGCGCAGGCCTGGGGGACGGTCGTCCGGGCCCGCGCGGGCGCCCTGCCGTAGCGAGCCGGAGCGATGGCGTCGAGGCGATGGCGTGATCGCCCCGAGCCGCTCGCCGAGATGGTCGCCCGACCGTCAGCCGGACTGGGGCTCGGCATCCAGGACGAGTTGACCGATGTCACGCAGGCGCTGCCAGTAGTGGGGGTCGTCGGCCTCTTCGAGCGACGGCAGCATGTGGCTCAGATGAGCCACGCAGAGACGCAGGACCCTCCAGCCTCTGGCGTCGAGTGAGGTGCCGTCGCCGCGCCAGGTCATCACGCAACCGGCGGTGTCGGAGTCGAGCATCACCATGTCGACGGCCTTGCCGTCGACCCCTGCCCTGTCCGCACCGCGCAGCCCGGGGGGAAAGGGAGCGCTCATGTGCTCCTGCCACCGGCGGTCCACTTCCGCGAACCTGGTAGTTCTGTTCACGCCGCTCACCATCCCACGGCGCTCCGTGCGACACGAACGAGTTTCCGCTGGTCGGACACGGGCGGCCGTACCGTACGAGCACGCACCCCAGAACGAAGGAGACCGCCGCCATGGCCGACTACCGGATCGAGACCGTCCGCACCGGGTACCGGAACTGGACCGCCCGGAACGACCGGGGCGCGGAGGTCCGGATGGCCGCCGCCGACGACGCCGACGCGCAGCCCTCGTTCACCCCGGTCGAGTTGCTGCTCGCGGCGATGGGCGGCTGCGGCGGGCTCGTCGTGGACCGGACCGCGCGGGCCGTGGACCACGACGACCTGAAGATCGTGGTGGAGTCGGTCTCCGGACCCGAGGACGACGGCCGGGTGGGCCGGATCCGGGTCAGCTACGAGTTCGAGCTGCCGGACAACAACCCGAAGGCGGCCGAGGTGTTCGCCCGCGGGGTGCGCCTGACGCACGAGAAGTTCTGCACGGTGAGCCGGACGGTGGAGCACGGCGCGCGCGTGGAGGCGATCCTGCCGGACGGCACGGTCGGCTTCGAGGGCTGACACCCGAAGCGGGCCCCGCGCTCCCGGTCGGCCCCCACGGGCCCCGCGCTCCGCGGCCCACTCCCGGCTCACTCCTCGATCGCGCCACCCGTCCGGCGCAGATGCTGCCGGAAGGTGTACGTGGGGTCCTCGGCCCGGCCCGACAGATAGGCGTCGAACCGGGTCTGGGCGCGGAGCGTCTCGCCCGCCCTGATGCGGCGGGCCTGTTCCCGCTCCGTGCGGAACAGCGTGCGCGCCACGTCCAGGACGGCGTCCACCCCGGCGGCCGGCACGAAGAGCACACCGTCGTCGTCGGCGAAGACGACATCGGCCGCGGTCACCGCGTGCTCGCCGAACCGGGCCGTGGTCAGCGCGTCGGGGTCCCGGGGGTCGAGGCGGACGGGGCCGGGCGCGTACCGTCCGTACGAGAAGACGGGGAGCCCGATCTCGACGAGGTCGGGGGTGTCCCGGTGCAGTCCCCAGACGACGACCCCGGCGACACCCGCCGCTTCCGCCTCCAGGACGGCGAGGTCGCCGATGCACGCCTCGTCACGGCGGCCCGCGTTGTCGATGACGAGGACGTCACCGGGCCCGGCCCGGGTGAAGGCCTCCAGGAAGACGTCGACGCTGCCGTAGTGCCGTACGGGCAGCGCGCGCCCGGCGACCCGCTGCCCCGCGACGACGGGCAGAATCCCGGCGGGCGCGGCGCGCGGCGGTTCCCCGAGGCGCACGCAGGCGTCGGCGACGAGTGGGGTGGAGAGTTCCGTGAAGTCGAGCGGATCCTTCGGCATCAGGCGTTCCGTTCGGTGACGAGGGCGGTGACGAGGGCGGTACGGCGGGCTGCGCGATGCTACCGGGCGACGGCGTGCGGCCGGCCGACGTCGGCCGCGTGCGCCTGGCGTGCGGCCGGGCGGCGGCCGCTCATGCCTGGCGTGCAGCACGGGCCGGGCCTCCCTACCATGAAGGCATACCTCTCCAGAGCGAGGCACCATGGCCGCAGAGGACGCCGCGCCCGCCGGACGACCAGCGGGTTTGAAGGCCAATGCGATCGGGTTCGTCGACGCCCTCGTCATCGGACTCAACTCCACCTCCCCCGCGTACTCCCTCGCCGCCGTCATCGGCCCGATCGTCGCGCTCGCCGGGATCTACGCGCCCGGCGTGATGTTCGCGTCCTTCGTCCCGATGCTGCTCATCGCGTCGGCGTTCTACTACCTCAACAAGGTCGACCAGGACTGCGGCACGACGTTCTCCTGGGTCACGCGCGCGATGGGCCCGTGGGCCGGATGGCTCGGTGGCTGGGCCATCGCCATGACCGGCGTCCTGGTCGTCGGCTCGCTCGCGGACGTGGCCGTGAGCTTCGCGCTGCTCTCCTTCGGCCTCGACAGCTGGGTGGACAACGCCTTCGTACGGCAGTCCCTCACCGTGCTCCTGATCCTGGTGATGACGGCCGTCTGCGTCATCGGCACCGAGTTGTCGGCCCACGTGCAGAACGTCCTCATCCTGGCGCAGGTCGCCTTCCTGCTGATCTTCGTGGGCGTGGCGCTGTACAAGGTGTACGACGGCACGAGCGCCTACGACTCCGCCGAACCAGCCCTCAGCTGGCTGAACCCCTTCGGCGCCGGAGGCGCGGCGCTGACCGGCGGGCTGCTGCTCGGCGTGTTCATCTACTGGGGCTGGGAGTCGGCGGTCAATCTCACCGAGGAGGTCAGGGACTCCGCGACCGCCCCCGGCAAGGCGGGCCTCTGGTCGACCGTCATCCTGCTGGTCACGTACGTGTCGGTGGGGTTCGCGGTCGTCGCGTACGCCGGTCCGGCGTTCCTCGCGGAGAACGCGGGCGAGGAGGAGTTCATCTTCGCCCAGCTCGCCACCGATGTGCTCGGCGGCTGGGACTGGGTCCTCCTCCTGGCCGTCTCCACGTCCGCCATCGCCTCCACCCAGACGACGATCATCCCGGCCTCGCGGACCGCGCTCTCCATGGCCCGGCGGCGTGCGCTGCCCGCCCACTACGGCCACATCAGCCCCCGCTTCCGTACTCCCGACGTGAGTACGTGGTGGGTCGCCGGCATCGCCATCGCCTGGTACCTCGTGGTGAACCAGATCAGCACCAACGCCCTCTTCGACTCGCTGACCGCGCTGTCGCTCCTCATCGCCTTCTACTACGCGCTCACGGGTATCGCCTGCGCCGTCTACTACCGGCGCCATCTCCTCGAGAGCGTGCACAACTTCCTGCTGATCGGGCTCGGCCCGCTCGTCGGTGCCGGGCTCCTGGCCTGGCTCCTGGTGAGGTCGGTCTCCGACATGTCCGATCCCGCGAACTCGTACAGCGGCACCTCGTGGTTCGGCCTCGGGCCGCCGCTCGTCATCGGTATCGGCATCGCCCTCACCGGGGTGATCGTCATGGTCGTGTGGCGGCTGCGGTCGCCCGCCTTCTGGGAGGAGCGGCCGGGCGTGGCCGACCCCGACCTGGTGCACGGCGAGGAGCGCTGAGATGTCGGTCGTGCTCGGTTACGACGAATCCCCCGGCGCGGCCCGCGCGCTGCGCATCGCGGTCGAGGTGGCCGCCGCGTTCGACGAGCGGCTGGTGCTGGTCTTCGGCGCGGCGGCGCCCGGCCCGCTGGGCGAGGAGTACCGGTCCCACTACGAGGCCATCCGGCAGACCGGCCGCGCCGGCCTCGAACACGCGGTCACGGAGGCCGACCGGGCGGGTGTGCCGACCGTCGTCGAGGTGCTCGACGAGAATCCGGCCCAGGCCCTCATCGACGCGGCGACCCGCCACGCGGCCCGCGTCATCGTGGTGGGCAGCTGGGGCGAGAGCCCGATGCGGGGCGCGCTGCTGGGCTCCACACCCCACAAGCTGCTCCACATGTCGACGGTGCCGGTCCTGTGCGTGCCACCGGAGTCCCACGACTGACCGGACTGACGGGACTGGCGGGGCTGGCGGGACTGGCGGGGACTGACCGGGCTGACGGGCCGGGGCCGCCCCGCCGGCCCGCCGGCCGTCTCCCTCAGTCCAGCCAGAGCGCCCGGACCGGGCTCAGCGGGTCCTCCGCAACGCGGGGTTCCGCGTCCCAGATCATCGTGGCGCGCCCCTCGGCCGTGTAGCGGGGCCAGTCGGCGCCCGGGTCCTGGTCGGTCACGAAGGCGACCCAGGCCCGGTGCATGGCGTCGGCGAGCACGCGCGGCGGCGCGTCCCCGGCGACGGCCGGTACTCCCTCGGCGTCGAGGAGGTCGAACGCGAAGGGCAGGTCGACGCAGTGGAAGGCGAGGTCCGTGGCGGGTGAGCGCCAGGCGAACTCGTAGAGCCAGGTGGGCCGTTCGCGTGCGGCGCGGGCGTCGGCGACGGCGAGGTTCGGGGCGCGGAAGGTCGCGTCGGTCAGCGCCTGGCCGAAGAGCCGCTCAGGGCCGCCCTCCGCGTACGCCTCCGCGAGGGCGTCGGTCCGCGCGGGGTCGAGGCCGAGAGCGCCGAGGAATACGGGCAGCGGCGGGCCCTCCGGTCCGGGCGCGGGGAACATCGTGAACTCGTGCTCGGTGAAGCCGAGCATCAGCGGCACGTCCGCGCCCGCCTCGCCCGTCGTGAGCGCGTCCTGGACGGGCAGCGGGATGAGCTCGCCGTCGGCGAAGGGGGCGAAGGACAGCATCGGCGGCAGGCCCTCGCGGTCGGCGCCCGGCCCGCTCAGGCGGTCCTGGAGGGCGAGGATCTCGTCGTCGCCGAGGTCGCGGAGGGCGGCGGCGGTGGCCGGTACGCCGGTGCGGGCGGTGAGGAGCCGGGAGACGGCGCGGGCCACGTCCGGGCCGTCGGGGCGCGGGACGGCGCCCGAGACGGAGAGCGCGCCACGGAACAGGCCCCGGGCGGCAGGGACGGCGAGGAGGGTCTGGACGGCTCCGCCGCCCGCCGACTGTCCGGCGACGGTGACCTTGGCGGGGTCGCCCCCGAAGGCCGCGATGTTGTCCCGTACCCATGTGAGGGCGGCGATCCAGTCGCGTACGCCACGGTTGTCGGGGGCGTCCTCCAGGTGCAGGAAGCCCTCGATGCCGAGGCGGTAGCCGACCGAGACGAGGACGACACCGTCCCGGTTGAAGGCGGCTCCGTCGTACCAGGGGCTGGCCGCCGAGCCGGCGACGTAGCCGCCGCCGTGGATCCAGACGAGGACGGGCAGTGCGGCGGCGGGGTCGGCGCCGGGGGTGAAGACGTTGAGGTTGAGGATTCCGGGGCCCGGGACGGAGGGCTCGGGGATGGTGGTGACCTCGGCGAAGGGGCGGCGCTGTGCCGTCGGGCCGTACGCGGTGGCGTCCAGCGGCTCCGTCCACGGCTCCGGCGGCACGGGCGCGGCGAACCGCAGGTCGCCGACGGGCGGCTGCGCGTACGGGATGCCGAGGAAGCGCAGGCTGCCGTCGGCACGGCGCTCGCCCCGGACGGGCCCGCGGTCGGTGGCCACGATGGTGCTGCCGGTGGTGTTCATGAGTGCTGCTCCTTCTGCGCGGGGGCCACAAAGCCCGGGGCAGGAGCCTGTCACCGTCATTTACACGTGTCAACGCTCGCCCTCGTACGCACCTCCTCCCTGGGCAGCAGCAGCGGTGTCGCGAGCAGCAGGACACCCGCAAGGCCGATCGCCGCCCGAGGTCCGACGACGGCCGCGAGAAGTCCCCAGAGCGCGGTCAGGCCGGCGACGGACGCCTTCGCCGTGACGGACCAGGCGGTGAGGGTACGGGCGACCCGGTCGGTCGGCGTCAGGTCGAGGCGGTGGGTGGCGAGCACCGGGGTGAACACAGCGGCGCAGGTGATCAGGGCCAGCTCGACCGCCATGACGAGCACCAGTCCGGTGACACCGGGGTGGACGAAGGCGAGGCCGACGGGCCAGCACGCCCGGAGCACTCCCGAGGTCCACAGGACCCGGTGCCGGCCGTACCGCGCGACGAGCGGCCGGGAGAGCCGTGAGCCGACGAGGCCGCCGACGCAGGGCACCGCGAAGGCCAGCCCGTACTGCCAGGGAGCGAAGCCGAGCGGCCCGAGCATCAGGACGGCGAGGAGCGGAGCGGTCGCCATGATCAGGCCGTTGACCAGGACGGAGTTGAGGAACAGCGGGCGCAGGACGGGCTGGGCGAGGATGTGCCGCCACCCTTCGAGAAGGCCGCCGGCCCTCACCCCCGGCCCTTCCTCGCGTACAGGACGGGGCTCGCGCCCCTTGATCGCGCGGATGCCCGCCGCCGAGAGCAGATAGCTCAGGGCGTCGACCAGCACGGTCGCCACCGGGCCGAGGAGCGCGACCAGGGCGCCGCCGAGCGGCGGCCCGAGGACGGTCGCGGTCCATGTCGTGGATTCGAGCCGGGCCTGTGCGACGAGCCGGCCCTCCGCCGGTACGAGTGCCTTCAGGCAGGCGCCGGAGGCCGCGCCGAAAGTGATGTCGGCCGCGGCGACGACGACGGAGACGACGAGGAGCTGGGCGAAGCCGAGGCGGTCCAGCGCGTACGCGACGGCGACGCTCAGCACCGCAGCGCACCGCACGAGGTCCATGGCGATCATCACGGGACGCTTGCGGCGGAACTCCACCCAGGGGCCGAGGGGCAGTGCGACCGCCGCGCCGACGGCGGCCCCCACGGCGGCCAGCGCGGCCACCTCGGCGGAGCCCTTGTGGAGCACGGTGATCGCGAGCAGCGGGAACGCGTTGAAGGCGACCCAGGTGCCCAGGGTGCCGGCCGCGTACGCCGCCCACAGCCACCCGAAGTCCCGTCCGAGGGACGCCCCGCCCGCCATGCCCGTACCCCTCTCGACGACCGGGCCGCACAACCGCGCAGCCCCGCCGACATCAAAGCGAGCGGGGGACGCGCAGATCAAACAACCCGGGCGCGTCCCCGGCACAACCCGTGGTTGTCGGTCTAGGCTGCGCGGCGTGGATCTCGATGCCGTACGCACCTTCCTGGCCGTGGTGGACTCGGGCCGGTTCCGGGAGGCGGCCGCCGAGCTGGCGGTCACCCAGCAGGCCGTCTCCAAGCGGGTCGCCGCGCTGGAGAAGGAGCTCGGCGTGCGACTGCTCGCCCGCACCGCGCGCGGGGCCGAGGTGACGATCGACGGGCAGGCGTTCCTGCCGCACGCGCGCGCCCTGCTGCATGCCGAGGCGCGGGCACTGGCCTCCGTACGGCCGGAGATGCGGGCGCTGCGCGTGGACGTGATCGGCCGGCGGCTGGCGACCGCGGGGCTGCTGCGGGGGTTCCACCGGGCGCATCCGGAGATCGAGCTGGACGTCGTGACGCTCTTCGACGCGGACGCGGCCGTCGCCGCTCTCGGGGCCGGCACCATCGACGCGTCCTTCCGGGCGGTCACGATGCCCGGCAGGCGGCTGCCCAAGGGGATCGAGGCACTGCCGGTCCTGGACGAGCCGATGCAGCTCCTGACGGGTCCCGGGCACGCGCTCGCGGGCGCGCGTTCCGTCCCGCTCGCGCGGCTCGCCGGCCACCGGATCTGGATTCCCGGCATCGTCGGCGGGACCGAGTGGGCGGCCTACTACGCGGATCTGGCCGCCGCGTTCGGACTCACCATCGAGGTGACGGGCCCGGACTTCGGCCCCGAGGCGCTGTTCGACACCATCGCGGACTCCCCCGAGCTTGCGACGTTCGTCGGTGGGGGCACCCGACTCGTCTGGCCGGAGGGCCACGACCTGCGGCGCGTCGCCGTGCACGGTCCGACTCCGGTCTATCCGCACTCACTTCTGTGGGCCGTGGACAACCCCCACCCGGCGCTCCTCGCCCTCCGCGACCATCTCGCCTCCTCTCCCGACGCCCCCGGGTCCCCTGCGTCGGCGGGGCTGGAGGCCGACATCTGGACACCCGCATGGGCACGGCCACGGGATCACCGTCCCGAGCTCTAGACTCTGAACGGCCGGGCGACGCGCAGGTGCAGGGGAGGGCGGCCCATGATGCTGTGGACGCACGATGCCTTGGGGGGCGCGCTCGTCTTCCTGCTCGGTGCGGGGCTCATCACCGCCGGTGTGGTCTGGAAGGGGCGGGCGGTACGGCCGTTCGCGGCCTCACGCGCGCGTTCCGTGGCCCAGCGGGAGTACGCCCGCGATCTGCAGCGGGCGGCCGACCACGTGATCGCGCTGGCCCGCCAGTCCGCCGGTGAGGGCGAACCGGCCATCGTCACCGTCGAGGCCGTGGTGCGCACGACGCAGGAGCGTTACGGGTACGCCGGGGTGGAACGGCGGCACGCGGCGGCGGCGCTGCGCCGCCGGTTCGAGCACTGGCGCTGCGCGGTCGACTGCGTCACCGACGCCTACGGCTGAACGCCGGTCCCGGGTACGTGAGTTCCCTGACCCGCGGCACGCTCAGCCGGATGGTCCCGCCCGGGGTGTTCGCTCAGCCGGACGGCCGGGCGTAGTCGCCGAAGCCCGTCCAGTCCACGGCGACGCAGGCCTCGTCACCGAGGACCCAGGCGTCGTGGCCGGGCTTGACCTCCATGTAGTCCCCGGCGCCGTACTCCGCCGAATCGCCGTCGTCCATGACGACCTTCATCCGGCCGCTGACGACGTACCCGACGTGCGAGGCCTGGCAGCTGTCGGTGCCGGCGATCGGCTTGACGTGCTTGGACCACTGCCAGCCGGGCTCGAACACCGCGCGGCCGACCGGGCCGCGTTCTCCGTTGAGCAGATCCAGCCTGCCCTTGCCGTCCTCGAAGGGGCGGGTCTCGTCCGCTGCGTCGAAGTTCTTCTTGACGATGCCTGTCATCATCCACTCCCGGCGGTGGAGAGGTTTGGGCCCCGAGTCCACTTTTCAGCCTACGCCGGGATGCCGCGGGGCACCTTGCACAGGAATACGACTCCTTGATCGCTTTTGCCGAGACCTTTATCGAACAGTGATCGCCATTTGGAGGTTCCACTCATATCCGCAGCTCAAATCCTGTGCACATCCCTTACCGGGCAGACCTACACATAAAGGCCAGATAAGAGCACAATGAAGCAGCGGCAGCATTTGCCGCAAGTACGGTCAGACGTGCATGACGCCAGAAGGAGGCGAGTCGTATGGCCGACGTCTCTCACCGTCCTGGTGATATCGCAGGGCACCCCGATGCGCCGGAAATGCGGGACCGATATGCCCGTATGCTCCAGACCCGAGGTGTCGCGGCGGTCGAGGAACTCGTGATCCTCGCCGGTATCTACGCCGCGATCTCCGCGTGGACGGTTCACTTCTCCGCCACCCAGCCCGCACTCGCCACCGCCAACCTGGTCGTCGGTATCGCCCTCGCGGTCCTCGGCCTGTGCATGTCGATGGTTCCCGAGCGGTCGCAGGACCTCAACTTCGTCGTCCTGTTGATGGGCGCGTGGCTGATCATCGCCCCGTGGGTGGTCGGGTCGAGCCCCGACACCGGCACCATCCTCAGCAACGTCATCACCGGCGCGTGCGTCTGCCTGTTCTCCCTCACGGCCGGCGGACTGCTCATGACCAAGCGAAGGACGTGACGCTCCGACCCCCTCCCGAAACGGCGGCCCCTCCACTCCCGGAGGTGCCGCCGTTCACTGTTCTCCGCGCCGGAACGGCCACTGCCCGGTAACGAATTGACCCATGTGGTTTCAGCCACCTAAGTTCTGCGTAAAGCTTGCTCCACAGGGACAGGCTCTCCCGCTCGCATACCCAGTCCTTGGGGGGACAAAGTGAACTGGTACCTCGAAGTCATCAAGAAGTACGCGGTCTTCAGCGGCCGGGCGCGCCGCCAGGAATTCTGGATGTTCGAGCTTTTCAACATCATCATCGCGATCGTGCTCGGCGCCGTCGGCTTCGCGCTCGACTTCTCGCTGCTCAGCACGCTGTACTCGCTGGCCGTCTTCCTGCCGTCCCTCGGCGTGACCGTCCGCCGTCTGCACGACACCGGCCGCTCGGGCTGGTGGATCCTCATCGGCCTGGTGCCGATCGTCGGCTTCATCGTCCTCATCGTCTTCGCGGCCACCGAGGGCAACCAGCACGAGAACGCGCACGGCCCGAACCCGAAGCTGGCCCCGGCCTACTGACGGTCCCGGCCCTCGGCAGGTCACGACCTGCGATAGGCCACGCCTGCTGAAGGTCCCGGTCTGCTGAAGGCCTCGTACGCGCATGCGGCCCCCGGAGGACTCCTCCGGGGGCCTTCCGCATGCCGGACACCCCTTCCGCGTGCCGACCGCCGCACCGAGGCACCGCGCGGCGACGTGCCGCATAGAGCCGCCACGGCGCGTTCGCCCTCACCGCCTTGTGCAGGATGGCGCACGACCAAAACCGAAGGCCCCGCCTAGCCTCGCCGCAACGGCACCAACGAGGGGCGGTACCACCGGTGAACTGGCACATCCACGACTACCGCGAGAGCGATCTCGCCGCCGTCGTCCATCTGATCGACACGACCGCGGAGCTCGGCCAGGAGTCCGTCTTCTCGCTGGCCGAGTGCATCAGCGCCCTCACCACCCGCCAGCCTGCCGTGGTGGCCGTCCACCAGGGCGTGCCGATCGGCGCCGCGCTCGCCTCCGTCTCCGGCGAGCGGGCGTGGGTCATGCGGATCGCGATCTCCTCGGCCTGGCGCGGCCGCGGTCTCGCCAGCGCGCTCCTCGTGGAGCTGGAGCGTCGGCTGGTGGCGGCCCGGGCGGGGAGGATCGCGTACGTCCTGCCGGAGGAGGAGCTCCTCGGCGAGGGTCTCCTCAACGCCGGGTACACCCGCCAGCCGGCCGTCGCGTACTTCGAGAAGGTGGAGCCGCTGCACGGTCCCGCCGCCGGGCTCCTCGACGATCTGGGCGGGCGGCTCCTCCCCGGCGACCTGTGGGCCAAGGTCGCCGGCATGGAGCGGGAGAAGGACCTGATCGAACGCCGGGTGGTGCTGCCGCTCGCCGAGCCGGAGCGGGCCGGACGGCACGGGGTGCGCCCGCCGCGCGCGGTCTGTCTGTTCGGCCCGCCGGGCACGGGCAAGACGACGTTCGCCCGCGGGATCGCCTCCCGGCTCGGCTGGCCTTTCGTGGAGATCCTGCCGTCCCGTCTCGCCGACGAGGGGAACCTCGCCGCCGCCCTGCGGTCCGCGTTCGCGCGGATCGCGGAACTGGAGCGCGTGCTCGTCTTCATCGACGAGGTCGAGGAGATCGCGCCCGTGCGCTCGGAGCCCGCGCAGCCCGGCGGCATGCACGGAGTGACGAACGAACTCCTCAAGCTGATACCGGGGTTCAGGGAGCGGGACGAGCGGCTGCTCGTCTGTGCCACCAACTCGATCCGCTCCCTGGACCCGGCGTTCCTGCGGCCCGGCCGGTTCGACTACCTCATCCCGATCGGTACGCCGGACAAGGCCGCGCGGGCCGCGATCTGGGCCCGGTACACCGATGGCAGGACGGACGTCGACATCGACGAACTGGTCCTGGCGAGCGACCTGTTCACCCCGGCCGACATCGAGCACGCCGCCCGGATCGCCGCCCAGGCCTCCTTCGAGCGGGACCTGCTCGCCGTCGGTGGGCGGGGCGGCGACGCTCCGGCGCCCGGGGCGAGCACCGCGGACTATCTGGCGGCCATCGGGGAGTGCCGGCCGACGGTCACCCCGGAGATGGTCGAGCAGTTCGCCTCGGACATCACCACGCACGCCCGGACCTGAGGGCGAACCTCCGGAGGGCGGCGTCCAGTTCGGCCCGGTCCGGCGGCTGGGCGCCGGCCCGGGAGACGGTGACGGCCGCCGCCGCGCCCGCCCTCCGCAGAAGCCCCGCGAGGTCTTCGGCGCCGAGCGCGCCCAGGGCGTCCCGCCCCTGCCCGGCGAGCGCGTCGAGGACGGTGGACATGAAGGAGTCGCCCGCGCCGACCGTGTCGACGACGGTGACCGGCGGCGCCTCGGCGGCGACGGTGTGGTGGCGGGTGACGGCGAGCGAGCCGGCCGATCCCCGGGTGACGAGGACGACGGCCGGGCCGAGGGCGAGCCAACGGGCGGCGACCGTGCGCGGGTCCTCGCCCGGGTACAACCAGGCCAGGTCCTCGTCGCTCGCCTTGACCAGGTCGCTGAGCGCGACGCAGCGCTCGACGCGGGTCACGGCCGACCCGTGCTCCCCCATCAGTTCGGGCCGCACGTTGGGGTCGTAGCTGACGGTGGCACGCTCCCGCAGCCGCTCGGTCCCGCCGAGGACGGCCGCCGCGCCGGGCGCGGTGACGGCGGCGATCGAGCCGATGTGCACATGGCCGGGCGCCAGGTCGGCCGGGGGCCCGCCCTTCAGCGTCCAGGCGATGTCGAAGGTGTAGGAGGCCTGACCGCGCGCGTCGAGGCCGACGACCGCCGAAGGGGTGCGTTCGGGCATGTCGCCGATCTCCACCCGTACGCCCGCGCCCTTGAGATGGGCCTCGATGAGCCGGCCGGTGGTGTCGTCGGCGAGCTGGGTGAGC
Organism: Streptomyces sp. SJL17-4; assembly: GCF_036826855.1. Lineage (NCBI taxonomy): Bacteria > Bacillati > Actinomycetota > Actinomycetes > Kitasatosporales > Streptomycetaceae > Streptomyces > Streptomyces sp. SJL17-4. Next base: position 8,011,281 of record NZ_CP104578.1, on the reverse strand, counting down.
AGGGTGACGTCCCTGCCGAGCCGCCCGAGGCCGTAGGCGACGTTGGCGGGGCTGCCGCCCGGGTGGACGCGGTCGGCGGCGGCGGAGCCCGCCGGGGCGCGGACGATGTCGGCGACGCACTCGCCGATCACCAGGAAGGACATGGGTCAGAGCTCCTTGGCGTAGGTGTCCTGGTAGCCGGCCCGGCCCCCGAAGACGTTCAGCCCGACGTGGCCCGCGCTGTGGGTGGCCGCGGTGTCGGTGTGGTCGATGATGCGGTTCCCGTCGAGGAAGACCTCGATGCGGGTGCCCCGGTGGACGATCCGCAGATGGTACGTGGCCCCGTGCCGCACCAGGGCGGGGACCCGGGCGAGCGCGGCCGCGTCGTCGAAGGATCCGCCGCGCCGGACGACGAGCCGGACGGCCCGCAGATCCGGGTCGACGTTGAGGACGTAGCCGTCGGCGCCGTCGGCCGAGGCCCGCCACAGCAGGGACGCGGCGCCGCGGGTGCCGTCGGGGCCGCCGAGCGTGAGCAGGCCGGAGAGTTCCAGGTCGGCGAAGCGGCGGGCGGAGATCGCGTCGCTGTCCCGGTCGAAGGTGCCGGTGTGCCCGGCGCCGGTGGGCTCCCAGCGTCCGGCGGGGACGGTGGTGAGGGTGCCGAGGTCGGTGCGGAACTCCCCCGGTGGCGGGGGTGCGGCCGGGGCGGGGATCTCGTCGGTGAGCCGGCAGGTGGAGGCGAGCCGGTGGAAGGCCAGTTCGGCGATCCGGACCGTGCCGCCCTCGGCGGTGAAGGCCAGTCCACGGGCGTCGGGATCGGGCAGGACCAGGCTGGTGACGACGGCCTCGCCCGCGCCACCGAACACCTCGACGGACGAGGAGTCGACGAGGATCCGGAGCCGGACCGTGCGACTGCCGTCGGCCACTCGGGCGGCGGCCAGCGGGGCTTCGGTGCGGCCGGCGAAGTACCGGGTGAAGTCGGTGCGGCCGGAGTCGGTGCGGTCGACGAACAGGCGCTCGCGCACGGCGTCGTAGCCGACGAGGGTGGACTGCCCGTCCTTCCGGCGCAGGTGGAAGCCACACCAGGTGGCCGCCCCGGTGGCGGGCAGGACGAGTACCGTCTCGATCTCGTAGCTGATCCCGGTCAGGCCCGCGCACGGGTCGGGCAAGCCGGGTCCGGCCGTGAGGTCCCTCCGTACCGTGGTGTCCGTCCGGAGCGAGGCCAGTTCGGTGACGGGCAGTTGACGCAGGACCGGGCCGTCCTGGCCGTCGGCGAGGGTGAGTTCACGGGGAATGCTGTGCTGGCCGTTCCACGGACGGGTGGGCGCGCTGAACGGATAGTCCCAGTTGGTGGTCCAGCCGAGCCAGACCCGGCGTCCGTCGGGGACGTTGTCGAAGGAGACGGCCGCGTAGAAGTCACGGCCGTGGTCGCTGCGCGGGGCCGGGCCCGGGGGCTGGTCGGCGGTGAACGCGGTCCCGTCCCATGTTCCGGTGAGATACCGGGCGGTGGAACCGTCGGTGGCGCGGACGGCTCCCGTGCTCAGGGTGAGGACCCAGACCGTACGGGCCGGGTCGCCGTCGACGGGGAGCGGGAAGAGGTCGGGGCACTCCCAGACACCGCCGCCCGCCACCCACTCCCCGTATCCGAAGGAGCTGGCATGCGTCCAGTGGAGGAGGTCGCGGGAGGTGAAGAACCGCAGGTGGTCTCCGCCGGAGACCACCATGACCCACTGGTCGTGGGCTTCGTCCCTGAGGACTTTCGGGTCGCGGAAGTCCCAGCCGCCGTCCGGGCCGCCGGGGTTGCCGACGAGCGGCTCGGGGCCGCCGTACGGCAGCCAGGAGCGTCCCCGGTCGGTGCTGTAGGCGGCGCGGACCGACTGGTTCCCGCCGATCCTGTCGGGGTGGACGCTCGTGTAGTACGCGATGAGGCCGGGTGCGCCGCCGAAGAGGCCGGAGTCGTCGTGGGTGTCGACGACGGCGGAGCCGGACCAGCAGTGGCCGTAGGCGTTCCGGTCGAGGGCGTGCGGGAGGCTGTGCCAGTGCAGGAGGTCGGTGGAGACGGCGTGCGCCCAGCGGCCCTCGTCCTGGTGGAAGAGGTGGTACTCGCCGTCGAAGTGGACGAGCCCGTTGGGGTCGCTGCCCCGGCCGGTGCGGGGTGAGTGGTGGACGGCGGGCCGGTAGGGCTCGGTGAAGTGCTCGCGTACGTCGACGGCGTAGACGTCCTGGAAGTACGCGGTGCCCTCGGCCGCGACGAGCCCGACGGTGTCACCGGCGGCGGTCGCCGGTGCGCGCAGGGCCCGCATCCCGTCCACGTACACGGTGAACTCCCCGTCCACGAGATGCACTTCGATGCGGAAGGGGGTGCCGGTGCGCAGGGGACGGACGGGTGGGGGTGCGGTGACGAGGAGGGTGCGGCGGGCGTGGTCGACGAGACGGAGGTCGCCCGTGCCGGGTGCCAGGATGATCTCGTGACCGCGCACGAGGAGACCTGCGGCGCTCGCGCCCGCGAGCCGCACGTCGGCGGAGACGACGATCTCGGCCGCGTCCGGCGCGGGTGCGGTGCGCAGTCCCGCGCTGCCGCGCAGACCCAGCAGGTCGCGGGTCCAGGTGCCGGACTCCGTGGTGGCGCCCGGGAGTTCGGTGCGCGGGCCGGCTGCGGTGACGTTCTCGTAGGCGACCCGTCCGTTGTAGGCGAGGAGCCCGGGGCGGCCGGCGAGCCACGGGGCGGGGGCCGGGTCCTCCGTGGCGATGACGGGGTCGTAGCCGTCCGGGCGGAGGAAGTCGCTCTGCCAGTACACCCGGAGACGGCGCCCCTCGGCCTCGACGCGCAGACGGTGGACGGTGCCGGGGGCGATCGGGGTGGAGTGGGTGCCGAGGGTGATGTCGCCGTCGACGCGGTAGAGGCGGAGGCGGCCCTGGTTCGGGTCGACCTCGACGGCGTAGCCACGGCTGCCGGCGGCGTCGGCGCGGACCAGGAGAGCGGCGACGGCGTACGGGTCATGGACGAGGACGTCGGCCTGGAGGTAGGTGTCGTACGCCTCGTCGGCGGCGGTCGTACGGATGTTGGTGCCGGCGGGGGCGTCGGCGACGAGGCCCAGCGGAGTGGGCGTCCAGCTGCCGCCGCCGCTCGGGGTCCAGCCGCTGAGGTCGGTGGTGACGGACCACGTGCGGGGCGGTCCGAAGCTGACCGTGCCGTCGGTGGCCAGCAGGCCCACCTGTCCGGAGGCGTGGCGGTGGTCCTCGACGGCGAGGACCTGGCTGCCGTCGACGTGGACGGTGAGGGCCGGCCCGTCGAGGACGACGTCGAGGGTCGTGCCGGGGCGGCCCGCTCCGGTGGCGAGCGTCTCCCCGCTCGCCAGGTCGATCAGGACGACCCTTCCGGTGGCCGGTTCGAGGACGGCGCCGTATCCGGTGGTGCCGTCGGGCGCCGCCCGGAGGACGAGTCCTCCCCGGGCGTGCGGGGTGGCCGGGTCGGGGGTGATCCGTGCGGAGTATCCGGCGCGCACGCCGACGCGGTGCTCGGAGATCGCGAGCGACGCGGTGGCTCCGGCGTCGGTGGCGAGCTGACCGCCGTCCGGGGTGCGCTGCCAACTGCCCCGGTACGGAAGGGGGTCGGGGATCGGTGAGGTGACGGCCTCGGGGAGGGCTTGCGGGCGGCGGCGCGCGGCGGGCGCGGCTGCGGCGGTGCCGGTCACGGGCGTGGGCAGGAGAACGGGCAGGAGCGCGAGGCCGCCCGCCCGGAGCAGGGTGCGGCGGTGGAGGGGGACATGGGGAACGCGCATGGGGGCCTCCTCGGCAGTGGGGTGGCGCCGGTACGGGTGGGGGCCCGGTGCGGGGCGGGGCGGACGGCCCGGCACCGGGGTGGGAGCGTGACTCGACCAGGGTGTGCGGGGGCTGGAGCGTGATCCGGGACTCGGGCCCTACGGCCAGAGCGGGCGGGGGCCGGTGGTGATCGGCGCCATGTGCCAGGCGTCGAGACGGTCGACGGTCGCGTCGCCCGCGCCGGTGAGGGACACTCCGGTCGCCGCGTCGGGGCGGGTGGGGTAGACCCGGGCGGTCAGGGCGCACCCGTTGGCGAAGATCTCCAGGGCGGAGTGGTCCACGAGCACGCGGAGTTCGACGGTGCCGTCCTCCCCGAGCGGCAGGTGGCCGTGGCGGGGGGAGGTGTCGACGTCGGGGGCCAGGCTGCTCGCCTCACGGCGCAGGCGCAGGGTGCCCGAGGCACCGGTGGTGTCGCGGGTGATCTCGACGACGGTGCGTTCGGTGCCGTCGGGGGTCTCCCGTACCCCGAGCCGTACGGTGGCGCCCGGGGCGAGCCTGAGCGTGGCCTCCAGGTCGAGCTGGTCGCCCCGGATCGCGTCCAGGGGCGATGCGGTGCCCGCCGCGAAGGCTCCGACGGCCACGTGGTCGCGGCGCAGCCGCTCCAGTTCGGGGACGGGAGCCTGGGCGAGCGTGCCGTCGGCGCCCGGGGTGACGAGGCGCGGCAGGGACATGACCCCGGACCAGCCGGCGCGGGCGGTGGCCTCCTCGCCCCGGCCTTCCTGGAGCCAGCCGAACATGATGCGGCGGCCGTGCGCGTCGCGAGTCGACTGCGGGGCGTAGAAGTAGTTGCGGCCGTAGTCGAGCCGGTGCAGAGCGGTCGGTTCGAAGCGGTCCTCGCTGTAGCGGCCCGTCCAGTACAGCGGGTGGAGCGTCGCGCCCTCATCCCAGGCCGAGAAGGCGAGGATGTCGACGTCGCCGACGCGGAAGAGGTCGACGCACTCCCACATGGTGCCGGTCCAGTCGAGGTCGGTGGCGCCGCCCTCGCTCGCGTCGCCGACGAGGAGCGGGCCGACGTACCGCCAGTCGCGCAGGTCGGCGGACTCGTACAGGAAGGCGGTGCCGCCCCGGCCCCGGATGCCGGAGCCGACGAGCTGGCGCCAGAGGGCGCCCTCGCGCCAGACGCAGTGGTCACGGTAGGCGGTGACGTCGAGGCCGGTGGGCGGTGCTGCGATCACCGGGTTGCCGGGGTCCTTGGTCCAGTGCCGCAGGTCGGGGCTTCCGGTGGCGACGCAGGGCAGTTCGCGCTGACCGTGCCGGCCGGAGTAGACCAGGGTGGGCACTCCCCCGTCGTCGACGAGGACGCCGGACCAGCAGCCGTCACGGTCGGGTCCCGTGGTGCCGGGGACCAGGGCGACGGGTTCGTCGGTCCAGGTGACGAGGTCGGTGCTGGTGGCGTGGCCCCAGTGGATGCGGTGGTGGGCCGGGGCGAGCGGGTTGTACTGGTAGAAGAGGTGGTAGACGCCGTTCCAGTGGCTGAGCCCGTTGGGGTCGTTGAGCCAGCCGCCGGGCGAGGTGAAGTGGTAGCGGGGCCGGTGGGGGTCGCGGAAGGCGCGCTCGGCGAGGCCCTCCACGGCAGTGGTGTCCGCGGCGGCGATCAGGTCGTGGGTCATGCGGCGGTGATCTCGGCTTCCGGGGAGTCCGCGCTCTGGAGCACGCGGTGGGCGAGGTCATGGGCGGGCGCGTAGAGGTGGCAGCGCACCCAGTGCGGCCGGCCCTCGTCCTCGCCTACGGTGTGGCGTACGGGAGTGGTGGTGCTGCAGGTGCCGTCGTCGTACGGGCAGGACTCGGGGGCGAGGACGGCGGCGCGCAGCCGGGCCCGCTCGGTCCTGTCGTAGCCGGCGGCCCGCGTCGGGTCGGGTACGGCGGAGAGGAGCAGCCGGGTGTAGGGGTGGGCGGGGGCGTCCATGACGGCGAGCGAGTCGCCGCCCTCGACGAGTTCACCGGCGAACATGACGGCGGTGGTGTCGGCGAGGTAGCGGGCGGAGCCCAGGTCGTGGGTGATGTAGAGCATCGACAGGCCGCGTTCGTCGCGGAGGCGGCGCAGCAGGTTGAGGACGCCGACCCGGACGGACACGTCGAGCATGGAGGTGGGTTCGTCGGCGAGGAGGACGCTCGGTTCGACGGCCAGCGCGCGTGCGACGGCGACGCGTTGCCGCTGGCCGCCGGAGAGCTCGTGCGGGTACGCGTCGAGCATGTCCGGGGTCAGTCCGACCTCCTCCATGAGGGCGGCGAGCCGGGTCCGGTCGGCGGGATGGCCGTGCACCACGAGGGCTCGGGTGAGGAAGTGGTCGATGCGGTGGACGGGGTTGAGGGAGCCGAAGGGGTCCTGGAACACCATCTGGACCTTGCCCCGGTACGTACGGGAGGCGCGGCGGCGTTCGGTGCGCAGGACGTCCTCGCCGTCGAGGAGGATCTGTCCCGACGTGGGCTGTTCGAGGCGGGCGAGGCAGCGGGCGATGGTGGACTTGCCGCTGCCGGACTCGCCGACCAGAGCGGTGACGCGGCCCCGTTCGAGATCGAGGTCGACGCCGTTCACGGCCCGGACGCGGCGCCGCGAGAAGACGGTGCCGACGGGGAACTCCTTGGTGAGGCCCCGCATCTGAAGGAGTGTCATGGCGTGGTGGCTCCGGTGCGCGTGAGGGCGGCCCACCTGCCGGGGGCGACCTCGCGCAGGTCGGGGATGTGGGTCGAGCAGTCGGCGCGGTCCTCGGGGCAGTGGACGTGGAAGCCGCAGCTGTCGGCGGTGCGCGGGGCGTCGAAGAGGCCGGTGAGTTCCCTGCGGGGTCCGGTGAGCGGCGGGAAGGCGTTCATCAGCGCCTCGGTGTAGGGGTGGAGGGGCCGCGCGAACAGCTCTTTGGCGTCGGCGATTTCGACGAGGCGTCCGCCGTACATGACGCCCATGCGGTCCGAGAGTTCGACCATCAGCGACATGTCGTGGGTGATGAAGAGGGCGGAGAAGCCGAGCGCCCGCTGGAGTTCGCGGATCTGGGCCATGATCTCCTGTTGGACGACGACGTCGAGCGCGGTGGTCGGCTCATCCATGATGAGCAGCTTCGGTCTGAGGGCGACGGCCATGGCGATGACGACGCGCTGGCGCATGCCGCCGGACAGCTGGTGCGGGTAGGCCTTGAGACGGTCGGGGGCGATGCCGACGAGGTCGAGGAGTTCCGCGGAGCGCTCGCGGGCGGCGCGCTTCCGCAGCTTCTCGTGGGTGGTGAAGATGTCGCCGAGCTGTTCGCCGATGGTGAGGACGGGGTTCAGGGAGTTCATCGCGGACTGGAAGACCATGGCGATCTCGCGCCAGCGGAAGGCGCGCAGCTCGCGGGCGTCCATGGCGAGGACGTCCCGGCCCTGGAAGGTGACGGTTCCCGCGGTGATCTCGGCCGGTGGCTTGAGGAGCCGCATGACGGCGTTGGCGACGGTCGACTTGCCGCAGCCGGACTCCCCCGCGAGGCCGAGGGTCTCGCCGGCGCCGATGGTGAACGACACGTCGTCGGCGCCGACGACGCTGCGTCCGTCGCCGCGGTACTCGACCCGCAGACCGCGTACGTCGAGTACGGGACGAGGGTCGGGAAGGGGGCGGGCGTTCACTGCTTCCTCCTTCGCCGGGACCTGAGCCTCGGGTTGGTGATCTCGTCGACCGCGTAGTTGACGAGGGCGAGCGCGAAGGCGACGAGCGCGATGGCGAGGCCGGAGGGGACGAACGCCCACCAGGCTCCGGTCATCAGGGCTCCGTCGTTCCCCGCCCAGTAGAGGTTGGTGCCCCAGCTGACGACTGAGGCGTCGCCGAGTCCGAGGAACTCCAGGCCGGCCTGGGCGCCGATGCCGAAGATGACGCAGCCGAGCAGGGTGGTCATCACCACGGACGCCATGTTGGGCAGGATCTCCCGGAACATGATCCGCAGCGGGCGTTCTCCGGTGACCACGGCGGCGGCGACGAAGTCCTTGCCGCGGATGGAGGTGGCCTGGGCGCGCAGGACGCGCGCCGAGCCGGCCCAGCCGGTGACGGTGAGGACCAGGACGACGGTCGTCGTCCCCGGGGGCAGGAACGCGGCGAGGATGACGAGCAGCGGCAGGCCGGGCACCAGGAGGAAGACGTTGGTGACGAGGGTCAGCAGATCGTCGACGAGCTTGCCGAGATACGCGGAGGCGAGGCCGACGAGCAGGGCGACCAGGGTGGCGGCGATGCCGACGGTGAACCCGACGAGCATCGAACTGCGGGTGCCCCGGAGGGTGAGGGCGAGGACGTCCTGGCCCTTGGCGGTGGTGCCGAGCCAGTGGTCGGCGGAGGGCGGGGTGGCGCCGGTGTCGGTGATGAGGGACGGGTCGCCGGGGGCGAGGACCGGGGCGAGCAGTCCGAGCAGGGCGAACACGGCGAGGATCAGGAGCCCGGTTCGGGCCTTGCGGTCGGCGAGCAGCCGGCGGCCGAGGCTCTTGCGGGGCCGGCGCGCGGTGCCCGGCGGGGCGGCCGGTGGGTCGTGGGGCACGGCGGTGGCGGTGTCCGGGGTGTCGAGGACGGGCATGGCGGTGGTCCCTCCTCAGCGGACGCGGACGCGTGGGTCGAGCCGGACGTGGATGAGGTCGACGACGAAGTTGGCGAGCAGGACCGCCGCCGTGATGGTGAGGAAGATGCCCTGCATCAGCGGGTAGTCGAGGGCCTGGACGGAGGCGAGGAGCTGGTAGCCGATGCCGGGGTAGGCGAAGACGACCTCGGTGAGGAGGGCGCCGCCGACCATGAAGCCCAGGGCCATGCCGAAGTTGGTGACGGACGGCAGGAGCGCGTTGCGGGCGGCGTACCGGAACATGATCCGGGCGGGGCTGAGGCCCTTCGCCTCGGCCATGGTGATGTAGTCCTCGGCGGCGGTGGCGATCATCGTGTTCCGCATGCCGAGCATCCAGCCGCCGATGGAGACGAGCACGATGGTGGTGGCCGGCAGGACGAGATGGGTGGCGACGTCGCTCAGGAACGCGGCGTCGAAGCCGGGTTCGAGGCCGACGTCGTACGCGTGCCTCAGCGGGAACCAGCCGAGGGTGACGCCGAAGAGGTAGAGCGCGCCCATGGCCAGCCAGAAGTACGGGAACGAGCCGACGAAGATCAGCAGCGGCGGGAGCGCGGAGTCGAGGATCCCGCCCCTGCGCCAGGCGGCGAGGACGCCGAGCAGGTTGCCGACGAGGGCGGCGACGATCAGGGCGGTGAGGCCGAGGAGCAGCGTCCAGCCGATCTGGGAGCCGATGACCTCGGAGACGGGAGTCGGGAAGCGGGAGATGGAGATGCCGAGGTCGCCGGTGGCGACGCTGTGGAGGTAGTCGACGTACTGCCGCGGCAGCGGCCGGTCGTCGAGACCGAAGAGTTTCTGCAACTGGGCGATCTGATCGGGCTGCATCGTCCCCTGGGCCTGGGCGAACATCCGGGAGACGGGGTCTCCGGGCATGAAGCGCGGCAGCAGGAAATTGAGGGTGACGGAGGCCCAGAAGGCGATCAGGTAGAACCCCAGGTTGCGCAGGACGAGACGCACTGCACTGCTCCCTGTCGGGGGGGACGGGCCCCGGCGGCGCGTGCCGCCGGGGCCTCTCTGCGGGACTAGCCCTTGACGGGCCGGAGGGAGGTGAGGACCAGGACCGTGGTCACGGAGCGGTTGGACAGCGTCGCGTACGGCTCGTCCTTCGTCGGCCAGCCGGTGAAGCGGGCGTCGGAGTACGCGCCCCACTCGGGTCCGGGGAAGAGGGGCACGACGGGGGCGTCGGCGGCGAACAGCTTCTGCAGCTCGCTCGCCCTCGCCCGCTGGATCTTCGGGTCGGTGGTGGCGGCGAGGGCGTCGATGAGCCTGTCGGCCTTCGGGTCGCCGAAGCGGTGGTAGTTCTCGGTGGCCTTGGTGCCGACGGGCTTGACCTGGGTGGTGGCCATGGCGCCGCGGTAGAACTCGTACGGTGTGGCGCCGTTGTTGCTCCACACGATGCCGCTGTCGAAGGTGCCCGTCTCGTACGAGGAGACGACGGCGGACCAGTCCGGGGACTTCACGGTGGCGGTGACGCCGACCTCGGCGAGGTTCTGCTTGATGATGTTGGCGACGGAGATCCAGTCGGAGGACGCCGAGCCGACGGAGATGTCGAGGGTGAGCGGCTTGCCGTTCTTCTGGGTGCGCCTGCCGTCGGCGCCGCGCTTGTACCCCGCGGCGTCGAGTGCCCGGGCGGCGTCCGACGTGCTGTACCTGGTCCAGTCGCAGGAGGCGGCGACGGTCTTGTCGCGCCAGGTGTCGTAGGCGTTCGACAGACCGGTGCAGTCGGCGGGGGTGCTGTACCCGTTCATGGCGACCTTGGCGATCTTGGCGCGGTCGACGGCCCGGCTGAGCGCCTTGCGCAGGGCGGGGTCGTCGAAGGGCGCCTTGGCCGTGTTGAGCTGCCAGTTGATCATCGCGCCGGTGGTGGGGAACCAGTAGTGGTTGGTCTTCGGGTTCCGTGCGACGAAGGACTTCTCGATGTCGGGGACGAACGCCTGGGTCCAGTCGGCCTCCCCGTTGGTGAGGGCGAGGTTGGCGCTGTCGTTGCCGGAGAAGGCGAGCATCCGTATGCCGGCGATCCGCTGCTTGCCCGGCTGCCAGTACGAGGGGTTCCGGCGGAGCTCGTACGACTGGCTTCGGAACTTGTCGACCTTCGTGTACGGGCCGGTGCCGACGGGGGTGGCGTTGGTGTCCTTGGCGGGGTCGGCGATCTTCGACCAGATGTGCTTCGGGACGATGAAGTGCCCGCCGATCTCGTAGAGCGAGGGCGAGAAGGGCTTGTTGAAGTGGAAGGTGACCTTCTGCGGGGTGCTCTTCGCGGTGGTGCCCTTCGCGGTGGCGCCCTTCGCCGCGGTGTCGGCGGTGACCCGGTCCACGTACTCGAAGCCGCCGAGGAGCTTCTTCCGCAGCTCGAAGGTGTGGACGACGTCCTCGGCGCCGAAGGGCTCGCCGTCGGACCACGTCACGCCCTCGCGGAGGGTGAAGGTCAGGGACCTCCCGTCGGGGGCCTGGGTCCATGCGGTGGCGAGCCACGGCGTGTCGGCGCCGTCGGCCGGGTTGTGGATCATGAGCGGTTCGTAGACCGCTTCCTTGGTCATGGGGGCGGCCTTCGGCGAGAACGGGTTGAAGTTCCGCGTGAAGGTGCCCATGTCCTCGCGCGGCACGGTGAGGAGCTGGTCGCCGGAGGTGTCTCCGGCGCCGCCCGCTCCCGCGCCGCCGGAGCAGCCGGTCAGGAGCAGCACGGCCGCCGTGGCGCCCGCGAGCAGCGCGGGGCGGAGCCGCCGCGGGGATCGGCCGCGGACGGGGGAGGGTGTCATAATGGTGGCTCTTTCCTCTCTTCAACACACCTGACGAAGACGGGTGGAGAAGACTCGACGGAGCTGATTCGCGGTCAGACCGACGAGCGTTCGAGCAGCGGGCAGTCGACCGTCACCCTGCGGGTGTCGAGCGGCTGCCCCGCTGCGAGAGCGGCCAGCATGTCCACGCCCTTGGCGCCCATCGCCTCGAACGGCAGGGCGAGCGTGGTCAGTTTGGGCCGCAGATAGGCGGCGATGAGTTCCTGGTTGTCGTAGCCCACCACGGCCACGTCGTCGGGAATCCGCAGCCCACGTTCCTTGATGGCGTCGTACGCGCCCATCGCCATCCGGTCGTTGCCGCAGAAGAGCGCGGTCGGCCGGTCGGCGCGGTCGAGCAGTGCGCAGGCGGCGCTGTAGCCGCCGTCGGCCGTCGCGTGGCCGGAGACGACCAGCGACGGATCCGACGGAAGGCCCGCCTCACGCAGGGCCCGCTCGTATCCCTCGCGTCGGCCGAGGGCGGCCGGGATGTCCGGGTCGAGATTGATGAACCCGATGCGCTCGTGCCCGGCCTCCACGAGGTGGCGGGCGGCGCGGTGACCGCCGGCGACCTCGTCGGGGACGACGGAGGGCAGTTCGCCCTCGGCGTCGTAGCAGTTGACCAGGACGGTGGGGACCTCTCGGGCCGCCCTGGGGAGGGTGACCGCCCGGTGCCAGGTCGTGGCGTAGAGCAGTCCTTCGACCCGCTGTTCGAGGAGTTTGTCGAGAGCGGCGGCCTCCTGGGCCGCGTCGCCCTCGCTCGCGGCGATCAGCAGGAACTTGCGGTCGAGCCAGGCGCGGTCCTGGGCGCCCTTGATGACGTCGACGGCGAAGGGTGCGGTGACGATCTCGGTGATCAGCCCGTACCACTCGCTGCGTTTGGCGGCGAGTGCCCGGGCGCCGGCGTTCGGCCGGTAGCCGAGCTCGTCGATCGCGGCCAGGATCCGCTGCCGCGTCGCGTCCGGGATGGCCGCGCCGGGGCGGTCGTTGAGGACGAACGAGACGGTGGTGCGCGACACGCCCGCATGACGGGCCACATCACTCATGGTGATGTTGCGAGCGCTGTGGGCTGCCACGGGATCCTCCGGGTTACGCGCTTTAATAACGCGCGTTAGTTCAACGTTGCTGGCAAGTTACGACCGGCCTCCCGTCGATGTCAATATCTTGGTCACGAGTGCTGCGGACGGGTTCCGTGGCACCGAGCGACGAAGACCGACGACAGCAGGGGGACGGGTCCGGTGGAGCAGTACGAGGGACTTGAGCTGATGACCGTCACGAAGGCCGCGGAGCTGGAGGCGTGGCTGGAGAGCCACCATGCCGACCGGCCCGGGGTCTGGCTGCGGATCGCCAAGAAGGGCAAGGGGGGCGAGTCGCTGACGAATCCGGAGATCCTCGACTGCATGCTGTGCTTCGGCTGGATCGACGGACAGCGCAAGGGCGGGGACGGGGCCTACTACTTCCAGAAGTACACTCCGCGGCGGTCCCGGAGCCTCTGGTCGCAGGTCAACGTCCGCAAGGTCGCGGCGCTCACCTCGGCGGGCCGGATGCGTGAGCCCGGCCTGGCCGAGGTGAGGGCCGCGCAGGCGGACGGTCGGTGGGAGTCCGCGTACCCGTCGCAGGCGGAGGCGACCGTACCCGACGACCTCGCGGCGGCGCTGGCGGCCGACGCGGGGGCACGGGCGTTCTACGAGGGGCTCGGGAAGACCGACCAGTATCTGGTGATCATGCGGCTCTGGCAGGCCCGCACGGAGAAGGGCCGGGCGCAGCGGCTTGAGCGGATGATGGCGAAGCTGGCGGCCGGCGAGAAGGTCGGGTGAGCCCCTGGAGCCGCCGGGGTCAGCGGCTGCGCCGGTAGAGGACCTGGTGGGCGTCGTACTCGACGAACGAGGAGACGTGGGTCATGCCGACGGCCTCCAGGAGCCGCCGGGAGCGCCGGTTCGCCTCCTGGGTCAGTGCGACCACGGTGGGGGTGTCGAGAAGCGTGGCCTCGACGACGGCGGCGACGGCCTCGCGCGCGTAACCGTGTCCCCAGTGTTCGGGCAGGAACTGGTACGAGACCTCCGTCTCCCCCTCCCGCGCCCCGGGCTCCACCGTCACGAGCCCGAGCAGCACCTCGTCGACCGCCCGCACGACCGCGTACACGCCGGGCGCCCCGACGACGCGCCGCTGCCGGATCCGTACGACCTGCTCGGTGACCGGCCCGCCCAGATGCCGCCTGACCTCGGGGTCCGTCCAGAGCCGGGTGATCGCCGGCACGTCGGCGGCGCGTACGGGGCGCAGCCGGAGCCGCTCGGTGGCGAGGGGAGCGGTGCCCGGTGCAGGGGCTGAGGCCGGAGAGGTGGGCATATCTCCGATCATCTCAGCCCCACCCGGGTCGCCGGTCATCCGGCCTAGGACGAGGGGCGTACACAGGTACGGTCCACGGGCCGACGTGCCGGTGGGGTCGGCGGCGCCAGGATGATGCTCATGCGAATCGGAATTCTCGGTACGGGAAACGTAGGACAGGCACTCGCGTCGGCGTGGGCGCGGGCCGGCCACGACGTGGTCGTCGGATCACGTCGGCCGGACGACCCGGAGCTGCTCGCGGAGCTGAAGGAACTCACCGCGTCGGGATCACGGGTCGACAGCTCGGCGGGAGCGGCGGCGCACGCCGAGGTGTTGGTGAACGCCACCCCGGGCACGGCCTCCGTGGCGCTGCTGCACACGATCGGCGCGGAGGCCCTCGCCGGGAAGGTCGTTCTTGACGTCGGGGTCGGTTTCCTGGAGGACGGATCGCTCTCGCATCCGGGCGTCAGCCTGGGCGAGGAGATCCAGCGGGCGTTCCCGGAGACGCGGGTGGTGAAGACGCTCTGCACGATCGACCGGAAGGTGATGATCGCGCCGGACTCCCTGGAGGGTCCGTCCACGGTGTTCCTCTCGGGCGAGGACGCGGAGGCGAAGAAGGTGGTGCGCGGTCTGCTCGGCGACCTCGGCTGGGCCGACGACGCGCTGCTCGACCTGGGCGGGATCGCGACGGCGCGGGGCCAGGAACACTTCGCCCTGCTGTTCATCGGCATCGCGCAGGCGACCGGCACCTACGAGTTCGGCGTCCGGGTCGTCCTCCCCACCTCGGGCGGGAGCGGCCTCGACCACTAGGTGATCGCCCCCGTCGGCCACGGTCGGCGGGGGCTTCTCGCTGCCCGCGAGGCTACGCACCACCGGCGGAGCCGGCTCCGGGCTCCCGGAGCCGGCTCAGTCCGCCATGCGTCGCGTCAGGGCGGCCAGGGCTCCGGGCCGGCGGCCCGGGACCCGCTGCCGCATGCCGATGAGCAGGGGGCCGAGGGCGCGGGCCCTCGCCCGGTCGCCGATCCGTTCCCACTGGTGGTGAGCCCGGTCCACGGCCCCTTCGACGTCGGGGTCGTCCGTGCGCTGTCCCAGCCCCAGCCGGGCTTCGGCGGCGGAGAGCCACAGTTCGCAGCTGCGGGCGGGTTCACCGGCGAGGCGGGCGAGGTCGGCCCGTACCTCCGTCCAGTGGACGGCCTCCGCGGACCGCGGCCCGTGGCGGCGCAGGGCCTCGCGCTCCCAGGCCGCGGCCACCGCCGCCGCCTCGCCGTGCCGTCCGGCCGTCGCGGCGGCCAGGATCGCGGGGTGCGGGTCCTGCTCCACGACCGGCACGGGAGCGGGAGCGGGTGCCAGGAGGAACGACTCCGGCACGGCCCCGGCCGCCTGCGCGGCGGACTCCGCGTGGAGCGTGGCGTACGGGAGGCGGGCACCGGAGCGCCAGAGTTCCGCCCAGGACCGCAGATAGGCGGGGGCGAGCGGCTCGCCCCTGCGCGGGGCGGGCGTCACGCTGCCGTAGAGGGTCGGCCCCGGTCCCAGGTGCAGGAAGTCCGGTGTGGTGGTGAGGCGTTCCCATACGGCGGGGTCCGCCGCGAGGTCCGCGACGACGGTCGTGGTGCCGGGGGCGCGGGCGGCGAGTTCGACGGCGAGCCAGTGCCAGGGCAGCGCCGTGTAGCGGAGGGTCGCCGGGGTGGTGCGGGCGAGGGCGAGGTGGGGCAGCTGCTGCCGGCGGTCGAGATGGAGCTGCCCCGCGAGGCAGAGCACGAGCGGGCCCGGGCTCGCCGCGGCGGCGCGCAGGCGGGTGAGGACGGTCTGCGGGTCGAGCGGATCGGCGAGTTCGACGAGCGTGGCGGTGCTGGTTCCGGTGAGGACGCCGGGCGGCACGGCGGCGAGGGCCGGCAGCACGGACGCGGCGTCCATGGCGCGCCCGCGCCCGGCGGGCGCCGCGGCGAGCAGAAAGGCGGTGCCGCTGGCGGCGGCCGCCGTTGTGCCGGGGCCCGTACGCGCGGTGTCCGACGCGGTCGGGAACGCCCCTTCCGTCACCCCCGGCACACTCGTACGAGTCCCATGCGCAACACCTGTAACTACGGTCCCAGGGACTCCCGTCGTGCCCGTTCGCGTTCCCGTGGCCGCCCCGCCCGTGACCGCCGTGCCCGTGCCCACCGTGCCGATTCCGTCGTCGTTCACCACCCCCGCACCGTAACCCGTCGTGCCCTGGCCGATAATCGCTGGGCCGTTGACATATGCCAGAAGCACCACCGGATCGAGTGTTGCCAAAGCTCTTACGGGCCGTCCCGGGCTGTGCAACAGTCTTGTACGGGCCTCACTTTCACACCTGGCCTGGCCGCGCCGCGCCTGTATCGGAGTACGACATGCCGTCCCCACTGTTCGCGGATCACCCCGCCCAGCAGCCGGAGCCGGGCGCGGTGGACGCGCTGATCTCACAGACCCGCCGCCTGCGCGGCGAGCTCGTCGCCGTGCGCCGGGAAGCCGTGGTGAACGACGACGACCCCCAGCAGCGCTGGCAGCGCGCCCTGTGCGACCTGGCCGTTCACCAACTCGACGACCTCGGCGCCCACTTGGGTCAGCTCCGTGCGGGCGTTCCGGAGCAGGTCGGCACCGAGGAACCCACGGAGACGGTCCCCGACACCGCGCTACCCACCGCCCCCGGCACCGCGTACGGCGAGATCGCCCCCCAGCGCACCGGCTCCCTGCTCTCCCGCGTCGGCAGCGCCGAGTGGAACCTCCTGACCGACGAGGTCAGCTGGTCCGAAGAGCTGTTCCAGATCTTCGGACGTACGCGCGAGAGCGGCCCGATGTCGCTGGACGAGATGCCCACGATGGTCTTCGTCGAGGACCAGCCCGTCCTCCAGGGCATGGTGACGGACTGTCTGATCGACGGAAAGCCGATCGACGGCGAGTTCCGGATCGTGCGGACCGACGGCTGCGTGCGCACCGTGCACATGACGGGCGAGCCCGTCCTCGACGCCGACGGCTGCACCGCCTCGATGTGGGCCGTGCTCCGCGATGTCAGCGAACTGCGGCGCAGCGAGCGGGCGGTCCGGGAGAGCCGGGACAGCCTGGAGCGCAGCCGCCACATCGAGCAGACCGAGCGACGGGTCGCCGTCCAGCTCCAGGAGGCGGTGCTCCCACCGTGGCGCGGCTCGCTCCGTTTCGCCCACGACGGCCCCGCCCCGCTCGACGTGGCCGCCCACTACCTCCCGGCCGCCAGCATCGGTCTGATCGGTGGCGACTGGTACGACGCGCTGGCCCTGCCCGACGGGGACGCGCTGCTCACCGTCGGTGACCTGACGGGCCACGGGGTCGCCGCGACCTCGTCGATGGCCATGCTCCTCGGCGCGCTGCGCGGCATGGCCGTGGCCGGGATCCGGCCCGCCGCCCTGATGGGTCACCTCAACCAGCTCCTGGAGACCTCCGTCCAGCCCGCGCTCGGCAGTGCGATGTGCTGCCGCTACGATCCGGTCACCCAGAGACTGACCTGGGCGCAGGCCGGCCACCCCGCCCCGCTGCTGTTCCGCGACGGGACGGGGCACGTTCTCCGGCGGCCCGAGGGTGTTCTCCTCGGGGCCACGACCGGCGCCGTGTACAGCGAGGCCGAAACGCGGCTGCTCCCGGGTGACCTGCTCGTCCTGCACACCGACGGCCTCACCCGTGGGAGCGGTCCGGAGGACGACACGGGCACGCGCCGGCTGCTCGCGCTCGGCGGGCGGCTCATCGGGGCGCGGGACGCCCAGGACGGTGTGCGTGCGGTGGTCGAGGAGTTCGGCGAGGAGCAGCGCGAGGACGACGCCTGTGTGATGGTGGTCCGGGTCGGACACTGAACCACCGGGCGACGACCGGCCGCTGGACCTGCCGCAGCAGCGCAACCACGGCCTCGCGCACCGGCGCGCCACGACGCTGTGGCACGGCAGCACGGTAGCCCACCCGCACGGAAGCACGCCCGCGCGTGGGGCTCCCCCACCCGCCCCCGGCGCTCGGCCCCTCAGGCCTGCCCCGTCCTCGGTCGGTTGACCGGGGACCTCGGCAGGGCCAGTTCGATCTCCTCGCGCAGGTGCTCGATCTTCGCGTAACCGGCGTACTGCCCGGTCAGCCGGTACATCTCCCGGAGTCGGTCCCACGTGCGGTGGGACGAGGTCTCCCCCATGGACATCAGGGCGAGCCGGGCGTACCGGTCGGCCTGCTCGGGATCGTCGGCGATGAAGCAGGCCGAGGCGAGCGAGATGTGGTCGAAGAGCTTCGAGCGGTCGTGACCCCCGCGCCGCAGTTCGAGCGCCAGCTTGGCGTGGCGCTGGGCGGGGACGGCCGCGGCCGGGTCGTGATCCGCCAGGGTGCGGTAGGCGAGGGCCTGCATGCCGTGCATGTCGGCCTCGTCGAAGTTCTGCATCCAGCTGGGGTTCTTCTCGTCGCGCCGGTCGGACACGAACAGGTCCTCGGCCTCGCCGAGGGTCCGGCGCATGGCCTGGCCGCGGCCCATCGAGGCCTGCGCCCAGGCCTCGATGGTGTGGAACATGGCCCGGGTCCTGGGCAGGACGCGTTCGCCCGAGCCGTCCTTGGCGAGCTTCATGAGGTCGAGGGCGTCGTCGGGCCTGCCCAGGTGCACCATCTGGCGGGCGGCCCGGGACAGTGCCTCGCCGGCCCGCGGCCGGTCGCCGCCCTCGCGGGCCGCGTGGGCGGCGATCACGAAGTACTTCTGTGCCGTGGGTTCGAGGCCCACGTCGTGGGACATCCAGCCGGCCAGGACGGCCAGGTTGGCGGCGACACCCCAGAGGCGTCGCTGAAGGTGGTCGGCGTGGCGGTAGGCGAGCATGCCGCCCACCTCGTTGAGCTGGCCCACCACGGCCTTGCGCTGGAGACCGCCACCCCGGGAGGCGTCCCAGGCACGGAACACCTCCACCGAGTGCTCCAGAGCCTCGATCTCCTCCGATCCGATGGGGGCGGCCTCGTAGCGGTCGAACCCAGCGGGGTCGGCGTGGAGGGGATCGGTGGCCCGTTGGGGGGCACCCTGGCGAGTGGGGTCGGTCTGCAGCCAGTCGTGCATGGCATTGCTGAGTACGGAGCCGGCGGCAAGCGCGGCACCCGCGCCCACCAGGCCGCGTCGGTTGAGCATGAGGTCCATTCCCGTGAATTCGGTGAGGACCGCCGCCGTACGATCGGGTGCCCAGGGCAGCCCGTCAGGGTTCTCCGTCTTCCTGACGTCCTGCCGCTTTCCGCTGCGCCCGTGTCGTACGAACCCGAGGTCCTCGATGGTCACGACACGGCCGAGTCGCTCGGTGAACAGTGCTGCCAGCACCCGGGGGACGGGATCGCGCGGGGTTTCGCCCCGATCGATCCACCGCCGCACCCGCGAGGTGTCGGTCGCCAGCTGGGGGTGGCCCATGGCCGCCGCCTGCCGGTTGACGAGTCTCGCGAGTTCGCCCTTGGACCATCCGGCCAGGCCGAACAGGTCTGCCAGGCGGGTGTTGGTTTGTCCGGTCACGTCTAAGCCCCCAGGTTCTCGGCTGAGTTGACAGTAGCCCTCTGTCATAGGCCTGGCGACAATTCGCCAGGCTTCGCCAGGGTGCGCGAGATGTTCCGCCACCCGCACCCGGGTGTCAGGTAGGAACGCGCCACCCCGCCCCGCCGACCGGCCCTCATTCCCCAGGGTGCGGACCGGGGGCGGGCGGGGCGACGCACGCAACTCGTCGGCACACGAAGGGATCTGTCACCCATGTACACAGCATCGTCCTCCGTGTCCGCCCCGCCCCGGCCGCAGCACCGCATCGTCCCGGCCGGCGCCGGTCCCTACCTCGCTCCCGCCCCGCAGGCCGTACGGCCGAGGCGCTGGGTGGCCGGCACGGGTACCCAGCCGATCAGCGGGAGAATCGATCTGTCCGGCCCTCAGGGGGCGCAGCTGAAGATCGCGATCGCCTCCGTCCACCGCATCTGCCCGGAGTTCAATCCGGTCCAGGTGCTGCGGCGCAGCGGGCGTTCCGTACTGATCGTCGGAACGACCGGGCGGACCACGGCGGTCGCGAAGTGTTTACTGGACCACTCCCCCGCGTGGGTCGAGCGGTTCCGGCACGAGATAGCGTCCTACCGCTCCTTCGTCCGCCACCGTCCGCCGGTGCGGGCGCCACGGCTGATCGCGGCCGACCCGGAGAACTGCACGCTGGTGATCGAGCGGATGCCCGGACGGGCGGCGGCGCTCTCGCGCCACCCCGTCGAGGCTCCGCCCCGCGCCGACGTGCGGGCCGCGCTCGGCGCGATCGCCCGGCTCAACGCGTGGCGGCCGCCGGCCGGGACGTTCGACGCACCGCTGGACTACGGCACCCGTATCGCGCGCTACCACGAGCTCGGTCTCTTCACCGACCGGGACCGGGACGACCTGCAGAAGCTGCTGCACGGTCTGGCGCACGCGGGCGGCCGCCAGGGCATGGGCCAGTTCTGTCACGGTGACGCCCTGCTCTCCAACATCCTCCTCTCCCCCGCCGGACCGGTCCTCGTCGACTGGGAGCACGCCGGCTGGTACCTGCCCGGCTACGACCTGGCGACCCTCTGGGCGGTGCTCGCCGACGCACCGCTCGCCCGGCGCCAGATCAGTCAGCTCGCCCAGCAGGCGGGCCCGGCCTCCCGGGACGCGTTCCTGGTGAACCTGATGATCGTGCTGACGCGGGAGATCCGGACCTACGAGACGGCGGTGCAGCGCACCATGAAGGAGGCTCCGCCTGCCGGTTCCGTACCGGTGCCCACGGGCGCGCTCGCGCCCGGTGAGGAACAGCGGCTGCTCCTGAGGCGGCTGCACGACGACTGCGCCATGGCACGGCGGGCCGTGCGCGCGGCGGTCGGGACGCGCTGAACGGCGGGCCCGACCGACGACACGGGGGGGGTGCGCCGTGCGCCCGGTGCCGACACACCGGGACGCGGCGCACTGGCATCTCCGCCCCGGGCGAGGCGAGCCAATGGTCCACTCCACTGACGCGTCCCAGGCCCGGGACCCGTCTCCGCGAAACTCCGCCAGATGGCCTCCATTCCCGCTCTGACGTGGGAACTTCCCGTGGTGTATGCGTGATTGACGGATCGTCCGGGAGCCGATACCCCTGTACGGGTTCGGTCCCCGCACGCCCCGGTGTCACCCCCCCCCGCCCCTGGAGGCTGCCTTGCTCCGTTCCGCGTCCCTCGGAAGTCCGCCGTCACGTCGTCGCCTGCCGAAGACCGTGGGCGTCCTCGCGTCCGCCGCCCTGCTGCTGCCGCTGCTGTCCGCCGCCCCACCGGCCGGTGCCGAGGTGCCCGAGGCGAGTGCCCTCCAGGAACAGTTCGCTCGGGCGGCCGCGCGGCACGGCGTGCCCGAGAGTGTGCTGCTCGCCGTCTCCTACCTCCAGTCGCGCTGGGACGCCCACGGTGGTGCGCCGAGCGTGACCGGTGGCTATGGGCCGATGCACCTGACGGACGCGGTGACGGCGCTCGCCGAGGCGCCCCCGCACCACTCGGAGGGGACGGAGGACGCGCGCGGCGACTCCTCGCGCGCCGTGCGCTCCGGCGCGGGGAGCCACTCCCTCGGCGCGGAGGCGGCTGAGCCCGCCCCTGTCCCGGCCGCCGGTTCGCTGCCCGCGCGGCTGCGCACCCTGGAGCGGGCGTCGGCGCTGTCCGGGATCCCGGCCGAGGAGCTGCGCACTCGTACGGCCGCGAACATCGAGGGCGGGGCGGCGCTGCTCGCCGCCGCGCAGCGGGAGTCCGGCCGTCCGGCGAGCGCGGACCCGGCCGACTGGTACGGGGCGGTGGCGCGGTACTCGGGCGCCGACGACTCGG
Source organism: Streptomyces sp. SJL17-4 (assembly GCF_036826855.1). Lineage (NCBI taxonomy): Bacteria > Bacillati > Actinomycetota > Actinomycetes > Kitasatosporales > Streptomycetaceae > Streptomyces > Streptomyces sp. SJL17-4. Next base: position 7,990,028 of record NZ_CP104578.1, on the reverse strand, counting down.
CGACCGCCGCCACGTACGCCGACGACGTGTTCGACGTGATCCGGTCCGGCGAGTCGCGGACGACGGACAGCGGGCAGGTGGTGACGCTCGCGGCCGCCCCTGCGGTCGCACCCGACACCGCGCAGGTCGCCGGCCTCGGCCTGCGCCGGCCCGCCGACGGCCCCGTGGAGTGTCCGCGCACGGTGGCCTGCGAGTGGATCCCCGCGCCGTACGAGGAGTTCGGCGACGGCGACTACGGCAACCACGACCGGGCGAACCGGCCCGTGTCCCAGTCGATCGACTACATCGTCGTCCATGACACCGAGGCCACCTGGGACGTCACCCTGAAGCTGGTGCAGGACCCGACGTACGTCTCGTGGCAGTACTCGCTGCGCTCCTCCGACGGGCACATCGCCCAGCACGTGGCGCTCAAGGACGTCGGCTGGCACGCGGGCAACTGGTTCGTGAACGCCAAGTCCGTGGGCCTTGAGCACGAAGGCTTCCTCACCGCGCCGGACTCCTGGTACACGGAGGCGATGTACCGGTCGTCGGCGCGGCTCGTGCGGTACCTCGCCGCCCGGTACGACATCCCGCTCGACCGGCAGCACATCCTCGGTCACGACAACGTGCCGGGGACGGTGACGTCCACGATCAGGGGCATGCACACGGACCCGGGGCCGTACTGGGACTGGGCGCACTACTTCACGCTGCTCGGCCGGCCGATCACGCCGAGCGCCGGTCCCCACGCGGGTGTGGTGACGATCCGGCCCGACTACGGCGACCACCGGCCGGCCTACACGGGCTGTGTCACGGCGGGCCAGGCGTGCGCGCCGCACGGCAGCGGGGCGGTGCGCCTGCACACCGGGCCGAGCGCCGACGCGCCCCTGGTGAAGGACATCGGTCTGCGGCCGGGCGGGCAGGACTCGACCACCGGGGTCAACGACACCGGGGCTCGCGCCTCGACCGGGCAGAGCTACGCGGTGGCGGAGCGCCGGGGCGACTGGACGGCGATCTGGTACCTCGGGCAGAAGGCCTGGTTCCGGAATCCCGCGAAGGAGCCGACCGCCGTGAACGCGCGGGGTCTCGTCCTGACGCCCCGTGTGGGGCTGGCGTCGGTGCCGGTGTACGGGCGAGCGTACCCGGAGGCCTCGGCGTATCCGGCGGGTGTGCCGGTGCAGGCGGTGTCGCCGCTGCCGTACGGGTTGCTCGCCGGCCAGCGGTACGTGGTGGGCGACCGGACCCCGGGCGAGTACTACTTCGCGCCGGTGTTCGACAGCAGCGGGCACACGGTCGTCCGGGGTCAGGAGGAGTACTACCAGATCCAGTTCGGCCATCGGGTGGCCTTTGTGAAGGCCGCTGACGTGCGGGTTTCACAGTCCTGACGGACACGTGGCCGAAAGCCGGGGGGTGGTGCCGGATGAACGATCCGGCACCACCCCGTCGGCGTTCATAGGACTATTCGGGAGATCGCGTGCGCCGTACGGGCGACGGGTAAAGGTGGGCCGGACAAGACCCCCGCTCACCGGAAGGCCCCCCAGCACATGCCTCAGCCCTTCGTTATGCCGGATTTCTATGTTCCGTATCCGGCGCGGCTCAATCCCCATGTGGAGGCCGCCCGCACGCACACCCGTGACTGGGCGCGGGAGATGGGGATGCTGGAGGGTTCGGGGGTCTGGGAGCAGCACGACCTCGACTCGCACGACTACGCGCTGCTCTGCTCGTACACCCATCCCGACTGCGACGAGGAGGCCCTCAACCTCGTCACCGACTGGTACACCTGGGTCTTCTTCTTCGACGACCACTTCCTGGAGATCTTCAAGCGACCCCAGGACCGGGCGGGCGGCAAGACCTATCTGGACCGGCTGCCGCTGTTCATGCCGGCGGACCCGTCGGCCGGCATGCCCGAGCCGACCAACCCCGTCGAGGCGGGGCTCGCCGACCTCTGGCGCCGGACCGTTCCCTCGATGTCGGAGGGGTGGCGGGTGCGGTTCGCGGAGGCGACGGAGCACCTGCTGTACGAGTCGCTCTGGGAGCTCGACAACATCAACGACGGGCGTGTCGCCAACCCCGTCGAGTACATCGAGATGCGGCGGAAGGTGGGCGGCGCGCCCTGGTCGGCGGGCCTCGTCGAGTACGCGGCGGGGGCGGAGGTCCCGGCCCGGGTGGCGTACTCCCGGCCGCTGCGGGTGCTCAGGGACGCCTTCTCGGACGCCGTCCACCTGCGCAACGACCTCTTCTCGTACCAGCGCGAGGTGGAGGACGAGGGCGAGAACAGCAACGGCGTGCTCGTCCTCGAGAGGTTCCTCGGCTGTACGACCCAGGAGGCGGCGAACGCCGTCAACGACCTGCTGACCTCACGACTCCAGCAGTTCGAGAACACGGCCCTCACCGAAGTGCCGTTGCTCGCCGCCGAGAAGGGCCTCGACGCGGCCGAGTGCGCGGCCGTCGCGGCGTACGCGAAGGGGCTGCAGGACTGGCAGTCCGGCGGCCACGAGTGGCACATGCGGTCCAGCCGGTACATGAACGAGGGCATGGTCGGCGGCCCTTCGCACCTCGAAGGGGTCCTCGGCACCTCCGCGCTCGACATCCGCACCCTCTTCGGGCGCCCGGCGGCTTCGCGGCTGCGGGCGCTCACCCACGTGCCGCACCAGCGGGTGGGGCCGTCGCTGCTGCCCGAGTTCGACCTGCCGTACCCGCTCACCCTCAGCCCGCACCACGCGGAGGCGCTCCGGCTGTCGCTCGACTGGGCCGAGCGGTTCGGGCTCCTGGCCGACATCTGGGACCGGCCGATGGCGGAGGGCTTCGACCTGGCGCTGTGCTCGGCCGGGCTCGACCCGGACGCCACCCTGGAGGAGCTGGAGCTCAGCGCGGAGTGGCTCACCTGGGGCACCTACGGGGACGACTACTACCCCGCCTTCTTCGGCCGCTCGCGCAACCTGCTGGGCGCCAAGGAGCAGACCGACCGGTTCAAGTCCTGTCTGACGCTGGAGGATCCGGCCGCGGGAGCGGCGCTGGCCGTGAACCCTATGGAGCGCTCGCTCGCCGACCTCTGGGCCCGGACCGCGGGCCCCATGGCGGCGGAGGCCCGCGCCCAACTGCGGTACGCGCTCGACGCCATGCTGGACAGCTGGCTCTGGGAGCTGCACAACCAGGCGCAGCACCGGGTTCCCGACCCGGTCGACTACATCGAGATGCGCCGCAGCACCTTCGGTTCCGAACTGACCTCGCTGCTCTGCCGGTTGCGGCGCGCCGACGCACTGCCGCCGGAGCTGTACCGCTCGGGTACCGTGCGGGCCCTGGAGAACGCGGTGATGGACTACGGGGCGCTGATCAACGACCTGTTCTCGTACCAGAAGGAGATCGAGGTCGAGGGCGAGGTGCACAACGGCGTTCTGGTGCTCCAGAAGTTCTTCGACTGCGACTACCCGACGGCGGTGGCCATGGTCGACGACCTGATGCGGGGCCGACTGCGCCAGTACGAGCACCTCAAGGCTCGTGAAGTGCCGTTGATGTACCAGGAGTTCGGCCTCGACGCAGCGGGGCGCGCGGCCTTCGCGGCGTATCTGCGGGAGTTGGAGGACTGGCTCGCGGGCATCCTCAACTGGCACCGGAAGGTGCGGCGTTACGCGGCGGAGGACGTGCACACGGGCAGCGGTACGGCGCTGCTGCGGCACGGGCCGACCGGGCTCGGCACCTCGGCGGCCCGGATGGCGGAGCTGCTCGGGCCGGTCAGGGCCTGAGACGGGGGTGGAGCGGCCCCGCGGGCCGCTCCACCGTCGACGGTCAGGAGTGGCGGCCGCGCAGCTCGTCGAGTTCGCGGCGGTCGCGCTTGGTGGGGCGTCCGGCGCCCCGGTCGCGCACGGCGGCGACGGCCACGTGCTCGCGCGGCGGCGGGGGCGGGCTGTTGTCCACGTACGCCTCGACGGCGACCGGGGGGCCGACCCGCTTGGTGTGGAGTTCCTTGACCTCGACGATCCGTTCCCGCCCGCCGTGGAAGACCCGGACCTCGTCGCCGGGCTTCACCGACTGGGCGGGCTTGGCCCGTTCGCCGTTGACCTTGACGTGTCCGGCCCGGCAGGCCGCGGCGGCCTGGGCGCGGGTCTTGGTGAGGCGGACCGCCCAGATCCAGCTGTCGACGCGTGCGCTCATCGGCCCCCGCTCCCCCGTCAGCCCTGCTGGAACAGCTCGGCGGGCAGCGGCTTGAGCAGCGCGTACAGGTCGTCGGTGATCGGCCGGTCCCAACTGGCGATCGTGACGAGGACGTTGTCGCTGCGGTCGAACTGGACGCAGGAGATGCGGCTCTCGGAGAGCTTGAGGCGACGGACGATCAGGAGGTTGTCGCCCTGCATCACGGGGACGTCCTCGGTGTCGAGGACCTCGACCGGCTCGTCGTTCTCGAGGGCGGCGAGGAGCTGGGCCACCTCGAAGGGGATCTGGCCGTCGGCGAGCTCGCGCGCCGGGGAGCCCTCGGGCAGATTTCCGATGATCATCGCGGGGCCGCGGCCGCCGAAGAGGTCGTACCGGAGGAAGACACCCTGGCAGGAGCCGTCGGGAGCGGGCAGCAGGCCGGCGCCGAGATTGCCGGGCCAGTCCCCCGGGTCCATGGCCAGGACATCGAAGTCCGGGCCCGCGGGAGTGGCGGCGCTGCGGCGGCGGAGGAAGGACATACGGCCATGGTACGTGCCCCGGCGCGCGATGCGACGCGCCGGGCGGCTCCGGGCGGTCAGCTCTGTCCGGCGGGGTCCCCGGGGTCCCGTCCGGTGTTCCTGAGGGCCTGCGCGAGGCCCGTGCGGTCGGTTCCGAGCTTGCGGTAGACGGCCGAGAGGAGCCGGGCCACCGTGGTGGCGTCGACGCCCAGGACGGCGGCCGCGTCCTGGTCGCGGACGGTGAGATCGGCGGCGGCACGCTCACGGGCGGTGAGCGTGTCCGTGCCCGCGGGGTGGAGCGCCCGGGGGCGGAGTCCGGCCGCCGCTAGCTCGGCCCTGGCCACCTCGACGAGGGCGTCGGCGCCGCAGTCCTGGGCGGCTTCCAGACCCCGGTACAGGTGCTCGGCGGCCTCCCCGGCACGTTCGGTGCGCCGCAGGGCCGCGCCGAGGCCGACGAGGGATCGGGCCAGCTCGTACGCGGCGGGTGACTGGTCGAGCCAGTCGACGGACTCCTCCAGGAGCTTCACGCGGTCGGCGGGCTCGGACACCTCCGCGGTCACGCGGAGCGCCTGGCCGATCGCGGAGGGCGCCCCGTACTGACGGGCGCGGGCGACGGCCTCATGGGCGGTGGCGAGGGCCTTCGCCGGGGAGGTCGCCGCCTCGGCGAGCGCGAGGTGGAGCTGCCAGGGGCAGCAGGAGGGGTTGCGCTTGCCCCGCGGGTCCAGGCGCCTGCCGACGGCGGCCAGCTCCTCGGCGGCCTCCTTGGTGCGGCCGGTGGCGAGGAGCAGTTCGGCGTGGACGGTCTCGCAGTCGGGGATGGTGACGGCGGCGGGGAACGGTTCGCCGAAGTCGTGCTCGCGGGCGACAAGGACGGCCTCGTCGGTACGGCCGCGGGCGATGAGGACCTCGATCATGACGCCGGTGGCGTACCAGAGGGCCGGGGTGCGGGCGCCGACGCGCTCGGCGAGGCGGAGTCCGGCGCGGGCGAAGTCCTCGGCCTCCATCAGACGGCCGCGCCGGAAGCGGATGTAGCCGATGAGGGTGTAGGCGAAGGCGAGGTGCGCCCCGCGCCAGCCCTGCTTCTCGAATTCGGCGGTTCCGGCGGCGAAGAGTTCCTCGGCGCGGCCGGGGCGGTCGGCGTAGAGGTGGAGCAGGGCCACGAGGACCGGCACCTCGAAGCCCCGGCTCTCGTCGGCCCAGGTGAGGCCGCCTTCGAGGGCGCGCTCGGCTTCCTTGAGCGCGATCGAGGCGGGTTCGGCGCGCAGGGTGGCGTCCCAGGCGCGGAGCCCGATGATGTACCGCTCGGTGACGTCGCGGCCGGTGAGCCGGTCCGCGAGGGCCGCGAGGCGCCGGGACCGGGCGGGCGATTCGGGTTCGTCGGCGCGCAGGGCGTCCCACATGAACTTCTCCGCCTGCATCCGCAGCCGGCTGCGGGCGTCGGGGGCCTTCCGGGCCTCCTCGCCGAGGAGTTCGGAGGCCTCGACGAGCCGGTCGCTGTGGGCGAGGACCTGGGCGAGGCGGTAGACGATGCCGTGGCGCAGCGCCGGGTCGCTGACCGGCTCCTCCAGGGCGGCTCGCAGATGGTTGACGGTGGTGGCGGGCTCGGTGAGGAGCGAGGAGCAGCCGAGTTCGTAGAGGACGGCGGCCCGGTCGTCGGGGGCGGGCGGCTCGCGCAGGGCGCGGGCGAGGAAGCGGCGAGCCGCGTCGGGGGCTCCGGCGCGGAGGTTCTCGCCGGCGGCGGCGCGCAGCTGGTGGACGACCCAGGGGTCGCCCTCGGGGTGGGTCTCAAGGAGATGGCGGGCGGCCGCGGTGGGGCCGAGTCCGGCGTCGATGACGCACCAGGCGGCCTGACCGTGCAGGGCGACGCGGGTGGCGTCGGGGATGGACCGGTAGACGGTGGTCGCGATGAGGGGGTGCACGAACTGGAGGGGATCGTCCGCCTCTTCGGCCTCGGCGAGGACCCGCGCCTCGCGCAGCCGGGCGGCGCAGTCGGCCACGGCCTCGCCGCCGAGACCGGCGACGGCGCCCGCGAGCTGGGGTGAGATCTCGGTGCCGAGGACCGCGCAGGCCCAGGCGAGGCGGACGGTGGCGGGGCCGAGCCGTTCGAGCCGGGTGACGAGGCCGCTGCCCTTGAGGGCGGCGGAGAGGTCGCGGAGCTCGTGGGCGCCGTCGGCGGTGGGTTCGAGGCCGCGGTCGCAGACCTTGGCGGCGAGCTCGACCGCCTCGAAGGGATTGCCGGCGGTGACGGACCAGAAATCGCGGCAGAAGCTGTCCTCGGCGTGTGCGCCGACGCGGTCGCGAACCAGCCGGGCCACGGCGGACGAGGTGAGCGGGGCGAGTCCCAGGGGCCGCTGTCCGGACCGGTGTCCGGTGAACTCCGCGCCCTCCGGGGGAAGTTCGTCGGGTCGGTAGGCGACGACGAGGAGCATGGGCAGCTCCTCGGCGCGCGGGGCGAACGCGGCGAGCCAGCCGAGGGATTCGGGGTCGGCCCAGTGGACGTCGTCCAGGACGACGACGAGGGGCGCGCGGCGTACCGCGAGATGGGTGAGGACCCAGTCGAGCCCGTCGCGCAGACCCTGCGGGTCGGGCGGCGAGCCCTCGGCGGAAGCGCGGAGACCGAGGGCGGGGCCGACGATGTCGTACCAGGAGCCGAGGCGTTCGCGCAGTTCGGCGTCGGTGACGTGGGCCAGCTGCGGCTGGAGGAGCTGGCGGGCGACGTGGAAGGCGACCCGCTGCTCCTGGTCGCCGCCGCGCGCGGAGAGCACGGTGCAGCCGCGGGCGGCGGCGCGGCGCCGGATCTCGGCGAGCAGCGTGGTCTTGCCGAGGCCGGCGGGGGCGGCGTAGGCGAGGATGCCGCCGCGGCGGACGACCTGGGGGCGGGTGGAGGAAGCGGCCCCCGCGTCGGGCGCGGAGCCGAGCTCGGAGCCCGGTGCGGGCCGGGGCTCCGGGGTCGGCGCGGGGCCGGAGTCGGGCACGGGCCGGAGTCCGGTCCTGCCGCCGGGGACCGGGCCGCCGTCGGCCGGCACGGGCCGCGGGCCGGTCGCGGGATCGGCGTCCTGGGTGGACGCACCGGTGGGGACGGCGACCAGGTGCGGGCCCCGTGTCTCGCGGGGTGAGGGGACGGCGACCGGCCACAACGGCTCGTCCGCCAGCCCTGTCAGGAGGTCGAGCGCCTCCTCGGCCGCGGTGAGCGCCGCCTCGCGCTCGAAGAGGCCGGCTCCCTGACGGGCCGACCCGCCGTCCTGACGTGCTACGTTCCACCCCCACACAGGGGGCGCGCGCCCGGCGCACGGTCAGGAGTGCCGAACGGGAGGCCCCGCGAAAGTCCCAGCGTACGCCCGAAGGAGTGAGCTGGGGCGGTCAAACGGCAAGCAAAATCCCGACGTGTCGTCCATGGCTCATTCGGCTCGGCGCAGAGCGGTGGCGAGCACCGCTGAAGTCCGGCTAAGGGCGCCCCGGAGGGTCGCCGAGGCCGGGTCCGTCATCCGTGAGCCGTTCGAGAACGGCCAAAGCCTCCTCCGCGCGCGCGTGTTCCACGAAGAGGTGGTCGTGGTGGAAGCCCGCCACCACGTTGCAGCTGAGTCCGGCCCCGGCGAGCGCCCCCGCGACGGCGGCCGTCAGCCCGACGGCGTCGAGCGCGGAGTGCACCCGCAGCGTGATCCGGCCCGCCACGTAGTCGTACGGGAGGGCGGCGGCGTCCGCCTCCTCCTGGCGTACGACGAGGGTGAGGCCCTCGTCCTCGGCGACGGTGACCACCGGGGCGACCCCGGCCGGGGCGGGGCCCTCCACCGTGGTGAAGACATAGCGGCCGGGGTCGAGCTCGGGCCGCATCCCGGCGAGCAGCCGGGTCAGATCACGTTCCGCGTTCATGACCGCCAGGGTAGGCGCCCGGCCGGACGGCGTGGCTCAGCCGGTGGGCGGGGTGTCTCCCACGAGCCACATGGAGAAGAACTGGGCGCCGCCTCCGTAGGCGTGCCCGAGGGCCCGGTGTGCGCCGTCGACCTGGTGCTCGCCCGCCTCGCCCCGTACCTGGAGCGCGGCCTCGGCGAAGCGGATCATCCCGGAGGCTCCGATGGGGTTGGTGGAGAGCACCCCGCCGGAGGGGTTCACGGGCAGGTCTCCGTCGAGTTCGGTCACCCCTGCCTCGGTGAGCTTCCAGCCCTCGCCCTCCTCCGCGAAGCCCAGGTTCTCCAGCCACATCGGCTCGTACCAGGAGAACGGCACGTACATCTCGACGGCGTCGATCTCCCGCCGGGGGTCGGTGATGCCGGCCTGTCGGTAGACGTCGGCGGCGCAGTCCCGGCCCGCCCGCGGCGAGACGAAGTCCTTCCCCGCGAAGAGGGTCGGTTCGCTGCGCATCGCGCCGCCGTGGACCCAGGCGGGCGGGCGGGGCGAACGGGCCGCGCCCGTCCGGTCGGTGAGGACCATCGCGCAGGCGCCGTCCGAGGAAGGGCAGGTCTCGGAGTAGCGGATCGGGTCCCAGAGCATCGGGGAGGCCTGCACCTTCTCCAGGGTGAGGTCGTGCTCGTGGAGGTGGGCGTACGGGTTCTTGAGCGCGTTGCGCCGGTCCTTGTACGCGACGAGGGAGCCGATCGCGTCGGGCGCGCCGGTCCGCCGCATGTACGCGCGCACGTGCGGGGCGAAGAAGCCTCCGGCGCCGGCGAGCAGCGGCTGCTGGAAGGGCACGGGCAGGGAGAGGCCCCACATGGCGTTGGACTCGGACTGTTTCTCGAACGCCAGGGTGAGGACGGTCCGGTGGACGCGGGCGGCGACCAGGTTGGCGGCGACGAGCGCGGTGGAGCCGCCGACGGATCCTGCCGTGTGCACCCGGAGCATGGGCTTGCCGACCGCGCCGAGCGCGTCGGCGAGGTAGAGCTCCGGCATCATCACGCCCTCGAAGAAGTCGGGCGCCTTGCCGATGACGACGGCGTCGATGTCCGCCCAGGTCAGCTCGGCGTCCTCCAGGGCTCGGACGGCGGCCTCGCGGACGAGTCCGGCGATCGACACGTCCCGGCGTGCGGCGACGTGCTTGGTCTGGCCGATGCCGACGACGGCGACGGGCTCTTCAGGCATCGGAGTCCCCTTCCAGGACGGCGACCAGGTTCTGCTGGAGGCAGGGCCCGGAGGTGGCGTGGGCGAGGGCGCGGTCGGAGTCGCCCCGGTGGATGCGGGCGGCGGCCTCGCCGAGCCGGATGAGGCCGGCGGCCATGACGGGGTTGGCGGCGAGCGCTCCGCCGGACGGGTTGACCCTCACGCTCTCGTCGAGGTCGAGGGCCCGGCGGAGGACGACCTCCTGGGAGGTGAAGGGCGCGTGGAGTTCGGCGGTGTCGACGGGCGCCTCGAAGGCTCCGGCGCGTTCGGCGGCGAGGCGGGTGGAGGGCGAGTCGGTGAGGTCGCGGACGCCGAGGGAGTGGGCCTCGATGCGGTGGTCCATGCCGCGGATCCAGGCGGGGCGGGCGCAGAGTTCGCGGGCCCGGTCGCCGGCGGCGAGGATCACTGCGGCGGCGCCGTCCCCGATGGGCGGGCAGTCGCCGGTGCGCAGCGGCTGGACGACGTACTCGCCCTGGGGGCGGGCGCCGGGCAGCTGGGCGTGGGGATTCGCGGTGGCGTCCTCGCGGCTGCGGGCGGCGATCGCGGCGAGGGCGGGTTCGTCGGTGGCGCCCGCGTCGACGAGGGCCTGCGCCTGGAGGGCGGCGAGGGCGACGGAGTCCGGCCAGAGCGGGGCCAGGTAATAGGGGTCGAGCTGGCGGGTGAGGACGTCGCGGACGGAGCCGGGCGAGGACTTCCCGTAGGAGTAGACGAGGGCGGTGTCGGCCTCGCCGGTGAGGAGCTTCACCCAGGCCTCGTACAGCGCCCAGGCGCCGTCCGTCTCGACGTGGGACTCGGAGATCGGCGGCCAGGCGCCGACGCCGTCGAGGGCCATCGTGAAGGAGAAGGCGCGGCCGGCCAGATAGTCGGAGGAGCCGGAGCAGGTGAAGCCGATGTCGGAGGTCCTGAGGCCGGTCTGCCGCAGGACGTCGTGCAGGACGGGCATGACCATCTCGACCTCGGAGAGGTCGTCGGTGCGGCGGCGGTGGTCGCTCTGGGCGAAGGCGACGATCGCCACCTCTCGGTCCGGCCGGTGCGGCGTCACAGCAGCTCCTTGTAGGTGTCGTAGTCGGCGTCGGGCTCGCCGGTGGGCCGGTAGTGGTCGGGGTAGCGGCCGTCCTCGCTCCACACGGGTTCGACGCGCAGGCCCATCCGGACCTGGTCGTACGGGATGCCGCCGATGCGGCCGTGGAGGGCGAGCCCGGCGCCGTCGAGGGCGATGTGGGCGTAGACGTACGGCACCTCGATGTCGAGATTCTTCGCCTTGATGTTGACGATGCAGTACGTGGTGACGGTGCCGCGCGGGCCGACCTCGACCTGGTCGGTGGTGGCGATGCCGCAGGTGGGGCAGGCGCCGCGGGGCGGCACGTACACCTTGGTGCAGGAGGGGCAGCGTTCGCCGACGGTCCGGCGCTCGGTGAGGGCGTGGAGGTAGCGGGTCTGGGCGCGGCCGGGGCTGTAGGTGTAGTCGAGGCGGGCGGCGGCGACGATGCCGGTGACGGGGTCGGTGAACCGGCCGTCGTGCGCGCCCGGTTCGGCCACGGGATCACTGTCGTACGGCTCGAAGCAGGCGATGTCCGTGATGGCGCCGGAGCGTTCGGCGGCCCAGCGGATCCGGACCCGCATACCGGTGCGTACGGCTTCGGGACCGGGGGCGTCGAGGGCGTGCAGGAGGGCGGTGTCGGCGCCGTCGAGGCGGACGAGGACCCAGGCGAAGGGGGTCGGGAGGGGCTGCCCGGGGCGGGGCTCGGGGTTCCAGGCCCAGGTGGTGACGGTGCCGGTGGCGCCGACCTCGACGAGGTCGCGGAGCTCGGCGGCGGTGGCGGGGTCGTACTCGACGGGCGGGACGAGGACCGCTCCGGTCTCGGTGCGGACGCCGAGGACGGTGCGCTCGCGGAGGCCGGTGAGGAAGGCGGACTGGACGGGGCCGAGGGAGCGGGTGAAGGGGAATTCGACGACGAGGGGAGCGCGGAGAGTCTCCGACGGGGAGGCGGGGGTTGGCGTCATGGGGCGGGGCTCCTTGGTGAGGGGGTGGGGTGATGTGCCGGTGCAGGCGGGGCCGCTGCGCGGGCCTTCTCCCCACCCCGCCCCTTCCCGAACTGGGGCTCCGCCCCAGACCCCGCGCCTCAAACTCCCCCTACGCCCTTGCGGGCGTGGGGGGACCCCCAGGCGGGGCTGAAGTTCCGCCCAGCGGCGGAAACTCAGCCCGCCCGGCGTTTGAGGGCACGGCCGCAGGCCGTACGGGGTCTGGGGGCTTGCCCCCGGTTTCGGGAAGGGGCGGGGTGGGGAACGACTCACTCCCGCCGGTACTCCGGCGTCCGCTTCTCCGCGAACGCCCTCGCCCCCTCCTTCGCGTCCGCCGTGTCGAAGATCGGCCACCCTCGCTTGAGCTCGGCGGCCAGCCCCTCCGTCTCCGTCATCTCGGCGGTCTCGTACACGGACGCCTTCACCGCCTCGACCGCCAGCGGCCCGCACGCGTTGATCCGTTCGGCGATGTCGAGGGCCGCGTCGAGCGCGGTGCCGTCGGGGACGACCCGGCCGACGAGGCCGATCCTGGCGGCCTCGTCCGCCGAGTACGGGCGGCCCGTGAGGAGCATTTCGAGGGCGTTAGTACGGGCGATCTGGCGGGGCAGGCGGACCGTGGAGCCGCCGATCGGGAAGAGTCCGCGCCGGACCTCGAAGAGTCCGAAGGTCGCCGAGGCGGCCGCGACCCGGATGTCGGTGCCCTGGAGGATCTCGGTGCCGCCGGCGACGCAGTACCCCTCCACCGCGGCGATCACGGGTTTGCGGGGGCGGTGGTGGCGCAGCATCGCCTTCCAGTGCAGATCGGGGTCGGCCTTGAGCCGGTCCCGGTACTGCTCGCCCTCCATTCCCTTGCCCGCCAGGGCCTTGAGGTCCATGCCGGCGCAGAACGAGCCGCCCGCGCCGGTGAGGACGACGGAGCGGATGCCGTCGTCGGCGTCGGCCTCCAGCCAGCCGTCGTAGAGGCCGACGAGCATCGGCAGCGAGAGGGCGTTCTTGGCTTCGGGCCGGTTCAAGGTGAGGACGAGCGTGGCGCCTTCGCGCCGTACGCCGAGGTGTTCGGTGCCACCAGTGCCACCCATGGGGGTCTCCCGTCTCCAGTTCTGGAACAGGTTGCAGTAGCGCGGGGTCCAGTTCAATAGTTTTCTGACACTCAGTCAGATTCTTCTGCGCACCCCCTTCCCCCTGTCGCCGGTCGGCGCTCTAATGACCGCCGAGTCAGTGCGAACCGGGGTCAGGAGGAACGGTGGAGTACAACCTTGCCGACCTGTTCGAATCGGTGGTCGACGCGGTCCCCGACCGCGAGGCGCTGGTGTACGTCGATCATCCGGGGACGGGCGAGGAGCGTCGGCTCACCTACGCCGAGCTCGACGAAGCCGCCAACCGGATCGCGCACCACCTCACCGACGCGGGCATCCGGCCCGGCGAGCACCTCGGCCTCCACCTCTACAACGGCATCGAGTACCTGCAGACCGTCCTCGCCTGCCTCAAGGCACGGATCGTGCCGGTCAACGTCAACTACCGGTACGTGGAGGAGGAGCTCGTCTACCTCTACCGGGACGCCGACCTCGCCGCGCTCGTCTTCGACGCCGAGTTCACCGACCGGGTCGCGGCGGCGCTGCCGCAGACGGAGAAGCTGCGGCACCTCGTGCGGGTGGGCGCCCTACCCGAGGGAGCGGCCGACCTCGACTGCGTCCCGTACGCCGAGGCGGAGGCCACCGGCTCACCCGCACGCGGTTTCGGGCCCCGCTCGGCCGACGACCTCTTCATCATCTACACCGGCGGCACGACCGGGATGCCGAAGGGTGTCCTGTGGCGCCAGGAGGACCTCTTCTTCGCGGGGCTCTTCGGCGGCGATCCCTCGGGCGAACCGGTGAAGCGCCCCGAGGAGCTGGCCGAGCGGGTCGCCGCCGGCGGCGCCGGCATCACGTTCTTCCCCGCGCCGCCGCTGATGCACGGCACCTCCACGCTGACCGCGTTCATCGCCTTCAACTACGGCCAGCGGGTCGTCCTGCACCGCAAGTACGTCCCGGAGGAAGTCCTCCGCACCCTGGAGAAGGAGAAGGTCTCCAGCATCTCCCTGGTCGGGGACGCGATGCTGCGGCCGCTCGTGGACGCGCTGCGCGGGCCGCTGAAGGGCACGGACCTCTCCGCACTGTTCAGTCTGTCCTCCTCCGGGGCGATCATGTCCGAGACCGTACGGGCCCAGCTCCAGGAGCTGATGCCGAACGTGCTCCTCCTCAACAACTTCGGCTCCACCGAGTCCGGTTCCAACGGCCGCGCCACCGACGACTCCGGCCCCGCCAGAGGCTTCCGGCTGCACGTCAACGAACGCACCCAGGTCGTCGACCCTGTGACCCGTACCCCCGTCGCCACCGGCGAGATCGGCCGGCTGGCGCAGCGCGGCCACGTGCCGCTCGGCTACTACAACGACCCGGAGAAGACCGCCGAGACGTTCTTCGAGCGGGACGGGGTCCGGTGGGTGCTCCTCGGCGACATGGCGACCGTGGACGAGACCGGGGTGGTCACCGTCCTCGGGCGCGGCTCCCAGTGCATCAACACGGGCGGCGAGAAAGTCTATCCGGAGGAGGTGGAGCAGGCCCTCAAGTCCCACCCCGACGTGTACGACGCGCTGGTCGCCGGAGTGCCGGACGCCCGCTGGGGCAACCACGTCGCCGCGGTCGTCCAGCTCCGCGCGGACGCCCCGCCGCTGGACCTGGAGACCCTCCAGACCCACTGCCGTCCCCGCCTGGCGGGGTACAAGGTCCCGCGCCAGCTGGTCCTCACCGACCGCATCCAGCGCTCCCCCAGCGGCAAGGCGGACTACCGCTGGGCCCGCACGGTGGCGGTGGAGGCGGACGCGAACCCGGCAGGCGGGTCAGGCGCCTGAGGCGCGTCACGCGTTCTCCGCGGGAACGTCTGCGAACCGGAGCCGGTTCAGCCCGCCTCGGTGATGTTGACCATCCACGTGACCCCGAACTTGTCCGTGCACATGCCGAACACATCGCCCCACATCTGCTTCTCCAGGGGGACCGAGACGGCGCTGCCCTCGGACAGCTTCTCCCAGTAGCCGCGCAGCTCCTCGGCGTCGTCGCCGCTCAGGCTCACCGCGAAGCCCTTCCCCGGCTTCTCCGTCCCCGGCGGGTTGTCGGCGCCCATCAGCGTGAAGCCGCTGGGCGTCTCCAGCATGCCGTGCATGATCTTCTCGGCGTATCCGGGCGGCGCCTCGGCGCCGAACCCGCCGTACGTGTTGAGGCTGAGGGTGCCCCCGAGGACCTGCTTGTAGAACTCCAGGGCCTGCTTCGCGTCGCCGGAGAAGTTGAGGTAGGGGTTGAGACGAGTGGTCACACCTGGCTCCTGTCGTATCGCGCCGTTGCGCTGCCGGGCACCGTCCGAGGGCGGCGCCCCTCCGATCCTCCACCGGCGTCCGCGCCCACGACCGAGGCGCGCCGTTCATGGGCCGATCGGCCCATGAACGGCGCGGGGCACCACGCTCGTGATCAACACATCCAGGAGCCCTACGGCGTTTCTCCCGGCCCCGTCGCGAACGCCAGGGGCGGCGCCATCGCCCGGGCGTCCGCGTTCTCCCCGACCCACAGCCCGATGTAGAGCGCGGCCGTCGCCTCCAGGAGCCCCGCCCTGTCGAGGCCGCCCCCGGTCAGCGGTGCGCAGCCCGCGTCCCGGACCAACTGCCGTACGAGCGCGAGCGCGGTGTCGTCGTCGCCGCACACCGGGACGGCCAGACGCTGCCCGTCGAAGACGGGAGGGTCCATCCTCCACACGTCCTCGTGGCAGAGGTTGAAGGCCTTGACGACCCGTGCGTCGGGGGCGGCGGCCGCGAGAAGCCCCGCGGCCGAGGGGCCGCCGTCCGTGAGGAGCCGGAAGCCGGGTCCCACGGGATTGGAGCAGTCGAGCAGCACCTTCCCGGCCAGGGGTGCCCGCAGCTCGCCGACGACCTCCTCGCCCGCCCCGTACGGCAGCGCGGCGAGGACCACGTCGCCGAATCCGGCCGCCGCGCGCAGGCTCCCGTATCCGGTTCCGCCGCCCAGGCGGCCCGCGAGACGCCGCGCCCTGTTCTCGTCGCGGCCCCCGACGAGCACCTCGTGTCCCGCCCGTACCCAGTGGGTGGCCAGGGCGTCCGCCATGTTGCCCGTTCCCAGTACGCCGATCCTCATCGTCCATCCCCTCTCGGCGCTGTCCTTCAGCGCCTCGGGAACGACACTAGGAAGGCGGTCGGGCACCATCTGGTACGTGACTCACGACGCCTACCTCGCCGACTGCCGCGCCCGCCTCGCCTTCGACCTGCTGTCGAACACCTGGAACGCCGTGGTGCTCTGGTCCCTGCGGCAGGGCCCGAGCCGCCACGGCGCACTCCGCGAACGCATCGGCGGCATCAGCTCCAAGGTCCTCACCGAGACACTGCGGCGGCTGGAGTTCAACGGCCTGGTGGAGCGGCACGTCGAGGACGGCACGCCGGCCAGGATCAGCTATGAACTCACCGACCTGGGACGGACCTTGCTCGGTCCTATCGACGCCTTCGGCGCGTGGGCCTTCGAGCACGGCGACGAGGTGATGGCCGCCCAGGAGCGCCACGGCGGGTGACCTCGGCTGCCTCACGACGACGCGATCGACAGGGGCCGATCCGCCGGGAGTCCCCCTAGAGTCCGAACTCCCGCAGTTCGGCGAGGAACTCCTCCGGGGCGTCCGTGTGGACGAGGTGCCCCACCCCGACGGTGACGAGCCGGGCGTCGGGGATGCGGTCGGCCAGCCAGGCCAGCTGGTCCTGGCGGACATGGCTGGTCGGGCCGCCCGCCACGAGAAGGGTCGGGGCCGTGATGGCGGGGAGTTCCTCGCGCCAGGCGGGGTCGGGGGCGTTCAGCTGGGCGTTGGTGGACGGGACGATCTCCCAGTCGAAGCCGAGCGGACCCTCGGGGCGGTCGGCCGGGGGGCGCGGCGGATCGAGCGGGAAGAACACGGGGACGTCCTCCAGGACGAGCCGCCCGATGAGGTCCGGTTCCCGGGCCGCGAGGAGACAGGCGGCCCCGCCGCCCATCGAGTGGGCGACGACGGTGGCGCCGGCGAGGCCGAGGGCCTTGAGGAAGCCGCCGAGTTCGTCGCGGAAGGTGTCGAAGCCGTAGGTGCCGGGCCGGTCGCTGAGTCCGTGGCCGCGCAGGTCGACCGCGTACACCCGGTGGTCGGCGGCGAGCTCCGCCGCTATCCGCGTCCAGGTGGTGCTGTTCTCGCCCCGCCCGTGGACCAGGACGACGGGCGGGGCGTCCTCGGAGCCCCGTACCCGGTAGGCGAGGCGGACGCCGTCCACCGTGACGGTACGGACCTCCGGGTCGAGGAACGCGGCGAGGGTGCGGACGAACGCCTCCGCGTCGTCCACCCACGGGAAGTGTCCGGCGCCCGGCAGGACGACCAGCTCGGCGTCCGGGAAGAGGGCGGCGGCCTCGGCGGCCTTGGCCGGGGTGGGGCCGGCGTCGTACTCCCCCGCCAGGACGAGGACCGGCGCCGTGAGCGCGGTGATCGCGCGACGGGTCGCCTCCGGGGTGTACGCGCCCTCGCCGTGGTAGGCGGGGGCGGCCTCCCAGTTCATCTGCTCGGCCTCACGGGCCGCGTGTTCCTGGGAGGCCGCGTCCCAGCGGCCGTACGCGAAGGGCGCGACGATCTCGCGGACACCGGTCAGCGGGGTGTTCGGACCGATCGAGTCGAGCGCGGCCCTGGCCCGCGCGTACCAGGGCCGGTCGGCGAAGACCTCGAGCGCCTTGTCCCACTCCTCGTCGGTGGTGCCGACGCCGAGCGCGCGACTCGCGGAGGTGACGAGGACGAGGGAGCGGATCCGCTCGGGGTGGGCGGCGGCGTACAGGGTGGCCAGGTTGCCGGCCGCCGAGTGGCCGAGCAGGTCGATCCGCTCCAGGCCGAGGTGGACGCGGAGCGCCTCGACGTCGCCGAGCTGCCGGTCGCAGCGGTACGTGCCGGGGTCGGCGGGCTCGGCGCTCGCCCCGGTCCCCCGTGCGTCCAGCAGGACCAGGGTCCGGTGCGCGGTGAGTCCGCCCAGGTCACCGAGGTAGGCGGCGTCACGCAGCGGCCCGCCCGCGAGGCACACCAGGGGTTCGCCCTCCCCTTCGATCCGGTAGGCGAGTTCGGTTCCGTCGTACGAGGTGAATGTCGGCATGGCGCCGATCCTCGCGGGCCACGAACGATCTCTGCAACGGGTTTGGAGGGGAGCGCGATACGGTGAGTGGACCGTCCCCGACCAGCGAAGGAACCGTTCCACCGTGCCCGAGACCCGGGAATCCGCCCTGCGCGGCGACTGTGCCAACTGCTTCGGCCTGTGCTGCGTGGCGCTGCCCTTCGCGAAGTCGGCCGACTTCGCCGTGAACAAGGCGCCGGGCGAGCCCTGCCGGAACCTCCAGGAGGACTTCCGCTGCGGCATCCACACCCGGCTGCGGACGAGCGGCTTCCAGGGCTGCACGGTGTACGACTGCTTCGGCGCCGGCCAGCAGGTCTCCCAGGTGACCTTCGGCGGTGTGTCCTGGCGCGAGGCGCCGGAGACCGCGAGCCGGATGTACGACGTGTTCTACGTGATGCGCCAGCTCCACGAGCTGCTGCGCTACCTCACGGAGGCGCTGGCCCGCCCGGCGGCCCGTCCCGTCCACGCCGAGCTGCGGACGGCGCTCGCCCGGGTCGAGGCGCTCACCGGGGGCTCGGCGGACGACCTGGAGAAGCTGAGGGTGCCGGACGTGCGCGCCGAGGTGAACCAGCTGCTCCTGCGGACGAGCGAGCTCGTCCGCGCCACGGCCGGCGGGAAGCCGAAGAGCCGGCGCGGGGCGGACCTGATCGGCAAGAGGCTGCGCGGGGCGAAGCTGCGCGGCACGGACCTGCGCGGGGCGCTCCTGATCGCCGCCGATCTGACGGGTGCCGATCTGTCGCTGACGGATCTGATCGGCGCGGACCTGCGGGACGCCGATCTGTCGGGTGCGGACCTGACCGGCGCCCTCTTCCTGACGCAGCCCCAGCTGAACGCGGCGCGCGGGAACGCCGCGACCCGCCTTCCGGAGGGTTTCGAGCGCCCCGCGCACTGGGCGTCCTGAACTACGACGTGGAGGCCGCGTTGCGCCAGACCGTCACGTCGAGCGTCATGTAGGTGCTGGGCGAGTCCTCCGGTGAGATGCCCTTCACGGTGACGAGGCCGATGTGGCCGGTCCCTGTCGTGACGCAGAGCTGGCGGCCCTGGGACAGCTTGTTCACGTAGACGTCCTGGGTGAACCGGGTTTCCGCGCGGCACACGTCGAGCGAACCCACCTGCCCCGGGTCGAGGAGCACCATGGTTCCGCCGCTGCTCTCGGAGTCGAGGTAACCGCCGGTGTCGTAGGAGAGTTCGTACCCGCCGTCCTCGCCGTCCTGGGGCCTTACGACCTCGTCCCCGAGGGTCAGGTGGTAGCCGGCGGTGAGGTTGATGTTCTTGAAGTCGGCGGGCGCCGCGGCGGACGCCGTGGGGGGCTTCGCGCTCGGCGTGCCGCTGGTTCCACCGGTGCCGGTGGTTTCCGGGGTTCCGGTGGTTCCGGTGGTTCCCGAAGCCGTCGGGCCTCCCGTACCGCTCGGCTTGTCGTTGTCCGACGCCTTCGTCTGCTCCTTGTCCTTCAGGAGCGTGTAGGCGGTGACACCGCCCACGGCCCCGAAGGCGACCACGGCGGCCACGGCGACGAGCAGCCCCTTCTTGGCCGAGCCGCGCCGCGCGCCGGGCGGCGTGGACATCGGCCCGCCCGGGGCTCCGGGGTGCGGGTACGAGGACGGCGGGTACGGCCCCGGCGTCGGCGTCGGCGGGTAGACGTGGCCGGGTGCCGCATGGGTCGGTGCGGTGTGCGCCGGTCCCGCGTGGGTCGGCGCCGCGTGCGGCGGGGGCGTGCTGTACGGCCCGGGCGGCGGCGTCGCCCGGTGTCCGGCGGACGGCCCATACGCGCCCGGCGGGGCGGCCGGCGGAGCCGAGGTCGACGGGGCCGGCGTCGACGGGGCGGTCGGCGAGTAGGCAGCGGCGGGCGCGGACGGTCCGGCCGGAGCGGTGGGCGTGTAGCCGCCCGTGGGCGCGGTCGTGGGCGCGGTCGTCGGGGGCGGCGGCGTCTGGACGGGCGCCGGAGCAGCCGCGCGGGCCGTGATGTCGGCGGAGACCGCCCCGGGCAGCCAGTCCTCGGGCCTGCGGAGCACCGTCGCCGCGTTCGCCGCCTGGCAGAGCTGGATGATCTCGGCGAGCGACGGCCGTGCCTCGGGGTCCTTCGCGAGGCACCGGGTGACCAGCTCGCTCAGGCGCTCCGGCACCGCGCTGAGGTCGGGCTCCTCGTGCACGATCCGGTAGAGGACGCCGTGCGAGGTCCCCTCGCCGAACGCCGGGACCCCCGTCGACGCGTACGCCGCGACCTGTCCGAGCGCGAAGACGTCGGTGGCCGCGGTCACCTTGCGTCCCGCGGCCTGCTCGGGCGCCATGAACGACGGGGTGCCGATGGTGACCCCGCTGCCGGTGAGCGAGGTCGCGTCGGCCGCGTGGGCGATGCCGAAGTCGATGACGCGGGGCCCGTCGGCGGCGAGCAGCACGTTGGACGGCTTGAGGTCGCGGTGCACGATCCCGGCGCCGTGGATGACGTGCAGGGCCTCGGCCATGCCCGCGACGAGCAGCAGCACCGTCTCCACGGGCAGTGCGCCGTGGGAGACGACCGCGTCGGCGAGCGAGGGGCCGGGGACGTAGGCGGTCGCCAGCCAGGGCTGCGCCCCCTCGGGGTCGGCGTCGATCACGGGCGCGGTGAAGAGCCCCTGGACGCGCTGCGCGGAGCGCACCTCCTGCGCGAAGCGGCGGCGGAACTCCGCGTCCTCGCCGAACTCGGGGCGGATCAGCTTGATGGCGACGGGCCGGCCCCCGGGGGTGTACGACAGGTACACCTTGCCCATGCCGCCCGCTCCCAGCCGTGCGGCGAGCCGGTATCCCGCGACCGTGGTGGGATCGTCCGCCGCGAGCGGCTGGAAGACCTCGCCCGCGCCGCCCGCTCGTCCCGACTGCTGACCACTCATGAACTCGTGTCTCCCCACGCAGACCTCACTTGCCGGACGGCACCCTATCGTTTCCGGACACGCGGTCGTCCCGGTCCCCGGGGGCGCCGGGGGGAGGGGGTCGTTCTACCCGCCGTATGTGTGGGGGGTCGTGGTGGAAAGCGTGCGGAATCCGAGGCGTTGGAGGATGGGGCGGCTCGTGTCGGCCGCGTCGACCTGGACGTAGCGGTGGCCGTGTTCGGCCGCGATGCGCGCGCGGTGGGCGACGAGTGCGCGGTAGAGGCCGCGGCCTCGCCAGGCCTCGACGGTGCCGCCGCCCCAGAGGCCCGCGAAGTCGGTTCCGGGGCAGAGTTCGAGGCGGGCGGCGCTGACGGGTTCGCCGTCGGCGAGGGCGACGACGGCGGTGACGGTGTCGGGGTCGGCTGCGAGCCGGTCCAGGAGCTGGCGTTCGAGGTGGGTGCTGTCGGTGCCGAAGGCGCGTTCGTGGACCTCGGCCACCTGGCGCACCCCCGACTCGTCGGTGACGGCGCGGAGTTCGACGCCCGCGGGCAGCGGTACGTCGTGGGGCAGCGCGGCGGCCTCGGCGGCCATCAGGGTCTCGGGGTCCTCGGCGGTGAAGCCCGCGGCGATCAGCCGGTCGCCGAGGTCGGCGGGGGTGTCGTGGGCGTACAGCTTCCACTCGAAGGACAGGCCTTCGGCGCGGTAGTGGTCGATCTGCCCGGCGATGGCGCGGTCGGCGGCCGCGGCGTCGAGACCGGACCAGAGGACGCCGTTCCAGGCGTGCGCGGGTCCGGTCTGGCGGACGACGTCGCCGACGCGCTCGATGCGGCAACCGGGCCCGTCGGGGCGGGCGTCGCGGCGGAGCTGACGGTCGTACAGGTCACGGAGGTGCTGGGGTTCCATGCCGGCCACTCCAACACCCCTGGTCAGGGCCGGGCAACAGGATTACCGGCCGGGGCCTCGGCTCCCCGGATCCGGTCGGCGTCGTGCCGGAGCGGGGTGATCTGGTCGATGTCGTAGCGGATGCGGAGCGCTTCGATGGCCCCGTGGTCGACCTCGCCGCCCGAGCCGAGGATGTCCATGAGTTCCTCGAAGTACCGCTCGTGGTCGGGCGGGGGCGAGGCTTGGAAGAGCATGCGGACGGGGTCGCCGGTGGGGTTGGCGAAGGCGTGCGGGCAGCCCGGCGGCACCAGGATGAGGGTGCCGGCGGTCGCGCGCACGGCCCGCTGTCCCGAGGCGGACTCCCATTCCCGCCAGCTGTCCTTGGTGCGGACGAGCGGTTCGAAGGCGAGGACGTCGAGTTCGCCCTCCAGGACGTAGAAGAGTTCCTCGCTGTGCCCGTGGGCGTGGGCGCCGACGTCGAAGCCGGGCGGGACGACGACCTCGAACGTGGAAGCGGTACGGGTGTGCTCGCCGGTGACCTTGAAGGTGACGTGCTGGGCGGCGGTGGTCAGGGTCTTTCCGTGGCCGGGCGGCACGATGAGGCCGCCGCCCGGTCCGATCGCGGTGGCTGTCACGGGGCGCCGGCTCCTCTCGGCGGATGCCCGGTCACCAGGTGACCGGGAGGGTCTCGGGGCCGCGGATGAGGGCTCCGCGCTGCCAGCGGAGCTGGTCCTCGGGGACGGCGAGCCGCAGGTCCGGGAAGCGGGTCCACAGGGAGTCGACGAGGATCTCGGACTCGATGCGGGCCAGCGCGGAGCCGGGGCAGTAGTGGGGGCCGTGTCCGAAGGCCACGTGCGGGTTGTAGCCGCGGTCGAAGTCGAGGCGTTCGGGGTCGGGGAAGACGGCGGGGTCGCGGTTGGCCGTCAGGTAGGAGACGTAGACCGGGTCGCCGGACGGGATGGTGACCCCGCCGACCTCGACGTCCTCCAGGGCGATCCGGGAGAGGCCGACGGCGTTGCGGTGCGGGATGTAGCGGAGGAGCTCGTCGACGGCCTGCGGGACGAGCTCGGGCTCCGCGCGCAGCCGGGCGAGGTGCTCGGGGTGGGTGAGCAGCGCGTACACCATGTTGGCGCTGTTGTTGCGGACGGCGTGGGCGCCGCCGATCTGGATGAGGACGGCGAGTCCGACGGCCTCGTGCTCGGTGAGGGTGTCGTCGTCGACGGCGTCGGCGAGGACGGCGGCGAGGGTCTCCTTGCCGGTGCCGTGGTTGCGGCCGATGAGTTCGGTGAAGTAGCGGCCCATGTCGGCCTTGGCCTGCTCGCTGGCCTCCCGGCCGGCGGCGGCGGAGATGATGGTGTCGGACCAGCGGGCCATCAGCGGCTGGTCGCCCTCGGGTACGCCCATGAGTTCGCTGACCATGGCGAGCGGGAAGGGCCGGTTGACGAGTTCCATCAGGTCCGCGGGGGCGCCGTGCTCCTCGACCCGGTCGAGGAGCCGGTCCATGACGTCCTGGGCGTGGTCGCGCAGGGTGCGCAGGGCGCGGGCGCTGAAGGCGCGGGCGACGACCCGGCGCATCCGGGTGTGGTCCGGCGGGTCGGCGAAGCCGACGGCGCCCTCCATCGGGATGAAGTGGGGGGCGACCCGGGTGATGGATCGGCCCCAGACGGCCTGGCGGCTGAAGCGGGGGTCGACGGAGACGAACTTGACGTCCTCGTACCGGGTGACGAGCCAGGCGTGGCCTTCGCCGTGGGGCAGCCGGACCCGGGTGACGGGGTCCTCGTGCAGCAGTTTCGCGAGCAGCGGGTCGAAGTCGAGGCCGGTGAGGTCGGGGACGGCCCAGAAGTGGATCTGGGGAGTGTCGGCGTCGTTGGTCGTGGTGGTGGTCACGGGGCCACCCTTCCCCGCCGGGACCGCACACCCTGCCCGAACTCACCCAAAACACCCCAAGGTGTGATGGAGGCATAAAGCCGGGAACCTTGCCCCGACCTCTTGCCAAACCCCCGGTACCTCCGGATTTACTGACCGGGAACGGATCGACCGAATGATCGGTCGTCCGTTTTACGACCGTGGAGGAGTGGCGCGATGACGGAACTGCTGGACAGCGGCGAACGGCTCGGACGCGAGGAGCTGGCGGCCCTCCAGCTGGAGCGGCTGCGGGCGAGCCTGCGCCACGCGTACGAGAACGTGGACTTCTACCGGCGCTCCTTCGACGCGGCCGGGGTGACCCCGGACGACTGCCGTACGCTCGCGGACCTGGCCCGCTTCCCCTTCACCGCCAAGACGGACCTGCGCGACCACTACCCCTTCGGCATGTTCGCCGTCGACCAGTCCCGGATCCGGCGCATCCACGCCTCCAGCGGCACCACGGGCCGGCCGACCGTCGTCGGCTACACCGACGGCGACCTCGACATGTGGGCGGACGTGGTCGCCCGCTCGTTGCGCGCCGCCGGGGCGCGCCCCGGGCACAAGGTGCATGTGGCGTACGGATACGGCCTGTTCACGGGCGGACTCGGCGCGCACTACGGCGCGGAGCGGCTCGGGTGCACCGTGATCCCCGCGTCGGGGGGCATGACGGCCCGGCAGGTGCAGCTCATCCAGGACTTCCGCCCCGAGATCATCCTGGTGACCCCCTCGTACATGCTGACGCTGCTCGACGAGTTCGAGCGGCAGGGCGTGGACCCGCGGTCGACCTCCCTGAAGGTGGGCGTCTTCGGCGCCGAGCCGTGGACGGAGGCGATGCGGAAGGAGATCGAGGAGGCCTTCGCGATCGACGCGGTCGACATATACGGCCTGTCGGAGGTGATCGGCCCCGGTGTGGCGCAGGAGTGCGTGGAGACCAAGGACGGCCTGCACATCTGGGAGGACCACTTCTACCCGGAGATCGTGGACCCGTTCACGGGCGAGGTGCTGCCGGACGGGGAGGAGGGGGAGCTCGTCTTCACCTCGCTCACCAAGGAGGCCATGCCGATCGTCCGCTACCGGACGCGCGATCTGACCCGTCTGCTGCCGGGGACCGCGCGGGTGTTCCGGCGGATGGAGAAGGTCACGGGGCGCAGCGACGACATGATCATCCTGCGTGGGGTGAACCTCTTCCCCACCCAGATCGAGGAGATCGTGCTCCGCACCCCGGCCGTGGCCCCGCATTCCCAGCTCCGGCTGACCCGGGAGGGCCGGCTCGACGCACTGACCGTACGGGCCGAGGCCCGCGCGGGCGCGACGGGCGAGCAGCGCGCGGAGGCGGCTCGGACGATCGCGGCGGCGGTCAAGGACGGGATCGGGGTCTCGGTCGCGGTCGAGGTGGTCGACCCGGAGACCCTGGAGCGCTCGGTGGGCAAGATCAAGCGGATCGTGGACCTGCGGAAGACGTCCTGAAGGGCCCTGCCCGACCCTGATCCCCAGGACCGGCAGCCGCCGGCCGGCGGCCCTGGTCGCCGGCCCTGGTCGGCGGCCCTGGCCGACCACACCTCACCGTGGCGGACCTGGCCGGTCGGGCGCGAACGGCTCCTGCGGAGACGCCTGATCGCGTACGGTCAGCGGCAGGGGCGGGACCACTCCGGTCCCAGGCGTCACCGGGAGCGGGGGACTCGGCATGGGCGGGCCACGACTGGAGCCGTTACAGGGGGACGACCCGCGTCGGCTGGGCGCGTACCGGCTGATCGGCCGGATCGGTTCCGGCGGCATGGGGCGGGTCTATCTCGGTCGCACCGTCAGCGGTCGGCTGGTCGCGGTGAAGACGCTGCTCGCCGACGGCGTGCCCGAGGAGTCCGACCGTCGGCGCTTCGCCCGTGAGGTCGCCCTGGCCCGCCGCGTCACGGGCGCGTTCACGGTCTCCGTGATGGACGCGGACGCGCAGGCCCCCAGGCCGTGGATGGCCACCGAGTACATCCCCGCACCCTCGCTCGGCGAGCTCGTCCGGGAGGCGGGCCCGCTCCCCGCACCAGCCGTGCGCTGGATCGCCGTCGGCATGGCCGAGGCCCTCGCGGACCTCCATCGCGCGGGCGTCGTCCACCGCGACGTGAAACCCGGCAACGTACTGCTGCCGCTGTCCGGCCCCCGCCTCATCGACTTCGGCATCTCCCACGCCCTCGACCTGACCCGCACCACGCTGACCCTGGGCACGATGGCCTTCACCTCGCCGGAGCAGGCGCGTGGCGAGGCGTCGACGGTGGCGTCCGACATGTACTCCATGGGGGCGACACTGCTCCATCTGGCGACGTCCCGGTCCCCGTACGGGCCGGTGAACGACGCGTTCCGGCTGCTGGCCCGCGTCCAGCGCGCCGAGGTCGACGATCTCCACCTGCCGGCGGAGCTGCGGGACCTGGTCCTCCCTCTTCTCGCCCTGTCCCCGGCGGACCGACCGACGCCGGCGGGCCTGCTCGCCGGCTTCGCGAAGGACCCGACCGGTGGGAGGGAGCTGCTCCCCACGTCGTGGACGGACGCGATCCGGGCCCACCAGGACTTCGTGGCGCCGCGGCCGGACGACGCAGCGCCGGATGTCGACTCCCCGGGGGAACCGGCAGCACCTCACGCACCCGATGCGCCGGATGTGCCCGACTCGCCCCATGAGGCGCCCACCCGCACGGCACCACCCCGAGGCCCCGCTCCCCCGCCGACGCCCGCTTCCACCCCCACTCCCCCGTCGGGTGGTGGGTCGACGCCGGAGCCTGCGCGGGCGGGCGTCCCGGCCGGTCGGCGGCGGTGGGTCCGGGGAGCGGTCGCGGCTGCTGTCGCCCTGCTCCTGGCCACGGGTGGCTACATGGTCTATCGCCAGGCTCAGTTCGACGGTGGTGGCGGTCAGGGGGTCCCTGTCGCCGGGAACTGCCTCGCGAACGTCCGTACCGGCACCGAGACGTTCAGCCCCAGCGAGCCGCGCAAGGTCGACTGCGCGGGGCGCGACGCCCGGGTCGTCGTCCTGGCGGCAGGGGTGGAACGCGCCTGCGCCGTCGGCACGTCGGTGGTCGAGCGCTGGGCGGCGCAGAAGCTGTGCGTGTCCCCGCATGTCGAGGCCGGGGACTGTCTCGGCGCCGAACAGGGTGACGCGGGTTTCGTCGCCACCGGCGTGCTCTGGACGGAGCGGGCGTGCGGCGACGGGACACAGCTGAAGGTCGTCGAGGTCGTCGAGTCCCCCCGGGACGCGTTCACCGACTGCGGCATCGAGTGGAGCGCGCGGACCGACAGCCTCCCGTACACCGAGACGGTCCAGCGGGACTACTGCCTCAAGCCCGCCTGACCGTCCGCGTACCGGTCCCGGAGATCGCGCTTCAGGATCTTCCCGCTGGCGTTGCGGGGCAGTTCCGGGAGGAAGTGGATGCGCTTCGGGGCCTTGAAGGGGGCGAGGTGCTCCCGGGCGTGGGTGAGGAGTTCGCTCTCGGTGACCTCGCCTCGGGGGACGACCACCGCCGTGACCGCCTCGATCCAGCGGTCGTCGGGGAGGCCGATCACGGCCACCTCGGCGACGCCGGGGTGGGTGTAGAGCGCGTCCTCCACCTGGCGCGAAGCGACCAGCACGCCCCCGGAGTTGATGACGTCCTTCACCCGGTCGACGATGGTGAGATAGCCCTCGGCGTCGCGGACGGCGAGGTCTCCCGAGCGGAACCAGCCGCCGCGGAAGGCCGCCTCGGTCTCCTCGGGCTTGCGCCAGTACCCGTCGCACAGCTGCGGCGAGCGGTAGACGATCTCGCCGGGGGTGCCGTCGGGCACCTCCTTGCCGTCCTCGTCGACGACCCGCGCCTCGACGTGGCGGACGGGCCGGCCGCAGGAGTCCATCCGGCCCTCGTGCTCGTCGGGGCCGAGGACGGTGGCGAGCGGGCCGATCTCGGACTGGCCGAAGCAGTTGTAGAAGCGCAGTCCGGGCAGCCGTGCGCGCAGCCCTTCGAGGACCGGTACGGGCATGATCGAGGCCCCGTAGTAGGCCTTGCGCAGGGCCGACAGGTCGCGGCTCGCGAAGTCGGGGTGGTTGGCGAGGCCGATCCACACCGTCGGCGGGGCGAAGAGGCTGTCGGCGCGGCCCGCCTCGATCAGATCGAAGAGGACGGCCGGGTCGGGTCCGTCGACGATCGTGTTCTCGGCGCCGACGGCGAGATAGGGCAGCAGGAAGACATGCATCTGGGCCGAGTGGTAGAGCGGCAGCGCGTGCACCGGCCGGTCGTCCTCGTGGAGGTCGAGCGCCTCGATCGCGCTCGCGTACTCGTGGACGAGGGCCCGGTGGGTCATCGTCGCGCCCTTGGGCAGCGCGGTGGTCCCCGAGGTGTAGAGCAGCTGGACGAACTCCCGGGCGTCACGGTCGGTGTCGTACGCCTCCGGCTCCGCGAGCGCGTCGAGGAGTGAACCGGGCGCGTCCCGCAGCGCCTTGACCGGGAATCCGTCCGGTACGCGCTCCGCGAGGGCGGGGTCGGCGAGCACCAGGGAGGTCTCGGACTGTTCGAGGAGGTACGTGAGGTCCTCGCCGGTCAGGTGGTGGTTGACCGGCACATGGATCAGGCCCGCCCGGGAGCAGGCGAGGAACGCGATGAGGTAGGCGTCCGAGTTGTGGCCGTAGGTCGCGACCCGGGCGGTCTCGGGCAGGCCGAGGCCGTGGTGCGGCTCCCGCAGGACGGCCGCGGCGGTGGAGACGGCCGCGTCCAGCTCGGCGTACGTCCAGGTCCGGTCGGCGTAGCGGAGGGCGATCCGGTCGGGGACGCGCTGGGCGCTCATGCGCAGGACACCGTCGACGGCGCGGCTGAGGAGTCGATCCATGCCGTGATCCTCCGCGCCCACCGGACGGGAGGTCAAGTACCGTGCGGGAGCGCCCAACGGGCCCGTACCTCGGATACCGAACGGGATGTCAGGGGCTGAACGACAGGAAGACGAAGGCGGCGAAGATCGCGAGATGGACGCCGCCCTGGAGGAGCGTGGCCCGTCCGGGCACCACGGTCAGGGCGCTCACCACCCCGGTGAGGACGAGCAGGACCATGTGGAGCGGGCCCAGGCCGAGCACCAGGGGCCCGGACAGCCAGATCGAGGCGAGCGCGATCGCCGGGATCGTCAGGCCGATGCTGGCGATGGCGGAGCCGTACGCGAGGTTGAGGCTGGTCTGGACGCGGTCCCTGCGGGCCGCGCGGACGGCGGCGAGGGTCTCGGGCAGCAGCACCATCAGGGCGATGACGACACCGACGACCGCCTTGGGGAGGCCCGCCGACTGGACTCCGTCCTCGATGGTCGGTGAGATCAGCTTGGCGTTGCCGACGACGGCGACGAGCGCGACGACGAGGAGGCCGAGGCTGGTCCAGGCGTCGCGCCGGGTGGGCGGGTCCGCGTGTTCGTCCGCCGAGTCCTGGCCGGGACGCGGCACGGGGAGGAAGTAGTCCCGGTGCCGTACGGTCTGGACGCCGACGAACACCGCGTACAGACAGAGGGAGGCGACGGCCGCGAAGCCGAGCTGGGCGGAGGAGAACTCGGGGCCCGGGTGGCTGGTGGTGAAGGTCGGCAGGACCAGCGTCATCGTGGCCAGGGTGCAGACCGTGGCGAGCGCACCACCGGAGCCCTCGGCGTTGAAGACCGCGACCCGGTTGCGGAGCGCGGCGACGAGGAGGGAGAGGCCGACGATGCCGTTACAGGTGATCATGACGGCGGCGAAGACGGTGTCACGCGCGTAGGTCGAGGTCTTCTCGCCGCCTCCCACCATCAGTGTGACGATGAGTCCGACCTCGATGACGGTGACGGCCACGGCGAGGACGAGCGAGCCATAGGGTTCGCCCACCCGGTGGGCGATGACCTCGGCGTGGTGGACCGCGGCGAGGACGGCGGCGAGCAGGCAGAGCGCGATGACCCCGACGGCGAAGCCCGGCAGGTCACGCCCCCAGGCCGCGACAAGCACAAGCGCCGCCACCACCGGCCCCCAGGTTGTCCACTGCCGTGTCAATGACGCCGTGCTCGAACTCATGATCCGCATCCTGCCACAAAGGGGGCTTTCGCCCGGTTCGGTCATTCCAAGGGGTCACTGAGGCCGCGCTCGTACGCGGTGAGGGTCTCGAGGAACATCCGCCGCTGCGCCGCGTCGAGCGGGGCGAGGGCGGAGCGCCAGGCATCGGCGCTGCGACCGAGCCAGCCGTCGATGGCGGCGGCGTGCGCCGGCGCGATGGAGACGATCTTCCGCCTGCGGTCGGCGGGGTCCTCGGCCCGTTCCAGTACGCCCTTCTTCGCCAGGTCCCCCACCATGAGACTCACGGTCGTCGGGGCGACCTCCAGGCGGGCGGCGAGCTCGTTGACGCTCAGAGACCCGTCGAACAGGAGATAGGCGAGCAGGGAGAGATGGCGGGGCGCGAGCGTGAGCGTCTGCAGCTCGTCGGGAATCCTGATGCGCTTCGCCCGCGAGACCATCCGCGGCATGAGCAGCAGCAATGTGCGCACGGCCTCGTCGAGTTCCGGCCCGTCGGCGGCCTCGTCCCCCTCGTGTGCGGTTGACACCTCACACCCTCCTTCTTAGCTTTGCTTTCAAAGCAAATAGATCCGTCGGGGTCGATGCTACCGGAAGGCACAGCCATGCCCGATTTCAACCAGCAGGTCATCGAGGAGTTCCGGGCCAACGGCGGCCGGGTGGGCGGGATGTTCGAGGGCGCGGCCCTGCTCCTGCTCACCACGACGGGCGCCCGCAGCGGGCAGGCACACACCAACCCCGCCGTCTACATGCGCGACGGGGCACGGCTTCTCGTCTTCGCGTCGAACGCCGGCGGCCCGAAGCACCCGGCCTGGTTCCACAACCTCAGCGCCGACCCGTACGTGACCGTCGAGCTGGGCACCCCGGAGGGGACCGTCGAGCGCTTCGGGGCGACGGCGGTGGTGACGGAGGGCGAGGAGCGGGACCGGTTGTACGCGGAACAGGCGGACCGCGACCCGGGGTTCGCCGCCTACCAGGCAGCCACGGACAGGACCATCCCGGTCGTCGCCCTGCACCGCGTCGACCTCGGGGACCCGGCGCGACACCGGGCGATCGCCGACCACCTGATCAAGGTCCACGCCGAACTGCGCGCCGAACTGGCGGCGTTACGCGAGGGACTGGGGTCCGCGGCGGAGGAGGCGACGGATGCGGCGGGCTCGGCGGAGGACGCCTCGGGCCCGGCGGGCTCGACGGACGCGGCGGAGGACGCCTCGGACCCGGCGGGCTCGACGGACGCGACAGGTGCAGTGGTACGGGACACCCCGACCCTCGGCCGCCGGCTCGCCCGCCACTGCCTGACCTTCTGCGGGGCGCTGCACGCCCATCACCACAACGAGGACAGCGCCTTCGACCTCCTGGAGCGCGAGTTCCCGGAGCTGTCCGACTCGCTGGACCGGATGCGCGAGGAGCACAAGGTGGTCGCGCGTACGGTGGAGGAGCTGGAGGCGCTCCTCGCCTCGGGAGCGGCACCGGCGACCCTCCGCACCGAGGTGGACCGGCTGGCGACCCGACTGGAGGAGCACTTCACGTACGAGGAGGCGCAGTTGGTCCCGGCGCTCACTCGCTCCCGGGCCGTGCCCGGAGTTTCGTAGGAGCTTCGGCGGCGGACCTCAGGTCCCCGCAGCCACGCTTCGAGGCCCTCACGGAGGAGCGAGTTCGCGGTCGGAACGTCCGCTTCGACCTGAGGGCCCGTGTCGGTCTCCTCGGTACCGACCCGCACGCCGCCGCCCTTGAGCTCGGTGAAGTTCCACACGTGGACGCCGTCGATGCGCAGCCCTTCGCCGATCGCCGGGCCGGTCCAGCGGATGCACGCGTGGTGCTTGATCTGCCGGACGGTCGAGGTGATCTCCAGGCTGGTGGCGGGAGTCGAGGGATGGGGCGGGATCGGCAGCGTCCACCGGAAGGCCGCACCCCTGCGGAGGGGGCCGTGGCCGAGACGCTCCACGGACTCGACGGGGGCATGCCAGGACGGCCGGCGCTCCACGTCGGTCTGGAGCTTCCAGATGGTGCTCAGCGGGGCGTCGATCACGATCTCGGCCCGGTGGCGGACGCGGGAATCATGACGACGCCGCTCGACGCGTGCGCGGCGCTCCCCCGAGAGGGCGCCGCGACCTCGTTCGACGGCCGCCTGGAGGACCACCGGGACTGGGCCGCGGGTCATCCCGCCCCGTCCGTGACCCTCCGCCGGTTCCTGACCTTCTGGATCCGGATGCACGGCGTTCTCTGTCGCTGGAACTCGCCGGCCACTTCACCGGCATGGACTTCGACCCGGCCCTGCTCTTCGCGGCCGAACCCGACGAATTGCCGGCAGTCCGGCCCTGAGACCGGCCGCGGGGCCTACGGGGTGCGGAAACCGCGGAAGGTCACGTGCTTGCGCGTCACGAAGCCGAGCTTCTCGTAGAGGGCGATCGCGCCGGTGTTCGTTTCGGCCACGTGGAGGAAGGCTCCTTCGCCCCGCGCCTCGATACGGGCCGCGAGCGCGCCGACCAGGCGGGCGGCGTGGCCCTGCCCGCGGGCCTCGGGCGCGGTGCAGACCGCGCTGATCTCGGTCCAGCCAGGAGGCCGGAGCCGCTCGCCGGCCATGGCTACCAGCGTGCCCTTCTCGCGGACACCGAGGTAGGTGCCGAGTTCGGGGGTGCGGGACCAGAACGGACCGGGCCGGGTGCGTTCGACGAGGTCCAGCATCTCGGGCACGCTGTCCGCACCCAGTTCGACCACGCGGTCGTCCGCGTCGTCTCCCTGAGCCCCGGCGGCGCCGTCGCCGGGCCGGATCATCTGACGGCCCTCCAGGACGAAGACGGGCTCCCAGTCCGACGGCGGGAGAACCGGGCAGCTGAACATGTCGGCGAACTCGCCCCGGCCGAGGAGTTCGGTGAGGTCGGCCCACCTCGCCGGGTCCGGGTCGGTGGACACGGCGGCGAAGGTCGAGACGTCCGGCAGATAGGTGGCGGCCCGGCCCACGCGGCGGGCGAGGTGGGCATGGCTGCCCCGGAGGGACTCACCCACGGGGTCGTCCAGTACGAAGGGATCGCGGCCCGCCATCGTGTTGTCCCTCTCAAGCTCCGTGCCGAACGGGGAAGGCGGTCGCCGTGGGCGACCTCCTCGCGGACGGAGTCTACGGGGGACGGCACACCGACCCGAGGGGCGGGCGCCCCTAGAGCGGGCGGTCGTGGCCCTCCCAGTACGGGTCGCGCAGGCGGCGCTTGTACAGCTTTCCGTTGGGGTCCCGGGGCATGGCCGGGACGAAGTCGACCGACTTCGGGCGCTTGAAGCCGGCGAGGTGTTCGGCACAGTGGGCCAGGATCTCCTCGGCGAGGGCCGCCCCGGGCTCGTACCCCGCGGCCGCCTCGACAACTGCCTTGACCTCCTCGCCCCAGTCGGCGTGCGGGATGCCGAAGGCGGCGGCGTCGGCGACGGCGGGATGGGCGAGGAGGGAGGCCTCGATCTCGGCCGGGTAGATGTTGACCCCGCCGGAGATGATCATGTCGATCTTGCGGTCGCGCAGGAAGAGATAGCCGTCCTCGTCGAGGACGCCGAGGTCCCCGACGGTGAAGAAGTCACCGATGCGGTTCTTCGCGGTCTTCGCCTCGTCCTTGTGGTACTGGAATCCGCCGGTGTTCATCTTCAGGTAGACGGTGCCGAGTTCACCCGGCGGCAGCCGGACCCCGTCGTCGTCGAAGACGGCGAGTTCGCTGATCGGCCAGGCCCGGCCGACCGTCCCGGGCTTCTTCAGCCACTCCTCGGCGGTCGCGAACGCGCCGCCGCCCTCGCTCGCGGCGTAGTACTCCTCGACGCACCGGCCCCACCAGTCGATCATCGCCCGCTTGACGTGCTCGGGGCACGGCGCGGCGCCGTGGATGGCGTGGCGCATCGAGGAGACGTCGTACCGGTTCCGTACCTCCTCGGGCAGGGAGAGCAGGCGGTGGAACTGGGTGGGGACCATGTGGGTGTGGGTGCAGTCGTACCGGTCGATCAGGCGGAGCATCTCCTCCGGCGTCCATCGGTCCATCAGGACCAGTGGATGCCCGATGTGCAGGGCCGCGGCGGCGAACTGGAGCACGGCCGTGTGGTACAGCGGCGAGCAGACGAGGTGGACGTTCCCGTCGGCCGGCCGGATGCCGAAGATGCCGAGGAAGCCGCCGAGATGGGTCTCCTCGGGGAGCTTTCCGGGGAGCGGACGGCGGATGCCCCGGGGCCGTCCGGTGGTGCCGGAGGTGTAGTTCATGACCCAGCCGAGGGTGCGGTCGGCGGGCGGGCTCGCGTCGTGCCCTTCGAGGAGTTCGCCGTACGGGCGGAAGCCGGGGATCGTACCGACGGCGTACCGGTGGGTGGCGGGGAGCCCGGCCTCGTCGGCGGCGAGGGTCACGGCCTCGGCGAACCGCTCGTGGGCGACGAGGACCTTGGCGCCGGAGTCGGCGACGATCCAGGCGATCTCGGGGCCGACGAAGTGGTGGTTGACCGGGACGAGATAGAACCCGGCCTGGGAGGCGGCCAGATGGGCCGTGAAGAACTCGGGGCCGTTGGGGAGGACGACGGCGAAGGCGTCACCGCGTTCGAGGCCGGCGGCGCGCAGGCCGTGGACGAGGCGGTTCGCCTCCGCGTGCAGCCGTCCGGCGGTCCACTCCTCGCCGTCGGGTGCGATCAGGACCGTACGGCCGGGGTCGGCGGTGGCCTGTGCCCAGAATCCGGTGGCTGTGGCTGACCGGCTCATGCCTCGCTCCGTCCGGCGATGCGGCTGATGCGGTCGACGGCCTTCTCGAAGCCGCGGGTGAGCTCGTCCACGACCTGCTGGACGCTGCGCTCCGCGTTCATCCGGCCGACGATCTGCCCGACGGGGGTGCCGAGGAGCGGTTCGACCTCGTACCGCTGGATACGGGAGACGGCCTCGGCGACAAGGAGCCCCTGGAGCGGCATGGGGAGCGGGCCGGGTCCCGCCGGGTCGTCCCAGGCGTCGGTCC
Organism: Streptomyces sp. SJL17-4; assembly: GCF_036826855.1. Taxonomy (NCBI): domain Bacteria; kingdom Bacillati; phylum Actinomycetota; class Actinomycetes; order Kitasatosporales; family Streptomycetaceae; genus Streptomyces; species Streptomyces sp. SJL17-4. The sequence goes on along the minus strand of NZ_CP104578.1, from coordinate 7,955,496 downwards.
ACTCGGTGCGGAGCTGACGGGCGGGTTTGCCGGTCAGGGCGCGGGAGCGGACGGTGTCGCCGGAACCGGCGGCGAGGAGTTTGGCGGTGAGGGCGCGGGAGTGCAGTTCGGCCTCGGTGGTGGTGAGCCAGATCGAGCCGAGCCAGACGCCCTGGGCGCCGAGGGCGAGTCCGGCGGCGATCTGCTCGCCGCTGCCGATACCGCCGGCGGCGAGCACGGGCAGCGGGGACACGGCGTCGACGACCTCGGGGGTGAGCACCATGGAGGCGATCTCTCCGGTGTGGCCTCCGGCCTCGTAGCCCTGGGCGACGACGACGTCGATCCCGGCGTCGGCGTGGTGCCGGGCGTGCCGGGCGCTTCCGGCGAGGGCGGCGACGAGGACGCCGTGGTCGTGGGCGCGGGCGACGACGTCGGGGGGCGGGGAGCCGAGGGCGTTGGCGAGGAGTTTGATCGGGTAGTCGAAGGCCACGTCGAGCTGGTTGCGGGCGACCTGCTCCATCCAGCCGGTGATGCGCCAGCCGGAGGCCTCGCCCTCGGCGAGTTCGGGCACTCCGTGCTTGGCGAGCGTGGCGCGGACGAACGCCCGGTGCTCCTCCGGGATCATGGCCTCGACCTCGGCCTCACTGACCCCTTCGACCTTCTTGGCCGGCATCACGACGTCGAGACCGTAGGGCAGGCCGTCGGTGTGTTCCTGCATCCAGTCGAGGTCGCGGGCGAGGTCGTCGGGGGCGGTGTAGCGGACCGCGCCGAGGACGCCGAACCCGCCTGCTCTGGTCAGTGCGGCGGCCACCGCGGGGAAGGGCGTGAAGCCGAAGATGGCGTGCTCGATCCCCAGGGTGCGACTCAGCTCCGTCTTCATGGGCGGCAGGATGCCGCAGCGGCGCGTCGGAGGGAAGAGGTTTTCTGATGCATCGTCAGATTCTTTGCGGGACCGGACGCTTCCGTGGCGCACCTCGACTCCGGTAGGAAAGTTTCAGATCTTTCCGGCGTGGCTGAAGTTTTCTTTCAAAGGGCTGTGGGAGAGGGTGGACATGACGGAGGAGTCCAGGACGGGCCGGGGCCCGAGCCGCCGGGCGTTCGGCGGCGGCGTCCTCGCCCTGGGAGGTGCGCTGATGATCGGTTCGATTCCGGGGGCCGCGGCGGCACAGGAACCGGAGCCGGGGAGCCGCGTGGATGCCCGGGGCGGCGGCGCCGGCGCGGGCGCCCGCGGGACGACCCTGCGGCGCGGGTCCGCCGCGCGGGCGGGGCTCCTGCCGGAGCACCTGGACCGACTGGTCACGGACGCCGAGTCCTTCCTCGGCCCCTCCCCCGCGCACCCCTGGTACGCGGGCGCCGTGCTGCTCGCCGGGCGGGGCGGGACGGTGGCTCTGCACCGGCCGATCGGCATGGCCGTGCGGTACGCGGCGTACGACGAGAAGACCGACACCGGCGTGGAGCTGCCGCCGCACGAGCAGGTCCCGATGGCCGAGGACACCGTCTTCGACCTGGCGTCGGTATCGAAGCTGTTCACCTCGATCCTCGCCGTGCAGCAGATCGAGCGCGGGGCGCTGGAGCTGGAGGAGAGGGTCACCGCGTACCTGCCGGAGTTCGGCGGCGGCGGGAAGCAGGACGTGACGGTCCGTCAGCTGCTCACCCACACCTCGGGGTTCCGCGCGTGGATCCCGCTGTACAAGGAGCCGACACGGGAGGGGAAGCTGCGGCTGATCTGGGACGAGGCCCTGGCGAACCCGCCGGGGTCGAGGTACCTGTACTCGGATCTGAATCTGATCACGCTTCAGCTGATCCTGGAGGAGATCACCGGTCTCGGTCTGGATGTCCTGCTCCACGACGAGATCACCGCTCCGCTCGGGATGCACCGCACTCGTTTCAATCCACCGCTCTCCTGGCGGCCGGGGATCGCCGCCACCGAGGACGCCCGCCCGCCGTGGTCCGGCCTGGACCGGGGCATGGTGCGGGGCGAGGTCCACGACGAGAACGCCCACAGCCTGGGCGGCGTCGCGGGCCACGCCGGGATCTTCTCCCGCGCCTGGGACCTCGCGATCCTCGCCCGCACCCTGCTCAACGGCGGGGCGTACGGCCGGGCCCGCATCCTCTCCCCCGCCTCGGTGGAGCTGATGTTCACCGACTTCAACACCGCCTTCCCGGGCGACGAGCACGGGCTCGGCTTCGAGCTGTACCAGCACTGGTACATGGGCGCGATGGCCACGCCCCGGACGGCCGGACACACCGGGTTCACCGGCACCAGCCTGGTCCTCGACCCGACCACCGACGCGTTCCTGATCGTCCTCGGCAACTCCGTCCACCCGGTGCGCTCCTGGCGCTCGGGATCGGCTCCCCGCGTCGCCGCGGCGAACAGCCTGGCCCGCGCCGTCCCCGTCCGCCCCCACCGGGGCCGTACGTCCTGGTTCTCCGGCATGGCGAGCGCCACGACCGCCACCCTGACGCTCCCTCATGTGCCGGGAGCCGCACACCTGGAGTGCGCGCTGTGGTGGGACACCGAGCCGGGCGCCGACACGGCCGCCCTGGAGGCCTCGGCCGACGGCGGCACGACCTGGCGGCCGGTGCCCTTCACCACCGACGGGAGCACCGACCACCCGACGGGCACGGCGGGCGGCTGGTCCGGCCGCGTCTGGCACACCGTGTCCGCCCCGCTGCCCGTGACGGACACCCTCCTGCGCTGGCGGTACACGACGGACCAGCGGTACGTGGGACGGGGCGTGTACGTGGACGGGCTGCGACTCCTCGACGGAGCGGGACGCCCGGTGTTCGACGAGGCGCGGCCGGCGGACGGGGCGCGGATCGAGGCGAACGGCTGGAGCAGGTCGGCCGATTGAGCCGGATGCGTACACCTGGTCGAACTGCGTACAAGTGATCATGTGAGGTACGGTCCCCGGCGGGAAGTTCTCACCGGGGGGATGAGACGAACGCGTGGGCGGGCGTCTCGCCGGGGGCCGGAGCTCAGGCCGCCTCGGCGTACAGCTCCTCGATCAGCCGGACGACGTGCTCCGGTTCCCGGAGCGTCGGGTAGTGGTCGGAGGCGGGCAGCCTTACGAGGCGGCAGCCCGGGATGCGTTCGGCCATCTCCTCGTTGCAGCGCACCACCTCCGGCCGGTCCTGCTCGCCCAGCGCGAGCAGGGTCGGCGCGAAGATCTCCCCGAGCCGGTCGAAGGCGGGCGGGCCGGTGAGCTGGTGGCCGATGTTGCTGAACCAGGCGGGCAGCACGGCCCGGCAGAGGGCCGCCGCGGCCGGATCGGACTCGGGGGTACCGCCGCCGGCCTGCGCCCATGCGCGGAGGGCGAGCCGGACGATGGTGTCCGTGTCGCCGGCCTTGGCCAGCGTCTCCAGGCGCTCGAAGAACTCGCCCGTGGCCAGCCCGTCGTACCCGGAGACGCCGGGAACGAGGAGGGCGAGGCCCGCCACCCGCTCGGGCGCCTCCAGCGCGAAGTCGACCGAGGTGGCGCCGCCCATGCTGGAGCCCACCAGCACCGCCCGCTCGATCTCGAAGTGGTCGAGGACCTCGGCCAGATCGCGGACCGGGGAGTACTCGGCGGTGGGCGCGGGTGAGCGTCCGTAACCGCGCACGTCGTAGCGGACCACCCGGCGCCCCGCGACGAGCGCCGGCAGGAGCGGGTCCCACACCGAGGAGTCGCCGACGCCGGGATGGAGCAGGACCAGCGGCAGTCCGTCCCCTCCCGCGTCGTCCGCCCAGACTTCGCCGCGACTGACAGGCACCATGGTTTCCACGGTTCCCCAGTCTGGTGGGGCGTACGGGGCTCCGCCAGCACGCGAACGGCGTTTGGCGGAGATCGAACCCGCCGGGGCCGGATATCGAGCCCGTCCGGGGCCGGATGTCACGTCTGTCAGGCGCCGGACGTCGCGTCCGTCAGGCGCCGGACGTCGCGTCCTTCAGGCGCCGGATTCCGACGCCACGCCCAGGGCGGTCAGTACGGGGCTGATCAGAGGGTGGTTCTCCGCGCCTCGCCGGACGGCGGCGAAGACCCTGCGGGTCGGGGCGACGCCCTCGATCGGGCGGACCTCCACTCCCGTGAGCTCCATGCCGCGCAGGGCCGAACGCGGTACGAGCGCCACACCGGCGGACGCGGCCGCGAGGGCGACGACGGCGCGGAAGTCGTCGGACGAGTGCTCCGGGTTCAGCGTGAACCCGGCGTACTCGCAGGCCAGGACGGTGACGTCATGGCAGGGATTGCCGGCGGACTGCCCGATCCAGGCGTCCTTCGCGAGGTCGCCGAGCGCGACCCGCTCGCCGGCCGCCAGCGGGTGGCCGGGCGGCAGGACCGCGTCGAAGGGCTCCGCGTAGAGCGGGACGCGGGTGAGGCGGGCGTCGTCCTCGCCCGGCGCGCCCCGGTACTCGACCGCGACGGCCACGTCGACCTGCCGGTCGAGGACCATCATCAGGCTCTCGTCGCCCTCGGCGTCCCGCACCCGGACCCGGATGCCGGGGGCGGAGTCGGCCAGTGCCCTGATGGCCGGGGCCACCACGAGTCCGATGCCGGTGGCGAAGGCGGCGACCGTGACCGTACCGGCCTCGCCGGAGCCGTAGGCGGCGAGTTCGGACTCGGCGCGCTCCAACTGGGCGAGGACGGCGTTGGCGTGGCTGAGCAGGATCTCGCCGGCCGGGGTGAGGCGGGCGCCGCGGGCGCTGCGGTCCACCAGCCGGTGGCCGGTCTCCTGCTCCAGGGCGGCGAGCTGCTGGGAGACGGCGGAGGGGGTGAGATAGAGCGCGGCGGCCGCCGCCGTGACCGTGCGGTGGTCGGCCACCGCACGGAGGATGTGCAACCGCCGCGCTTCGATCATGCCCCCAGTCTCGCAGGCCGCGGGGCCTGCGCCCGCCTCAGCCCCGCAGGGCCGCGCGGGCGTCGACGAACGCGTCCACGGCCCGGTTCACGTCCTCCGTGGAGTGGGCGGCGGAGAGCTGGACGCGGATGCGTGCCTGCCCCTGCGGCACGACCGGGTACGAGAAGCCGATCACGTACACGCCGCGCTCCAGGAGGAGCTCGGCCATGCGGCCGGCCTCGGACGCGTCGCCGATCATGACGGGGGCGATGGCGTGGTCGCCGGGGAGGATGTCGAAGCCCTCCGCCGTCATCCGGGTCCGGAACAGCTCGGTGTTGGCGCGCAGCCGGTCGCGCAGGTCACCGGCGGACTCCAGGAGGTCGAGGACCTTGAGGGAGGCGGCGGCGATCACCGGGGCGAGGGTGTTCGAGAAGAGGTACGGGCGGGAGCGCTGGCGCAGCAGGGCGACGATCTCGGCACGGGCGGCGACGTAGCCGCCGGAGGCGCCGCCGAGGGCCTTGCCGAGGGTGCCGGTGATGATGTCGACGCGGTCCATCACGCCGTGCAGCTCGGGGGTGCCGCGGCCGCCGGGGCCGACGAAGCCGACGGCGTGCGAGTCGTCGACCATCACCATGGCGTCGTACCGCTCGGCCAGGTCGCAGATCTCGTCGAGCGGGGCGACGTAGCCGTCCATGGAGAAGACGCCGTCGGTGACGATGAGCTTGCGCCGGGCGCCGCCCTCCGTGGCCTCCTTGAGCTGCTGCTCCAGGTCGGCCATGTCGCGGTTGGCGTAGCGGAAGCGGCGGGCCTTGGAGAGGCGGATGCCGTCGATGATCGAGGCGTGGTTGAGGGCGTCGGAGATGACGGCGTCCTCGGGGCCGAGGATCGTCTCGAAGACACCGCCGTTGGCGTCGAAGCAGGAGGAGTAGAGGATCGTGTCCTCCTGGCCGAGGAAGGACGAGAGGCGCGCCTCCAGCTCCTTGTGCACCTCCTGCGTGCCGCAGATGAAGCGGACGGACGCCATGCCGTAGCCCCAGCGGTCGAGCGCCTCGTGGGCGGCGGCGACCACCTCGGGGTGGTCGGCGAGGCCCAGGTAGTTGTTGGCGCAGAAGTTGAGCACCTCGCCCGGGCGGCCGCCCGAGGTGACGGCGACGGTGGCCGACTGGGGGGTGCCGATGACGCGCTCGGGCTTGTGGAGCCCGGCCTGCCGGATCTCGTCGAGGGTGGTACGGATGTCGTCGCGTACGGAATCGAACATGGGTCAGGCTCCCGCAGTCCAGTCGAGGATGATCTTGCCGCTCTTGCCGGAGGCCGCGTCGTCGAAGGCGGCCTCGAAGTCGGTGTACGCGTAGCGTCCGGTGACGACGGGCGAGAGGTCGAGCCCGCCCTCCAGGAGCACCGACATCGCGTACCAGGTCTCGAACATCTCGCGGCCGTAGATGCCCTTGATCGTGATCATGGAGGTGACGATCTTCGCCCAGTCGACGGCGAAGTCCTCGCTGGGCAGGCCCAGCATGGCGATCTTGCCGCCGTGGGTCATGTTGGCCACCATGTCGCGCATCGCGCGCGGGTTGCCGGACATCTCCAGGCCGACGTCGAAGCCCTCCTTGAGCCCGAGGGTGCGCTGGCCGTCGGCGATGGTCTGCTCGGCGACGTTGAGGGCGAGCGTGACGCCCGTCTTGCGGGCCAGCGCCAGGCGCTCCTCGCTGACGTCGGTGATCATGACGCTGCGGGCGCCGGCGTGCTTGGCGACGGCGGCGGCCATGATGCCGATCGGGCCCGCGCCGGTGACGAGGACGTCCTCGCCGACGAGCGGGAAGGAGAGCGCCGTGTGCACGGCGTTGCCGAAGGGGTCGAAGATCGCGGCGATGTCGAGGTCGACGGGGACGCGGTGGACCCACACGTTGGACGCGGGGAGCGCCACGTACTCGGCGAACGCGCCGTCCCGGCCGACGCCGAGGCCGATGGTGGCACGGCAGAGGTGGCGGCGGCCGGCCAGACAGTTGCGGCACTTGCCGCAGACGAGGTGGCCCTCGCCGCTGACCAGGTCGCCGACGGCGATGTCGGCGACGTCACGGCCGACGGAGACGACCTCGCCGACGAACTCGTGGCCGAGGGTGAGCGGCGTGGCGATCGTCTTCTGCGCCCAGCCGTCCCAGGAGCGGATGTGCAGGTCGGTCCCGCAGATACCGGTCCGCTGCACCTTGATGAGTACGTCTCCGGGACCGGTCTCCGGCTCGGGCACGTCCGTGAGCCAGAGTCCCGGCTCCGCCTTCAGCTTGACCAACGCCTTCAATGCCACGGCTCCCGACGTGCGTGTCCTGTGATGTGCGGGGTGCGGGCACGACAGCGCGCCCAAGATCCCCGGAAGAGAATCTTCCGTACGGAGCGCTCGCGGTCCATCGAGGATTTCTTAAGCGCGCTCGCAGATCAGCTTCACACCACAGGCGGGGAGGCGGCGACGTCAACGCGGCCGCTTGGGCGTCACCGTCCCAGCGCCGCCATCGCCGCGTTGTGGCCGGGGATGCCGCTGACTCCCCCGCCCCGGATCGCGCCCGCGCCGCACAGCAGCACGTTGGCGTGGCGGGTCTCGACGCCCCAGCGGCCCGGGGCTTCGCCCGCGTCCTCCTCCGCGTACGGAAAGGAGAGGTCGCGGTGGAAGATGTGGCCGCCCGGGAGGCGCAGCTCGCGTTCGAGGTCGAGCGGGGTCTTCGCCTCGATGCAGGGACGGCCGTCCGCGTCGAGGGCGAGGCAGCCGGCGATCGGCTCGTCGAGGTGGGCGTCGAGCTGTTCGAGGGTGGCCGCGAGGAGCGCGGCGCGGGTGCCGTCGTTGTCGGCGGCGAACAGCCGGGCGGGGGTGTGCAGCCCGAACAGGGTGAGAGTGTGGTGGCCCGTGGCGGCCAGGTCGGGGCCGAGGATCGTGGGGTCGGTCAGGGAGTGGCAGTAGATCTCGGAGGGCGGCGCGGAGGGCAGCCGGCCGGCGGCGGCCTCGGCGTGGGCGGCGGCCAGCTGACCGTACCCCTCGGCGATGTGGAAGGTGCCGGCGAAGGCCTCGTGCGGGTCGACGGAACGGTCGCGGAGCTTCGGCAGCCGGGTCAGCAGCATGTTGACCTTGAGCTGGGCGCCTTCGGGCGTGGGCGGCGGCGTGTCGCCGAGGAGGACGGCGAGGTCGCGGGGCGAGGCGTTGACGAGGACGTGGGCCGCCTCGACGGTGGCCTCGCCGTCGACGGTGCGGTAGGAGATCGCGGCGCGCTGCCCGTCCGTCTCGATCCGGGTGGCCTCGTGGCCGGTGCGGATGTCGGCACTGGCGGCGCGGGCCGCGTCGGCGAGGGCGTCGGTGAGGGCACCCATGCCGCCGACGGGTACGTCCCAGTCGCCGGTGCCGCCGCCGATGACGTGGTAGAGGAAGCAGCGGTTCTGGAGGAGCGTCGGGTCGTGGGCGTCGGTGAAGGTGCCGATGAGGGCGTCGGTGAGGACGACGCCGCGGACGAGGTCGTCGGCGAACTCCCGCTCGACGGTGACGCCCAGGGGTTCGTCGAAGAGCATCCGCCAGGTGTCGGCGTCGTCCACGCGGGCGCGGAGCGCGGCGCGGCTGGGGAGGGGCTCGGTGAGAGTGGGGAAGATCCGCCGGGCGGCGCGGGCGGTGCGCTCGTAGAAGGCCTGCCAGGCCTGGTACTCGCGGTCGGACCCGGTGAGTTCGGCGAAGGAGGCGCGGGTGCGGTCGGTGCCGCCGCCGACGAGCAGGCCCCCGTCGCCCTTCGGGGTGTACGAGGAGATGGACCGTTTCCGTACGGCGAACCGCAGCCCGAGCTCGCGCACGATCTTCTCCGGGAGGAGCGAGACGAGGTACGAGTACCGGGAGAGGCGCGCGTCGACCCCGGCGAACGGCCGGGTGGAAACGGCCGCCCCACCGGTGGAGCCGAGCCGCTCCAGGACGAGCACGGAGCGCCCGGCGCGGGCGAGGTAGGCGGCGGCGACGAGGCCGTTGTGCCCTCCGCCGACGACGACGGCGTCGTACGAGCGGGAGGCGGGCCGGGCGTCCGGGAGCAGGTCAGGGGCAGTCATGGCTCATGCTCACACGGAGGCGACGACCGGGGAAGAGGACGGCACGGGCGGGGTCGCGGCGAACGCACCTGGCTCGGGACCCGCCTCGTTCACCCGCCGGGATCGCGCCTGTCGTGGGCGGTTTTGTCGCGGGCGAGCACGTCGCCGGGCGGTTGTCGCCGGACCTGCCTGCCACGGGCGGGCCTGTCGCCGGGCGGGCTGCCACGGGCGGGCCTGTCGCCGGGCGGGCTGCCACGGGCGAGGCTGTCGCCAGGCCTGACTGCCGCCGGGCCCGACTGCCGCCCGGCCTGACTGCCGCCCGGCCTGACTGTCGCCCGGCCTGACTGTCGCCCGGCCTGACTGTCGCCCGGCCTGACTGTCGCCCGGCCTGACTGTCGCCCGGCCTGACTGTCGCCCGGCCTGACTGTCGCCCGGCCTGCCGGAGGCAGCGCCGGCGACTGGGGCGTGGGCGCGGCGGACCCGGCCACTCAGCTCTGCGGCCCCCGACCCTCAGCTCCGCGGCGGTGGAGTGGCCGCTCTCAGGTGGAGGGCGGCGGCCTCGGCGTGGCGGCCCAGGCGCTCCAGGCAGTGGGCCTCGTCGTCCAGGGCCGCGAGGGTGTCGGGGTGGGCCGGACCGAGGAGCCGGGTGCGGGCGGCGGCGACCGCGCTGTGCGAGGCGAGTGCCTCGTCCCAGCGGCCGAGGCGACCGAGGGCGACGGCGGTCTCCCGGCGGCTCAGCAGGGTGTCCGGGTGATCCGGCCCGAGGGCCCGCTCCCGGTCCGCGTGGACGCTCTCGGACTCGGTGAGCGCCTCCTGCCAGCGGCCGAGGCGGCCGAGGTTGACGGCCAGGGCGTGGCGGGCCCGGAGGGTCTCGGGGCCGTCGGCGCCCTGTGCGCGGGTGCGGGCGGCGACCAGGTCGCGGCAGACGCCCAGCGCGTCCGCGGCCTGCCCGAGTCGGCCGAGGAGGACTCCGGTCTCGTAGCGGGCGGTGAGGGTGTCCGGGTGGTCGGGCCCGAGGGCCGCGGCGCGCGCGTCGGCGACCGCGCGGTACTCGGCGAGTGCCTCGTCGCCCCGCCCCAACCGCCCGAGCGTGTATGCCACTTCGCGCCGGGTCACGAGCGTGTCCGGATGCTCCTCGCCGAGCAGTCGGGCCCGTGCCTCCGCGACCTCGTGCGCCGTACGGTACGACTCCTCGAAGCGGCCCAGGCGACCGAGCGTGAAGGCGAGGTTGTGCCGGCAGCGCAGGGTGTCCGGGTGGTCGGGGCCCACGGTGCGCTCGCGTGCGGCGAGCACGGTGACGTACACCTCGTACGCCTCGGGGTGCCGTCCCAGGCGGCCGAGCGCGTACGCCCGCTCCTGCCGGGCCGCGAGGGTGTCGGGGTGGTCCTCGCCGAGGACGCGCGCGCGGGCGGCGGCGACCATGCCGAAGACGCGCAGCGCGTCGGCGGGGCGGTCGAGCCGGGCGAGGGCGAAGCCGACCTCGTAATGGCTGGCCAGGGTGTCCGGGTGGTCCTCGCCGAGGGCCGCCGAACGGTGCTCGGCGACGGACCGGTGCACCGACTCGGCCTCCTCCCAGCGGCCGAGCCGTCCGAGGCCCATGCCCGCCCGGTACCGGCCGGCGAGCACGGCGATCAGCTCCGCGGAGGCGGCGGGGCGCGCCGGCGCGGGCTGCTGCTGCTGAGCGGGCGGCGCGCCGGTGGTGCCCGTGGCGGCGGTCGTCCACTCCGTGGTGAGGACGGCCGCGGCGGGGTCGTGCGCGACCGGGCGGGGCACGGTGGCGGCGTCGGCGGGCCGGTGCCCGCCGGTGATCGCCCGGAGCCACGCGGGCATGGGGGCGGTCACGCCGGGTCCGGCACCGGAGCCGGCAAGGAGGCCGGGCCCGGAGACGTAACCGGGTCCGGACGCTGAACCGGGTCCGGATCCGGACGTGGAACCGGGGCCGGACGCGGAACCAGGGCCCGGAACGACGGTCGCCCCGGCCTGCGCGGGGCCCGCGGGGCCCGCCCCCGGCAGGGACGGCGAGACCCGCCCCGTCACGATCCGGCGGCGCAGGTCTCCCGCGTCGGCCGGTCGCTCCGCCGGCGCCTTGGCGAGCAGGTCGACGACGATCCGGTCGAAGTAGTCCGGGAGTTCGGCGCGGTGCGCGCGCGGCGGACTCGGCACCGTGTCGCGGTGTCCGATGAGGATCGCCCAGGAGTCGCCCAGGTCGAAGGGCGGGACACCGGTGGCGAGTTCGTACAGCACGCACCCCAGCGAGTACAGGTCGCTGCGGTGGTCGACCTCGCCGCCGCCGATCTGCTCGGGCGACATGTAGTGGGGCGTGCCCATGGCGATGCCCGTGCCGGTGAGCTTGGACGTGAAGCCCACGTCCGCGCCGAGGCGCGCTATGCCGAAGTCGCAGATCTTCACCGTCCCGTCCCTCAGCCGCATGATGTTCGCGGGCTTCAGATCGCGGTGCACGATCCCGTGCCGGTGGGTGTACGCGAGGGCGTCGGCGACCTGGTCGGCGATCTCGACGACGTCGTGGACGGGCAGCGGATGCTGGGCGTTGGCGGCGAGGAGCTGGCTGAGGTTGCGCCCCTCCAGGAGCTCCATGACGAGGAAGAGCACGCCGTCGTACTCGCCGAAGTCGTGCACGACGGTGATGCCCCGGTGCTGGAGCGCGGCGGCGACCCGGGCCTCGCGCCGGAACCGCTCGCGGACCACGGTGAGGACCTGGGGGTCCTGCTGCGGTCCGATCGGCTTGAGGCACTTCACGGCGACCCCGCGGCCGAGCGCCTCGTCGGTGGCGCGCCACACCTCGCCCATGCCCCCGCGACCGATGACCTCGTGCAGGCGGTACCGGCCCTGGATCAGTCTCGAGTCCCCCATCGTGTGCTGCCGCCCCCGTCGATTCCTACGCCTTCCCCGGCTCCTCCAGTATGGACGGCGGTTCGGACAGTGGGTACGGGGCGGGGTACGCGTAAGGGTCGGGCCGGGTCTCCGGGCCGAGCCGGTCCATGGCACGGAGGATGTGCCCGGGCGGCAGCCGCCAGCGCAGGCGGGCGGGGATGCGGCGCAGCAGGTCGGCCGTGGCGGCGAGGCGGCGGGTGACGGTCCCCGGCGGCGGCGCGGGACGGCCGTAGAGCGCGTGGGCGTAGGGGGGCAGAGTGTCGTACGCGAGCGCCGTGACGCGCCGCCAGATCACCTCGCGCGCCGGTACGAGCGCCGGTTTCACGGGCGGCCTGCGCAGGAAGTCCTCGACGGTACGGGCGTCCGCGCCGGCGGCGAGCCGGGGGCGTACGGTCTCGAAGTAGGCGGCGAGCGCGGCGGTGGATCCGGGGACGGTGGCCGGGTCGAGCCCGACGAGCCGCGCCGAGGTGCGGTGTTCGCCGACGTAGCGGTCGGCCTGGGCGTCGGTGAGGGGGATGCCCGAGCGGCGGGCGACCGAGAGGTACGAGTCGGTCTCCGCGCAGTGCACCCAGAGGAGCAGCTCCGGGTCGTCCACGCCGAGCCGCCGATGGATTCGGCGCACCCGGGCCCCGGCGGCCTCGGCGGCCTCGGTCGTTCCGTAACTCAGGGTCCCGACGAAGTCCGCGGTCCGCATCAGCCGCCCCCAGGGATCCTTCCGGAAGCTGCTGTTGATCATGACGCCGCGTACGGCGACGGGGTGCAGCGCCTGCAGCCACAGCGCCCGCACACCCGCGATCCACATCACCGGGTCGCTGTGCACCTGCCAGGTCACGGAACGGGGTCCGAAGAGCCCCGGGTCGGCGTCCTGTGTCATGGCGCGTCCTCCCTCGTCCCGTTCAGGCTACGCCGGAACCCTGCCCTCCACGCCGGCCGCGTCGAGCACGGGCAACTGGCCACCACTGGGGCCCGTATGGCCACGCCGGTGGGTCGGCCACCCGCGACCGGAGTCCTCGCACGTGGGACCACTCCCGCACCGCCGCTCCCGCCCGGATGCCGGACGCCTGCATCGACAAACGTCAACATAGACATGTATCGAATTCATGAGCCTCCTCCCCCGGCCTCCGTCTGGAAGACTCCGCCCCATGACCGGATCAGCCACCCGCGCCCTCACCGTCGCACCCCTCACGGCCGACCACGCCGAGCAGGTCGTCGCGATCTACCAGGCCGGCATCGACGAGGGCAACGCGACCTTCGAGACCGTCGCACCGACCTGGGAGCAGTTCGACGCGGCCAAGCTGCCCGAGCATCGCTTCGCCGCGCTCGACGAGGCCGGCCGGGTCCTCGGGTGGGTGGCCGCCACGAAGGTCTCCGACCGGTGCGCATACGCCGGTGTCGTCGAACACTCCGTCTACGTGCACCCCGAGGCACGGGGACGCGGCGTCGCCTCGGCGCTGCTGAAGGCGCTCATCGACTCCACCGAGGCAGCGGGGATCTGGACCATTCAGTCCGGCATCTTCCCCGAGAACGCCGCCAGCCTCGCCGTCCACGCCCGTGCGGGCTTCCGGGTCATCGGCACACGCGAGCGCGTCGGCCGCCACCACGGAGTCTGGCGCGACACCGTTCTCGTGGAGCGGCGCAGCCCGCGCATCGACTGATGACACAACCGAGCGGACGAGGCCGAACGGCGCCGCCGGCCCCGGGTCGGGGGCCTAGCGGCGGACGCGGGGCATGCCCAGGCCGATCCAGGAGATGATCTCGCGCTGGATCTCGTTGTTGCCGCCGCCGAAGGTGAAGATGACGGCGGAGCGATAGCCGCGTTCCAGTTCACCGTGGAGGACGGCGCCCGCCGAGCCCTCCTTGAGGGCGCCCACCGCGCCGACGACCTCCATGAGGGCCGCATAGGCGTCGCGGCGGGCCTCGGAGCCGTAGACCTTGACGGCGGAGGCGTCCTGGGGGGTGAGGGTGCCGTGCTGGACGGCGTTCACCATCTGCCAGTTGAGGAGTTTCATCGCGTCGAGCCGGGCGTGGGTGCGGGCCAGGGTGCGGCGGACCCAGGGCAGGTCGATGACGCGCCGGCCGTCGGTGAGCGGGGTGGCGGCGGCCCAGTGCTGGACGTCGTGGAGCGCGCGGATCGCCATCGTGCCGTGGGCGGCGAGAGTGACGCGCTCGTGGTTGAGCTGGTTGGTGATCAGACGCCAGCCCTTGTTCTCGTCGCCGACCCGGCGCGAGGCGGGGACCTCGATGTTGTCGTAGTAGCTGGCGGTGGTGTCGTGCGAGGCGAGGGTGTTGATGATCGTGCAGGAGTAGCCGGGGTCGCTCGTCGGGACGAGCAGCATCGTGATGCCCTTGTGCGGCGGCGCGTCCGGGTCGGTGCGGACCGCGAGCCAGACCCAGTCGGCGGTGTCGCCGTTCGTGGTCCAGATCTTCTGCCCGTTCACCGTGTACGCACCGGTGGTCTCGTCCCCCTCCCGGACCGCGCGGGTCTTCAGGGCGGCGAGGTCGGTGCCCGCGTCGGGCTCGCTGTAGCCGATGGCGAAGTCGATCTCGCCGGAGAGGATCCGCGGCAGGAAGTACGCCTTCTGCTCGTCGGTGCCGAAACGCATGATCGTCGGTCCGACGGTGTTCAGCGCCATGAGCGGCAGGGGTACGCCCGCCTGCGCGGCCTCGTCGAAGAAGATGAACTGCTCCATCGGGGTCAGCCCCCGCCCGCCGTACTCGATCGGCCAGCCGACCCCGAGCCAGCCGTCGGCGCCGAGCCTACGCACGGTCTCCCGGTAGAACCGCTTCTGCGCCGCCGGGTCCGCGTAGCGGGTGTGGACGTCCTCCGGAACCAGCTCGGCGAAGTACGCACGCAGCTCGGCGCGCAGGCTGTTCTGAGCGGGCGTGTATGCGAGGTGCATGGGGCGGGCCTCCCGTGGCGGCTGTCCTGCGGCGGCGGTCCTGCGGGTCCTCGGCGGCACCGGTCGGTCGGTGCGACGCGCGACGGCGGCCACGGTAGAACGTGTTCCACAAATGCGGAAGCCTCGGGGCGGGTCGGGTCGGGTCCGGACGGCCCTCGGCCCCGGTTCGCAGCTGCCGAACCGGGGCCGAGGGGTTGTCGAGGGGGTTGTTCCAGGGGGTTGTTCGAGGGGTTGTCGAGAGCCGCTGCGGATCGCTTGATCCGCGGATCGTGCCGACGCCCGGGCCGTGACGGCCTACGGCAGCAGCTCGTCCATGGAGGCGCGACCCTTCTCCGCCATACGGCGTTCCGCCCAGGCGAGGGTCTTCGGAGTCACGTCACGGCCGGAGGCGAGGACCAGGTCCTCGGCCGTGAACTCGCCCTCCGACCCGGAATGCAGCAGCCGGTCGGGCGTCGGGAAGTCCCCCAGGGACGTCTTGTCGGGCTCAGCGTTCATGCCGCCTCCTACGTGTTCGTCCGGCACTGGCCATTCTCGTGTCCGGCCACCGGGTCCGCATCCGGGAGCGGCGGCGCGGCCGTGCGGCCCGGCCGGTGCGGGTCGCCCGGCATCCCCGCTCCCCTGCCTTCCCCCGCTCCCCTGCCTTCCCCCGCTCCCCTGCCTTCCCCGGCTCCCCCGCCTCCCCTGCCTCCCCCACCCGCCGTGTCGACGCGGTGTCGGTCCGCTGTCGGTGCGGCCCGGGAAGGTCGGGGCACAACGCCGGCCGGCCAAGGAGTCCCGATGCCCCGGACCGCGACCGATCCCCCGCCCCTCCCCCTCCCCCTGCGGCCCTCCGGCGACGTGATGCGCTGGTACGGGGCGTACGCCGCGCTCCCCGAGGCCGAGCGGCCGTGGATGGGGAGCTACGCCGTCCGGGCTCACGACCCGGCCACCGGGACCGTCGACGTCGACTTCTTCCTCCACGGGGACGGGAACGAAGCCGCCGGTGAAGGGCCCGCCACCCGCTGGGCGCGGTCCGCGCGGCCCGGGGACGCGGTCGGCATGTTCGGCCCGTCCGCCGCCTTCGCCGTACAGCTCGGCCGGGTCCGCGCCCCGGACGTAGGCCACCGCCCGCTGCCCGGGCGGCAGTCCCTGCCCACCGCCGGCGACCTGACCGTACGCCCGCTGTACGGCGACTACCCGGCGATCGCCACCCCGATCACCAGCCCGATGGCCGACCCGTCCGCCCTCGACGCCCTGCGCGCCGACCCGCTGACCTGGTCGCCGCGCGTCGTCCTGGTGGTCAGGAGGCCTGTGGCTCCCCCGGGTTCCGGACGAGCTCCGCGGCCGTACGGGCCGTGAGCCCCGTCCCTTCCTCGTATCGGCGGATGTACGTCTCCGAGGGGAGCGCCGCGCGGAGGGTCTCCTCGGCGCGCGCCCTGATCAGGGCCTCCGTCTCGGGCGTGAACGGGCGGAAGCCGCCGTCCGTGCCGGAGTCGGCGTGGGCGTCGTACGCGCCGAGGAGCCGCGCCCCGGTCTCCGCGTCGCCCGGCCCGCCCCGGCCGCCGAGCGCCCACGCGGCCGTCGCGAACTGGGTGACGACCAGGTACGGGGCGACCAGGTGGGCGAGGGTCTCCACGTCCGCGACGGCGCGTGCCAGCCGCTCCACGGCCCGGTCGTAGGCGCCGTCGAGGCAGTCGAGCCAGGCCCACGTTCCTCCGGCGAGACCCCAGAAGAGGGCCGGGGTCACCTCACCGAACTCGCCCTCCAGCCGGGAGAGCTGAGCTCGGGCGAGACCGGTGCGGCCGGTGTGGCCGTAGTGCTGGGCGAGCAGCAGCCGTGCCGAGCCGGCGATCTCGGCGCCCCACTCCCCGGCCGCGTCGGCGGCCTCGGCGAGCAGCTGTTCGGCCGCCGGGTCCCCCTCGGGCCGGAGCCGGAGCCGTACGGCCGCCAGGCGCGCGGTGTAGAGGGGCACCTGGGAGCGTGCGCCGACGTGGGCCGCGGCGTCCGTGGCCCGCTCGAAGTCGGCGGCGGCCTCGGCGAGCCGGCCCGCGCGCTCGTAGGCCTCGCCACGGGCGGCGAGGGATTCGGCGATGCCCCAGGAATCCCCCGCGGCCTCGAAGAGGGCGAGCGCCTCTGCGGCGTCGTCGGGTCCGTGCACGACGAGCTTGGCCCGTACGAGGAGGGCGAAGCCCAGGTCCCAGCCGGGGGCGTGGACGCGGCAGGCGTCGACGATCGCCGTCAGGGTCTCGTCGAGGCCGGTGAACTCTCCGGTCATGAGGCGGGCGAAGTGCCACATCGTCCCCGGCTGGCAGCAGGTCTGCGGAAGACCGGGGCGGTACGCGGAGACCACCGAGGTGAGCCTGGCGCGGGTCTCGGGGTGTTCGAACGCGGTGGCGCCCTGGCCGCCCTGCGTCGCGAGCGCGTAGAGCCGCCCGCCACGCCGGGCCTCCCGGAGGCGCTCTCCGCTCCACGGTGGCGGGAGGTCCGTACACCGGCCGTCGAACGGCTCGGCCGGGCGGACGGGCTCCTGGAAGGGGTCGGGGCCGAGCCGGCCGGCCTCCACGGCCCAGGTACGGGCGTCGACCTGGTGGTGGCGCAGTTGCCAGAACCAGGTGAGGGAGTGGACGAGGCAGAGCACCTCCTGCTCGTCGCCGAGCGCGACGGCCGTCCGCAGGGCCCCGCGCAGGTTGCCGTGCTCGCGCTCCAGGCGGGCGATGGCGGCGACCTGCCCGGCGCCGCGCAGTTCCGGATCGGTGCGCCGGGCGAGTTCCCGGTAGTACGTCAGATGACGCCGCTCCGTCGCCGCCCGCTCCCCCGACTCCCCCAGACGCTCCCCCGCGTACTCCGCCACCGTCTCAAGGAGCCGGAACCGCATCCCCTCCCCGTCCCGGCCCGGCCCCGCCACCACCAACGACTTGTCCACCAGCGCACCCAGCACGTCCAGCACGTCCGGAGCACCCACACCCCCGCACACCGCCTCCGCCGCCTCCAGATCCGCACCACCCGTGAACACCGCGAGCCGCCGCAGCACCGCCCGCTCCGGCTCCTCCAGCAGATCCCACGACCAGTCCACCACCGCCCGCAACGTCTGCTGACGCGGCAACACCGTCCGCGCCCCCGACGTCAACAACCGGAACCGGTCGTCCAACCGATCCGCGATCTGACGCACCGACAACAACCGCAACCGCGCCGCCGCCAACTCGATCGCCAACGGCAGACCGTCCAGACGCCGGCACACCTCCTCCGCCGCCCCCGGATCCTCCGCCACCACGAACCCCGGCCGCGCCGCAGCACCCCGCTCCCCCAACAACCGCAACGCCATCCCCACCGGCAACGGCCCCAACGGCCGCACCACCTCCCCCGGCACCCCCAACGGCTCCCGACTCGTCGCAAGGATCCGCAGCTCCGGGCAGCGCGTGAGCAGGACGTGCGCGAGTCGTGCCGCCGCGGCGACCAGGTGCTCGCAGTTGTCGAGGACGAGCAGCATCCGCCGCCCGGCGCAGTGTTCGACGAGCTCGGCGAACGGGTCCTCCGGGTCCGCCCCGGCGGCCACGGCGCGGTGCCAGACGTGCGTCTCGCGGGCGCCCACCGCGCTGAGGACGGCCGCGGCGACCGTGGACTCCTCGCGCACGGAGGCGAGTTCGGCGAGGTGGACCGGGCCGTCCTGGTACGTCTCGGCCGCTTCCAGGGCGAGCCGGGTCTTGCCGACGCCGCCCGGCCCGGTGAGGGTGACGAGCCGCCGGTCGCCCCACTCGGCGGCGAGCGCGCCCAGGTCGTCGTCCCGACCGATGAAGGAGGTCAGCCGGGCGGGAAGACCGACCGCGGGCTCCGCCCTCTCCGGCGCGGCAGGTGAAGGAGGGGACGCAGCGTCCGTCAGGAGGTCGGCGTGGAGGGTGCGCAGTTCGGGTCCCGGATCGGTCCCCAGCCGGTCCGCGAGGCCCGCGCGCACCTCCTCGTACACGGCCAGGGCCTCGGCGGGCCGCCCGGCCGCGCTCAGGGCGCGGATCCGCAGGGCCTGGACGGGTTCGTCGAGCGGTTCTCCCGCCGCCAGGGCGGCGAGTGGCGCGAGGACCTCCGTGGCACGTCCCAGGGCCAGGTCGGCCGCGAGCCGGTCGCGTCGCGCCTGTGCGTGCCGTTGTTCGACCCGTACGACCAGGGGGTCGGTGTCCCGGCCGGGCAGATCCAGGAGGGCGGGCCCGCGCCAGAGCCCGAGGGCCTCGTCGAGGAGGGCGGCGGCCGGCGTCGGTTGCCCGGCGGCGAGGGCGGCGGAGCCTTCGGCGGCGAGCCGCTCGAAGCGGAACAGGTCGACGGCGTCCGGCTCCGCGGCCAGCCGGTAGCCGCCGCCGGGCGCGGAGACGACGGCCTCCCGGCCCAGGGCCCGGCGCAGACGCCCGACGAGGGCCTGGAGCGCCGCCGTACGGTCCTGGTCCGAGTCCGCGGCACGGTCGGCGTCGCCCCACACCTGGTCGATCAGCGCCCGCGTGCCCACCGCCCGCCCGCCGGCGGCCGCGAGGGCGGTGAGCAGGGCTCGGAGCCTGGCACCGCTCAGGACGGCCTCCGTCCCGTCGTCGGTACGGAGGGCCTGGCACGGACCGAGAACACGGTAGGGCGGCTGCACCGGCCCATTCTGCCCCGCCGCACGCCGGGGCCCACCGGCATTTCCGTGCGGCGTCGCGGGACCGGCGCGCGGCACGCCCCTCGCGGCGCTCCGCCGCCGTCCGGTCGCCGTCCGGCCGGCATCCGACCGCTCTCCCGCCGAGGCGAACTCGCGCCACGCCGTGTCACCGCCATGGCGTCGACGGGGCGCGGGTTCGACAATGGGGAGGATGACCGATGAAGACCGGCGTACGCGCAATGGCGATATCGGGCCCGCCGAGTGGCTCGCCATGAACCGGACCGGCAGCTTCGACTGGGATCTCGACACGGGCACCATCGATGTCGACAGGTCCGGGCTGCTGGTCTTCGGGGTTGCCCCGGACGCCTACGACGGCCGCCCGGTGTCGCTGATCGCCCGTCTCGCCCCCGAGGAGCGGACCAGGCTGGAGGGAGTCGTCCGGGAGGCGGTCACCAGCGGCGAGGTGTCGTACACCGCGCACTTCCCCATCCCCCAGACCGACGGCCCACCCCACTGGACGCATGTGCAGGCGCGGATCCTGCGCTCGCCGGACGGGCGGGCGCGGCGGATCGTCGGTGTCGTGCGGGACACGACCGCCGAGGTCACGCGCTTCGCGTTCGTCCAGGAGCTGGAGAAGCGGCGTGAGGTCCAGACGAACATCGTCGAGCGGACGACGGCCGCGCTGTCGCGCGCGGTGACCGTGGACGACGTGACGGCCTCCCTGACCGGGCCCGGCGGACTCGCCAGGCTCGGCGCGGACGGCCTGGCGCTCGGGCTCGTCGAGAACGGCTCGCTGAACATCATCGCGCTCAGCGGCGAAACCCTCGACGCACTCGACGACCTCCGCATCCGGCGGCTCGACCGGGGCATGCCCCTGGCCGAGGCGGTGCTCAGCGGGCGGCCCCGGTTCGTCTCCTCGTTCCCTTCGCTCGGGCGGGACTTCCCCGAGCTGGCCCCCTACCTGGCGCGCCTCGACTTCCGGGCGGCCTGCTATCTGCCGCTGGTGGCGCAGGCGCGGTCGCTCGGCGGCATGGCCCTGTTCTACCGGGGCCGTACCTCGTTCAACGCCGACGAGCGCAACCTGGCTCTCGGACTCGCGGCCATCGTCGCCCAGTCCCTCCAGCGGGCCATCCTCTTCGACGAGGAGCGGGAGCTGGCCACCGGGCTCCAGGAGACGATGCTGCCGCGCCGGATCCCGCGGATCACCGGCGGCGAGATCGCCGTGCGGTACCACGCGGCGTGGAGCGGGCGGCAGGTCGGCGGCGACTGGTACGACGTGATCGCGCTGCCCCGCGGCCGGGTCGGCATCGTCGTGGGCGACGTCCAGGGGCACGACACCCACGCCGCCGCCATCATGGGGCAGCTGCGGATCGCCCTGCGTGCGTACGCGGGTGAGGGCCACGCCCCGTCGACGGTGCTGGCCCGCGCGTCCCGGTTTCTCGCCGAGCTGGACACCAACCGGTTCGCCACCTGCACGTACGCCCAGGTGGATCTGGGGAGTGGCACGCTGCGTGCCGTACGGGCCGGGCATCTCGGGCCGCTGATCCGGCACACCGACGGCCGGGTCGGACAGCCCAAGCTGCGGGGCGGGCTGCCGCTGGGGCTGGCGACGGTGTTCGGCGACGAGGAGTTCCCGGAGACACGGCTCGACCTCGTCCCCGGGGAGACGCTGGTGCTGTACACGGACGGACTCGTCGAGCAGCCCGGGTCGGACATCGAGACCGGTCTCGCCGCGCTGTCGGGGGCGATCAGCAGCGGCCCGCCGCAGGCGGAGGCGCTCGCCGACCACCTCTCCGAGCGACTGTGGGAACGCTGGGGCTCGGGGGACGACGTGGCGCTCCTGGTGCTGCGGCGCAGCCCGGACCCGGGCACGCCCCGCGCGCCGCGCATCCACCAGTACATCCACCAGGCCGACCCCCAGGGCCTGTCGGACGCGCGCGCGGCCGTGGGGCAGGCGCTGCGGGACTGGGGCATGTCGGAACTGGCCGACGACGCCGAACTGTTGACGGGGGAGCTGCTCGTCAACGTCCTGCTGCACACGGAGGGCGGTGCGGTGCTCACCCTGGAGGTGCTGCCCGAACCGGTGCGGCGGGTACGGCTGTCGGTGCAGGACCGGTCGAGCGCCTGGCCCCGGCGGCGTACCCCCGGCGAGGCCGCCACCTCGGGGCGCGGACTGATGCTGCTCGACGCGCTGGCGTCACGGTGGGGTGTCGAGCCGCGCGGCGAGGGCAAGGCCGTGTGGTGCGAGATCGGTCCGGTGGAGGTGCCGGCCGACGTCGCACACGGCACCTGAAACGAGGAGCGACGTCATGGACCCTGTGGCCGCCCTGAACCGGATCGCGTTCCTCCTTGAACGCGCCCAGGCGCCGGGGTACCGGGCGCGTGCCTTCCGGACGGCCGCCGCCGCGGTCTCCGACCTGCCGGAGGGCGAGGCCGCCGAGCGTGTGGCGGCGGGCACCCTGGAGTCCGTGAAGGGCCTCGGGCCGAAGACGGCCGCGGTGGTGCGCGAGGCGCTCGACGGTCAGGTCCCCGGGTATCTGGCCAGGCTGGAGGCGGAGCTGGAGGAGTCCCTGCGGACCGCCGGACCGACGAGCGGGGGCGAGGCGTTGCGGGCGGCGCTGCGCGGCGACTGTCATCTCCACTCGGACTGGTCCGACGGCGGCGCCACGATCGAGGACATGGGCCGTACGGCTGCGGCTCTCGGCCATGAGTGGGCGGTGCTCACCGACCATTCGCCCCGGCTCACGGTGGCGCGGGGTCTGTCGGCCGAGCGGCTCCTCGAGCAACTGGACGTGGTGGCCCGGCTGAACGAGGAGTGGGCGCCGTTCCGTCTGCTCACCGGGATCGAGTGCGACATCCTGGAGGACGGCTCGCTCGACCAGGAGCCCGAGCTGCTCGACCGACTCGATCTGGTGGTCGGTTCGGCGCACTCGAAGCTCCGGATGGACGCGAAGGCGATGACCCGTCGGCTCGAACGGGCCGTGCGCAACCCGCTGATGGACGTGCTCGGGCACTGCACGGGCCGCCTGGTGGCGGGCGGACGGCTGCGGCCGGAGTCGGAGTTCGACGCGGAGCGGGTGTTCGCCGCCTGTGCCGAGTCCGGGACGGCCGTCGAGATCAACAGTCGCCCGGAACGGCTCGACCCGCCACGGCGGCTGCTGCGACTCGCGGTGGCGGCGGGCACGCACGTCGCGGTGGACACGGACGCGCACGCGCCCGGGCAGCTGGAGTGGCAGATCATCGGCTGCGCGAGGGCGGAGGAGTGCGGAGTGCCGGAGGACCGGGTGATCAACACGTGGTCGGCGGAACGGTTGTTGGAGTGGACCCGGGACTGAGGGGGTGAGGGGGTGAGGGGGTGAGGGGCGACTCGGGCCTGGGCGGGCGTGGGTGGTCAGGCGCGCTGCCAGACCGTCGTCGCGTTGCAGAACTCGCGGATGCCGTGGCCGGAGAGCTCACGGCCGTACCCGGAGCGCTTGATCCCTCCGAAGGGGAGGGCGGGGTGCGAGGCCGTCATGCCGTTGACGAACACGCCCCCGGCCTCCAGGTCGCGCACGAAGAAGGCGACGTCCTCCGGGGAGCGGGTCCAGACGCTGGAACTGAGGCCGAACGGCGAGTCATTGGCTACGGTCACGGCCTCCTCGATGTCGCGGACCGGGTACACCGTGGCGACCGGCCCGAAGGCCTCCTCCAGGTGGATCCGCATCTCCGGGGTGACGCCGGCGAGGACGGTGGGCCGGTAGTACCAGCCGTTCGCGAGCTCCGGCTCCTCCGGCCGGTGGCCGCCGCACAGGGCGGTCGCACCCCGCCGTACCGCGTCGTCGACGAGCGCTTCCAGGTCGGTGCGGCCCTGCTCGGTGGCGAGGGGGCCGACGTCGGTGGACTCGTCGAGGGGGTCGCCGACGGTGAGGGCGTTCATGGCGGCCGTGAAGCGCTCGGAGAAGTCGTCGTACACGTCCTGGTGGACGATGAACCGCTTGGAGGCGATGCAGGACTGCCCGTTGTTCTGCACGCGCGCGGTGACGGCCGTCTTCACGGCGCCGACGATGTCGGCCGAGGGCATGACGATGAACGGGTCGCTGCCGCCGAGTTCCAGGACGGTCTTCTTGACCTCGTCGCCCGCGACGGAGGCGACGGCCCTGCCCGCGGGCTCGCTGCCGGTGAGGGTGGCGGCGACGACCCGGGGGTCCCGCAGGACGCGCTCGACGTCGCCGGAGCCGATGAGCAGGGCCTGGAAACAGCCCTCGGGGAATCCGGCGCGGCGGAAGAGGTCACCGAGGTAGAGCGCGGTCCTCGGCACGTTGGAGGCGTGCTTGAGGAGGCCGGTGTTGCCCGCCATGAGCGCGGGCGCGGCGAAGCGGATCACCTGCCAGAGCGGGAAGTTCCACGGCATGACGGCGAGGATCGGGCCGATGGGCCGGTAGTGGACGCGCGCCACGTCGGCGCCGGAGTCCTGGACGTCGCTCTCCGCCGGGTGCTCGTCGGCGAGCAGTTCCTCGGCGTTGCGGGCGTACCAGCGCATCGCCTTGGCGCACTTGGCGGCCTCCGCGCGGGCGGCGGCGATCGGCTTGCCCATCTCGACGGTCATGGTGTGCGCGATGTCCTCGGCGTCCTCGTCGAGGAGAGCGGCGGCGGCGCGCAGCAGGCGGGCGCGTTCGGCGAAGGAGGTGGTGCGGTACTGGCGGTACGCCTCGTGGGCGGCGGCGATCCGCCGCTCGACCTCCTCGGGCCCGTGGGCCTCGTAGACGCGCAGCGTCTCGCCGGTCGCGGGGTTCACGGTGGCGATGCCCATGACGTGTCTCCTCCTGACATCGGCCCCCGTCCGCACGTTTCCGCGAAGCGGGGCTCGGCGCAACAGGGGCGGTGCGCCGGGGTGACCCGAAAGCGCCGGCGACCTCGGGCGACGTGGCAGGCGGGCGGTGCCGCGGCCACGGCCGGTGTCTAGGCGGTGAGCCAGGTCAGGGCGCCGGAGAGGTGGGCGCGGAAGACGGGGTCGCGGTACGTCTCCGAGGCGTGGCCGAGCGCGGTGAAGAACAGCCGCCCGCTGTCGATCTCGCGGCACCAGACCAGGGGGTGGTCGTCACCGTGGGTGCCGCCCCGGTACGAGGTCTCGTCGGCCCGGGCGAGGATCCGTACGCCGGACTTCCCGCTTTCCCGAGGCGTGGAAGTGGCATTCCCCCGTGGGTCGGACGTGAAGTTGTACCACTCGTCGGTCCAGGCCCAGCGGGCCGGCAGCGGGGCCGTCGCGGGGTGGTCGTGGTCGTCGACGAGGACGGTGCCGGGCTGTATCTCGGGGTGGCCGTCGAAGCGGGTGCCGAGGAGCTCGCCGTAGAAGGGCCAGTCGGGCTCGGCGTTGGCCGCCGCGTGGACGGCGAGAAGGGCGCCGCCGCCCCTCAGGTACGCCTCCAGGGCGGCGCGTCCCTCGGGCGTCAGGACGTTCCCGGTCGTGGACAGCAGGACGACGACGGAGCACTCGGCCAGGCGCCCGGCGGTGAACGCCCCCGGGTCCTCGGTCACCTCGGCCGTCCGCCCGAGGTCACGCGCCAGCTCCGTGAGCGCGGCGGCGCCCGCGGGGATCGAGTCGTGGCGGTAGCCCGTGGTGCGGGTGTAGATCAGGACGTCCGGGGTGGGCACGCGGGGACTCCAGGGAGCGGCAGCGGACGGGGGTGAGGGACGCGGGTGGTGTGTAAGCGCTTTCTGAGTGCGGGATCGACCGTAGCCATCGCAATCCCCGGGCCGCAACCCCCGACCTCGGCTCTCACCTCTCGCCCCTCGACCCTCCGTTCACGCTGCCCGCCGATCCATTGTCGTATCGGATGCACCTCTGTATCTTTTGGCGCGCCGTGCCCCGCCCGCGCCCCGCCCGTACCCCATCCGCTCATCGAGGAGCCGTCATGAGCACCGTGCCGCCCGCGCTCGCCGCCGCCGTCGGGCCGTTGCCCGAAGGGGTCGTCCTGCCGCTGCCGCCCACCTTCGACTCCGTCGAGGAGGAGCGCCGGTACCGGAAGGAGCAACTCGCCGCCGGTTTCCGCATCTTCGGGAGGTTCGGCTTCTCCGAGGGCGTCGCCGGGCACATCACCGTCCGCGACCCCGGCGACCCGAACGCCTTCTGGGTCAACCCCTTCGGCATGAGCTTCGGCCAGATCAAGGCCTCCGACCTGATCCTGGTGGACCACGAGGGGACCGTACTGGAGGGGCGCAGGCCCGTGAACCGGGCCGCGTTCGTCATCCACTCGCGGGTGCACGCCGCCCGGCCCGACGCGATCGCCGCCGCGCACTCGCACTCCCTGTACGGCAAGGCCTTCTCCAGCCTCGGCATCCCGCTCGACCCGATCACCCAGGACGCCTGCGCCTTCTTCGAGGACCACGGGATCTACGACGACTACCGGGGCGTGGTCAACGAGACCGAGGAGGGCGAGCGGGTCGCCAAGGCCCTGGGCGACCACAAGGCGGTCATCCTCAAGAACCACGGGCTGTTGACCGTCGGACAGTCCGTCGCCGAGGCCGTGTGGTGGTTCGTCACGATGGAGCGGTCCTGCCAGGCGCAGCTCCTCGCGATGGCGGCGGGCACGCCGCAGCACATCGACCGGGAGACGGCCCTGCTCACGCGGGGGCAGATCGGCGGGCATCTGGCCGGCTGGTTCCAGGCGCGCCCGCTCTGGGATCAGATCACGGCGTCGGACCCGGACCTCTTCGACTGATCCTCGCCCCTGGTGTGGTCCTCGTCCGCCGCGCCGGTGCCGGTGCGGGCGCCATGGATCTCCCGCGTCGACGCTTCGAGGAGCGGGGCGAGGAACTGTCGCTCCAGACTGCCCGGCGGCAGCTCCGCCGGCTCCACGTAGCTCTGCGCGAGTCCGCCCTCGCGCAGGGCGATGAGGAGGCGCGCGAACCGGTCGGCGTCCACGGTCAGTTCGCGTCCGGCCCGGCGGAGGACGAGGGTGAGCCCGCGGGCGATCTCGGCCCGCAGCCGCGCGTCGTGGCGCGCGAGCACCCACGCGGCCTGCGGGTCGCGGATGGCGTGCAGGGTGAACTCGGTGGTGACGAGGTACCAGTCCCGCTCGTCCGGTTCGACCCGCGCGGCGAGCTCCGCGAGCCGGGTGAGGGTGTACTCCTCGGCGGTCAGCGCGTCGATCGACTCGGCGAGCCGTCCTACGGTCCGGTCGCTGTGCTCGTCGAAGAGGGCGAGGAAGAGCTCTTCCTTGCTGGCGAAGTTCGAGTAGTACGCGCCCCGCGTGTATCCGGCGCGCTCGCAGATCTGCTCGATCGTCGTCGCGTGGAAGCCGTGCTCGGCGAAGGTCTCCAGGGCGGCCTTCAGCAGCGCCGCGCGGGTACGGGGCCGCCGCCTGGTGACACCTTTCGGCACGGGTGCCTCTCCTTCGTCCGGGCCGCGTCCTGCGGCGGACGACCACCCTACCGGCGGCCTCATCCCGGGCGGGGATGACCACCGGCGGATAAAATTCACGTATGGGAGAGCGGCCCGTCGTGCCCGCGGCGCCCGATCTGGTCCTCGAGATCGACGGGGACGCGACCCGGATGAGTCCGAGCCGCGTCTATCGCATCGGGCGCGACCCCACCAGCGACATCGTCCTCGCGGACGCGCGCGCGTCCTGGCACCACGCGGTGCTCAGCGCGCCCGCCGGCCGCTGGACGCTCACGGACGAGGGCAGCACGAACGGCACCTTCACGGACGGCCTGCGGGTGGCCGGGGCGCGGGACGTGGGCCCCGGGACGGTCGTACGGTTCGGGCATCCGGACGACGGCCCGCGCGCGGTGCTGTCGTCGGGAGCGGCCGAAGCCGCTCCGGCGGCGCGGCCCCACCCGGAAGCGCGGCCCCACCCGGAAGCGATGCCGTCCGCGCAGCCGGAAGCGCGGCCTGAGCCGGGACCTGTGCCTGACGCGCAGCCGGAAGCCCGGCCCCAGCCAGGACCGGAACCGGAACCGGCCGCCAGGCCGGACCTCCCGCCCACTCCGGCGACGCCCGCGCCCGCGCCCCCGCCGACGCCCGCACCCGCCCCGACACCGGCGGCCTCCCCCGTGGCGTCCACTCCTGTGGCACCCGCTCCCGATACCCCCGACCTCGGCATCCCTCGGGACGCGCCCCCGCCCCGGCCCCCCTCCGTCTCCCACCCCGCCGCGACGGGTACCTTCCGGCAGCCGACGTCCGTGCGGCCGCTGCCCGCCCACAGCATCCGGATCGGCCGGGCCCCCGACAACGACGTCGTCGTCCCCGATCTCGTCGTCTCCCGGCGCCACGCGGAGCTGCGTGCCCATCCCGACGGCACGTACTGGATCCATGACCTGGGCAGTCACAACGGCACCTACCTCAACGGCACCCCCGTCGTCGACGCCCGCGTGACGCCGGACGACATCGTCGGTATCGGCCACTGCGCGTTCTGCCTGATCGGTGGGCAGCTCGTCGAGTTCACGGACACCGGCGAGGTCTCCCTCGACGTCCAGTCGCTCGCCGTCACGGTCGACCACGGGCACAAGACCCTCCTCGACGAGGTGTCGTTCCCCGTGGGCGAGAAGTGCCTGCTCGGGGTCGTCGGACCGTCCGGCGCCGGGAAGTCGACGCTCCTCGGCGCGCTCACCGGGCAGCGTCCCGCCGACCGGGGCACGGTGCTCTACGACGGCCGCGACCTGTACCGGGACTACGCCGAGCTGCGGCAGCGCATCGGGCTCGTCCCGCAGGACGACATCCTGCACCTCCAGCTGACCGTACGCCGGGCCCTCGGGTACGCCTCCGAGCTGCGCTTCCCGGAGGACACCGAGCCGGCCGAGCGCCGGGCCCGGGTGGACGAGGTGATCCAGGAACTGGGGCTCACGGAGCGCGCTCAGCAGCCGATCCACAGCCTCTCCGGCGGCCAGCGCAAACGCGTGAGCGTCGCCCTGGAGCTGCTCACCAAGCCCTCCCTGCTCTTCCTCGACGAGCCGACGTCGGGCCTCGACCCGGGCATGGACCGGTCCGTGATGCACATGCTGCGCGGGCTCGCGGACGACGGCCGGACGGTCGTCGTCGTCACGCACAGTGTGCTCAGCCTGGACGTGTGCGACCGGCTGCTCGTCCTCGCGCCGGGCGGCCGGGTCGCCTACTACGGGCCGCCGGCGGAGTCCCTCGACTTCTTCGGTTTCGACCAGTGGCCGGAGGCCTTCGAGGCCTTCGAGAACGACCGGGAGCGCGACTGGGCCGGCCTGTACCGGTCCTCCCGCTTCCACCGCCGTTACGTCACCGACGCGACGGCCCGCCCGAACGTCCCCGTGCCGGGGGCCTCCCCGGTGACGCGGGAGCCGGCCCCGCCGCCGAAGGCGCAGAGCTGGGGCTCCCAGCTGCGGACCCTCGTCCGCCGGTACGCGGCGGCGCTCTCCGCCGACCGCACGTTCCTGGCCATCATGATCGCGTTGCCGTTCGTGATGGGCGCGATGGCCCGGGCCCTGTCCGAGGGCGGCTTCAACCAGGAGTCGACGCTGAACGTCCTGCTCATCCTCTGTGTGGGCGGCGTCCTCACGGGCGCGGCGAACGCCGTCCGTGAACTGGTCAAGGAACGCACGATCTACCGGCGCGAGAGAGCCGTCGGCCTGTCCCGCTCGGCGTACCTCGCCTCCAAGGTGGTCGTCCTCGGCACGATCACGGTCGTCCAGGCGGTCGTCCTGACCCTGGTGGCCCTGATCGGCGTCCCGCTGAACGTGCCGGGCGGCAAGGGCGTCCTGATGCCGCCGCTCGTGGAGATCACCCTCGCCGTCGCGCTGCTCTCGTTCACGGCGATGATGCTCGGTCTGCTCGTCTCCGCCCTGGTCCGCAAGGAGGAGGTGACGATGCCGCTGCTCGTCCTCCTCGCGATCGTGCAGGTGGTGTTCTGCGGGGCGCTCCTGACCGTACGGGGGACGCCCGTCCTGGAGCAGCTGGCATGGCTGGTGCCGTCGCGGTGGGCGTTCGCGGCGATGGGCGCCACGGTCGACATCGGGAGTGTCTCGCCGAGCGACAAGACGACGGATCCGCTGATGGAGCACACCGCGGCGGCCTGGCTCTTCGACATGGGCATGATGGTGGTGCTCTGTCTCGTCCTCGGCCTGCTCGTGGCCCGGCTGCTGCGCCGCCACGAGCCGGTCGTCATGCGGAGGTAGGCCCGTGCACACGGAGGTGGACCCGTGAGCGTCCCCGTACCCGAGTACGTGCCGGACTTCCGGCCCACCCATGTCGTACCGCGCGACGGTCTCGACACCTGGGAGCAGCCGGATCCGGGGCTGCCCACGACGCCGCTCGACGCGTTCCTGCCGGTACGACTGGAGGAGCGGGCCGGCGACTGGGGGCGGGTCCTCTGCTCCAACGGCTGGACGGCCTGGGTCGACGCGCGGCTCCTCGTCACCGTCCCGGACGACCCGCCGGCGGCGGGGCAGCCGCTCACCAGGACCGCCGACCCGCGCCCGCTGATCGCCCGCGCCGAGGACGCGCTCGGCCGCTACCGGCGCGCGGCGGAGGCGCTGGGGGCGGGGCGCCTCGACGGCGAGAACTTCAGGCTGCGGACGCGTGGGCTGCGGGTGGGCATGGTCGTCGACGGCGAGTCGGTGTGGCTGTACGACGCGGAGCACGAACGGTGGGTGTACTGCGACGGGCTGGGGCTGAGTACGTACGCGGCGTCGTCGGCGCCCTCGATCGCGTCCCCGGTGTCGCCGGTCTCCCCCGCCGTCGATGCGGCGAATCCCGAGGAAGCCGATGAAGCGAACGAAGCGGATGCAGCAGATACAGCAGATACAGCCCACGGTCGTGGTCGCGGTCAGCCTGCTCAGCCCGCCACCGCGCCCCCCGAGCACGAGCCGACCCAGGTGGTGCTGCGGGGCGAGCCGCCGCCGGCCTCCGGACCGCCGCCGCCCACCCAGATCGTGGAACGGCCGCCGCCCCGTACGGACGGTGAGGGCTGATGGCCGGCGGGCCGCGCGACGAACCGGAGCTGCCGGCGGGCCGTCCTTCCGGACTTCTCGGCAAGGAGATCGCGGGCTACCGGGTGGAGAGCGAGATCGGGCGCGGCGGGATGGCGGTCGTCTACCGGGCGCGGGATCTGCGGCTCGACCGGACGGTGGCGCTGAAGCTGCTCGCGCCCGAGCTGGCCCGTAACGACACCTTCCGCAGGCGCTTCGCGCACGAGTCGCGGGTCGCCGCCTCGATCGACCACCCCCACATCGTGCCGGTCTTCGACGCGGGCGAGACGGAGGGGGTGCTGTACATCGCCATGCGGTACGTGGCGGGGCAGGACCTGGTGGCGCTGCTGGACCGCGAAGGGCCGTTGGCGCCCGGGAAGGCGGGGAGGATCGCCGTACAGGTGGCGTCGGCGCTGGACGCGGCGCACGCCCACGATCTGGTGCACCGGGATGTGAAGCCCGGCAACATCCTGGTCGCCGAGGGTACGGACCGGGACCATCCGGAGCACGTGTACCTCACGGACTTCGGCCTGACGAAGAAGTCTCTGTCGCTGACGGGATTCACCACGGTGGGCGAGTTCGTGGGCACGCTGGACTATGTGGCGCCCGAGCAGATCTCGGGGAAGCCGGTGGACGGCCGGTGCGATGTGTACAGCCTCGCCTGTGTGGTGTTCGAGACGCTGGTGGGAGCGCCGCCGTTCCGCCGTGACACCGACTGGGCGGTGCTGTGGGCGCAGCAGTACGATCCGCCGCCGCCGCTCTCCGAGGTCCGGCCGGGGCTGCCGGAGGGGGCGGACGCGGTGTTCGCGAAGGCGCTGGCGAAGACGCCCGAGGAGCGGTACGGGACGTGTCTGGAGTTCGTGGCCGAGCTGCGGGCGGCGCTGCTGACGGGCGGTGGGGGGCCGGTGGTGACGAGGGGCCGGGAGCCGCTGACTCCGCCGCAGGAGCCGCCCGCGTGGGCGCGGGCGGTCTTCCGCGGGCTGTAGACGGTGCGTCTCCCTGGCGCATGAGTACGCCGCCCGGCGCCCTTGAGTATCCGCCCCCTTCGGCTCCGGAACCCGGGCGTGCGAAAGTGCGTCCCTAGGGGCCGGGGGTCCGGAGATGGCCCGGGCGGGGAGAGGGGGACGAACGTGGACCTGTTCGACGGAGAGCTGGGCGGTCGGGACGGGCACCAGGTGGACGTGGGCGGCGGCTGCTCCTGGTTCTACGTGGTCCTCATCGGGCTGGTGATCCTCGGGATCGTGGCCGTGAACTGGTTCTTCGACTTCGTCGGAAACCTGTTCTGACGACGGCCACCGGCCCCGGAGGGGCCGTCGGGATATTCGGTGGTCGCCGCTCGGTGACGGTGGCCATACTGCCGCGATGGACCCAGTGACGCTTGAGACCGACCGTCTGGTGCTGCGGGCCTTCACGCCTGCCGACGTGGACGCGGTGTACGCGGCCTGCCAGGACGAGGACATCCAGTTCTACACCCCGGTGCCGGTGCCGTACCGGCGTGCGGACGCGGAGAAGCGCATCGGCGAGGAAATGCCCACGGGCT
This sequence comes from Streptomyces sp. SJL17-4, assembly GCF_036826855.1. Lineage (NCBI taxonomy): Bacteria > Bacillati > Actinomycetota > Actinomycetes > Kitasatosporales > Streptomycetaceae > Streptomyces > Streptomyces sp. SJL17-4. The sequence continues at coordinate 7,923,821 of NZ_CP104578.1, read as the reverse complement.
GGGCCACGGACAAGAGCTACACCCTCGGCGCCTTCCGTAGGGACAGTGGCGCCCTGGTCGGCTCGTACTGCCTGTTCATCATCAGTCCGGGCGTCTACGAACTCGGTTACTGGGCGGTCAAGGAACAGCGCGGCCGCGGGTACTCGGTGGAGGCCGCTCGGGCCCTGTGCGACTGGGGCTGGGCCACCCTCGACGTGCACCGCATCGAGTGGTGGGCCATGGCCGGGAACACCGGCTCGCGTGCCGTCGCCGAGAAACTCGGCTTCACCGTCGAAGGGACACTGCGCAATCGCGGCATCGCCAACGACGGCAAGCCGCACGACTGGTGGGTGGGCGGACTGCTGAGGCCCTGATGCCCGGTCCGGTGTTGGGCCGGCCGCGTCGACAACAGAAGCAGCTTCACGCCGCCGAGGGGCGGTCGATCGCGCGGTGTTCGGCGACGGCGAGCAGGGCGAGCGTCACCGCGATCACCGCGCTGCCCGTCATCACGGGCGTGAGGAAGCCGGGGACGGCCGCCGCATAGGAACCCCCGGAGGTCAGGTGGCAGTCGAGGGACGGGGGCAGATAGGACACGCTGTAGCCGCTCACCTGCCCGTACAGGCCGGGGTTCGCGTCCTGGCAGGCCTGGGCGGTGCCGCTCTCGTCGCGGAAGAGCGACACCAGGCCCCAGGCGTAGGCGACCGCGGTGAGGGCTCCGGCGAGCGCGGCGCCGCCGCGTGCCACGGCCCCCCGGCCTATCGCCGGGAAGCCGTGTCCGGCGAGACCGAAGGCGGCCAGGGCGGCGACGAGGATGCCGATGAGCAGGGGCAGGAAGGCGGGGTACGAGGAGGTCACGGTGTCCATCTCACCCGCCGACGAGCCGCCGGCGCAAGGCTGTTGTGATCCTGAGGGCGGCCGACGCGGGAAGCGGTCGTCGCCGCGTCAGGCCGGGTCCCCGTAGCGGGCGGCCAGAGCGGTGGCGCGGTGGTGCAGGGCGCTGCGCAGGGACCGCGGGGCCAGGGCTTCCGCGTCCGTGCCGAGCTGCCACAAGGCCCATTCGGCGTGTCGTGAGTCCTGGTAGGTCAGCTCCAGTCTCAACCAGCCGTCCGCGTCGGGTTCTTCGGCGCGGACGGCCACCGCGGTGTCCAGGAGGTCCTCCCGACGCGCCGGGTTCACCCGGACGAGCACGGTGAGATGGCCGTCGCTGAGGAACCGCGCGGAGCGTTCCCGCCAGATCCGGTCCAGGTCGACCCTGTTGGGCCGCTCGGCCGTCTCGGCCAGTTCCTCGGCGGCCGACACCCGCGACAGCCGGTACGTACGGTCCGCGCCGGCTCGCGTGGCCAGCAAGTAGGCCCGGTCGCGCACCGTGACGAGCCCGATCGGGTCCACCGTGCGCCATTCCGGCGCCTGGCCCGTGGCCGCGTAGTGGATGCGCAGCTTGTGGCCGGCGAGCACCGCGCGTCGGACTTCGAGCATCGCGGCGCCGGGCACCTCGTCGGCGACCCGCCTCCTGGAGAGCAGGTCGGCCTCCGGCTCGACGAGAAACCGCTGGACCGCGTCGCTCGCGGTGGCCCGGTGGCTGTCGGGCAGCGCGTCGAGCACCTTCCGCATGGCCGAGGCCCGCGCCGAGCCGAGGCCGAACGCCTGCTCGCCGCGCCCCGGTCCGGCGGTCAGCAGGGCAAGGGCCTCGTCGTGGTTCAGCCCGGTGAGCTCGGTCCTGAATCCGGGCAACAGGGCGAAGCCCCCGTGCCGCCCGCGCTCGGCGTAGACCGGGACACCGGCCGTGGACAGCGCCTCGATGTCGCACAGCACGGTACGGGTGGACACCCCCAGTTCGCGGGCCAGCGTGTCCGCGGTCAGACGACCGCGCTGACGCAGCAGGAGCACCAGGGAAACCAGCCGGTCGGCGCGCATGCGAGAACGCTAACGGAATACATGACCAAGGGTGTCGTGATTTGTTGGGAGGCTCGTCAACACGACGTCGGAGCCGGTGGAAACCGCGGCGATGGACGTACGTACTCCCATGAATCGATCGACATGACTCGACATGAATCGAATGGAGCTGATGTGGCGATGGAGCGAACAGCGGTCAACCCGGTGACGTGGTCGGCGGAGATGGGGTTCAACCAGGGTGAGCTCGTCTCCGGGCACACGCGGACCCTGTACATCTCGGGTCAGACCGCGATGAGTGAGGACGGCAAGCCCGAGCATGAGGGGGACATGGCCGCGCAGTTGGCGCTGAGCGTCGACAACGTCGAGGCCGTACTCGGCAAGGCCGGCATGACCCTCGCGAACCTCGTGCGGCTCAACGTCTACACGACCGACGTCGACCTGCTGTTCCGGCACTACGGCGAGCTGGCGGGCCGATTGGGCGCCGCCGGGGTGGCACCGACCACCACGATGCTCGGGGTGACGCGGCTGGCGATCCCCGGCCAGATGGTCGAACTCGAGGGCACCGCCGTGGCGTGACGTAGGAAACACGGAGGACAGGGCAACCATTCAGCGCCGTGGTGAGTCTCCTGATCGATCACGCCAGTGATCGCACCTATGAGGAGACCATCATCACCGCCATACGCAAGACCCTCACCGCCACCGCAGTCGTCGGCGCCGTCCTGGCGGGATCGGCCGCCTGCGGCACGGTGGAGCAGCTCTCTGCCGGAAAGAAGCTGGACCAGGCCTTCGAGAAGCTGGGCAAGGAGAAGTCGATCTCCTTCGAGCTGGACCTGGACGTCGACGCGAAGACCCTCAAGCTGATGGACGCCGAGTCGGACCCGGCGCCCGGCGAGGAGATCCCCGACGAGGCCGCCGAGCTGATCAGCAGTGCGAAGATCAGCGTCACGGTCGAGTCGAAGAAGGCGATCGACGAGTCCGAGGAGAAGGACTTCGTCGGTATGGCCATGAAGGTCAGCACCTCCGGCGGCGACCTCCTCGACTACCGGGTCGTCGGCGACTACACGTACGTCCGGTCCGACGTCGAAGCCCTCGGCAAGGCGATGGACACGCCCATGCCGCCCGCCGACCAGTTGCCTCCGGAGGCCAAGGGCTTCAAGAAGGTCCTGGAGGGCGAGTGGGTCAAGTTCAACACCAAGGAGATGGAGAAGGCCGGCCAGGACATGGCCGAGGAGATGGGCAAGGCGCCGGGCGCCGAGCCGTCGCCGGAGGCCTCTCTGGACGCCAAGACCCAGAAGAAGCTCGCGGAGGCCCTCCGCGAGGTCATCGCGCGTGAGGTCGACTTCAAGACCGCCGGCGGCGAGGACGGTACCGAGCACATCACCGCCACGGCCCCCCTCCGCTCGCTGATCACGGAGATGATCGGCGAGCTCCGTCCCCTCACCAAGGACCTGCCGCCCGGCATGGACCTGCCGTCGGACAAGGACCTGAAGGACACCCCCGACACCAAGGTCACGGCCGACTTCACGCTCAAGAACGGTGAGCTGACCGAGGTCTACGTCGACCTCGCCAAGCTGGCCGAGAACGCGAAGGTCAAGAAGTTCGGTCTTGTGCTGAAGATGAGCGGCGGCACCAAGCCGGTGGCCCCGGCCGGTGCCACCGAGCTGAACCTGGAGGAGCTCATGGGCGGCTTCCTCGGCGCCATGATGCCGGACGCGGGCCTCGAAGAGGGCGCTGCGTAAGGACCCGCACCGCGTACAGCGCCCGGTCCCGTGCACGGGGGACGCACGGGACCGGGCTGCTCACCACCGTACGGGCCGCGGGGTCTGCCGCGTCGCTCTACGGTGGGCTCTCGGTCTCCCCCTTGCGGCGGACACGGGTGGCGAGCAGGCCGCCCAGGAAACCGAAGAACAGGCCCCAGAGGAGGGCGAAGCCGACCGTCTTCCAGATGTGGGGGCGGAGGACCACTTCGCCGCCGAGGGAGTCCAGGTCGCCGATGCCCAGGACCGAGAGGCCCAGTCGGGCCTCGACCAGGGTCAGGGGGGCCGCGACCAGCATCGTCAGGGCGAACGCGATTCCCAGGTGCAGGGCGTGCTGCCAGAGCTTGATTCTCGCCGGGGAGCGGACCGCGGCCACGAAGGCCGCCGCGAGGACCAGGACGGCGGCCACGGGGAGCAGCCACCACGCCCGGGCGTCCTGCGCGGCGAGCGAGCTCAGGTCGACCGTCGAGAGGTCCGTACGCTCGCCCGCGGCGCCGCCCTGACGCAGCACGGCGTCGAGGATCTGCGGCATGGGCAGGCCGAACGGGCCGTCGGCCCGGCCCTCCCAGGAGCCTCCGATGCCCACGCCGAGCGCCATCCAGGTGACGTTGGGCAGCCCGAGCAGGAGGACGGCGAGGGTCTCCGCGGCGTGGCCCTTGGTCGCCGCGACCACCACGCCGATGACCAGGCCCACGGCCACGTACGCGAGGAGCAGCAGGAGCATCGCGTACGCCGCCGGCCGGACGGGCTCGTGGTAGCGGACGAACCGCGGTGGCAGCGGGGTTCCGCGGGAGACGAGGAGCGCGACGACGAGCACGCCGAGGATCCACAGCAGTCCGTAGAAGAGGGTGGGCCCGAGGTCGGTGCGGAAGCCGACGGTGGGGTTCACGGCGTCGAGCAGCTCACCGAAGATCTCCATCAGGGAGCCCTGCTCGTCCCCGCCGCCGATGGTGAGGGGGAAGTCGTGCCGGGCGACGGCCGAGACTCCCGCCAGGGCCGCGAGCCAGAGGACGACCGTGCTCACGACGCGGAGCAGGAGCTCGCGGGAGCTGGTCACGGCGTGGTGCCGCAGCGGGCGCAGGAAGCAGTAGCCGGTGACGAGGGCGCCCACCAGGGTGACGGTCAGCGGCATGGCGGTGAGTTCGGCCTGGGTTCCGGCGAGAGCGCCGGCCTCGCCGGAGAGTTCGACCTTGCCGCCCGAGGCCATGACGACGACGGCGGCCAGGACCGCGGTGAAGCCACCGGGCAGATCGCCCGCGCCCGCCGCCCAGAGGCCGAGACCCGCGGTGACGCCCATCGCGACGTACCCGGCGACCACCGCGGCCAGGGTCTGCAGGCCGACGCGGGCGAGGAGCCCGGTGGTGGTCGCGGCGGGCCGCGTGGAGGTGGGGAGCCGACTGCTCACCCTGCCCACGCTAGTACCGGTGGCGGTCGGCCGCTTGTGGACGGAGCCGCACGTGTACGTGCCGGCCGTGCGACGTGACCGGTCGTGAAAGGCACCGCTTCTTGCTGGGCTCTGCCACTCGGGGTTCTCCGCTTGCGGGTCCCCACCGGTCGGCGCACACAATGGGCCCGGAACGGAAGAAAGGGAAAAACGTGACTTCCCACCCGCCGTCCGGCCCTCCGTCGGTTCCTCCCGCAGGTCCCCCCTCGGGCCCCCTCTCGGGCCCGGGCGCACGCCCAGGATCCGCCGGTCACCCGCCACCACCCCCCGGACCGCCCCACAGCGGCGCGGGCGGTGGCTCGGGCGGCGGCGGTTCCTCCGGTGGCGCCGGCAGCGGCGGTTCAGGCAGACCCGGCGGTCCAGGGGGTCCCGGCAGCTCCGGCGGAGCCGGTGGTTCCGGTGACGGCACTCCCGGCGCCCCCGGCGGCCCGGCAAGCGGCGGTCCCGGCAAGGGCCCCTGGTGGCGTTCCGTCCCGAAGGTCGCCTCCATCACGGCCGCCGTGGTCGCGGCCGCCGCCCTGGCCGTGGTGCTCACCAACAGCCCCGACGACAAGAACGACACGGCGGGTTCCGGCGGCGAGGTGTTCCTCCAGAACGCGGCCGCGTCCGGGCCCGACCCGTTCACCAGGTCGACGGCCCGTACCAGCACGCCATCCGCCCCACCGGCCTCGCTGCCTCCCCGTACCGCCTCGGCCACGCCCGAGGTGTCGGGCTCGGCCCCCGGCCTCTACGGCGGGACGCGGTCGGTGGCCAGCTGCGATGTGGAACAGCAGGTCCGCTACCTCTCCGCCGAGCCCGCGAAGAACGTCGCTTTCGCCGCCACCCTGGGCATCTCGGCGAACCAGGTGCCCGGCTACCTCCGTTCCCTGACCCCGCTCCAGCTCCGGGCCGACACCCGGGTGACGAACCACGGGTACCGGAACGGCGCCGCCACCACGTACCAGTCGGTGCTCCAGGCCGGAACGGCGGTCCTGGTCGACAACCGTGGGGTACCCCGGGTGCGCTGCGCCTGCGGCAACCCGCTGACCCCTCCGGTGGCACAGAAGTCGCCCCGGACGGCGGGCACACCGTGGCAGGGCTACAACGCCGGCCAGGTGGTCGTGGTGGCGCCCTCGGTGACGGTCGTGAACGTCTTCGTGGTGTACGACACGAAGGACGACAAGTGGTTCGCACGGCAGCACGGGGACCACCACGGCAAGCACGACAAGCCGACCCCGCCGCCTCCCCCGCCGCCCACCAAGTCGCCGTCGACCTCGGCCTCGACCTCGGTGTCTCCGTCGACCTCGACGTCGACCCCGACGTCCCCGTCCCTCTCCCCGTCGACGCCGGTTCCGTGCGTGACGGTGACGGGCGACGAGACCCCGGCGCCCATCGATGGCGTGACCCCGTCGCCGTGCCCCTCGACCCTCTCCCCGGTGGTACCGACGTCCTCGCCGCCGACGTCCTCACCGCCGACAACGCCCCCGTCCACCGACACCACACCGCCCTCGGACGACACCACGCCGCCGGACGACACCTCGCCGTCGACGGACGCGTCGGGTCCCGAGTCCGCGCCGGTCACGGAGAGTTCGGCGGAGGCCGGCCGTCAGCCCTTGACCTGAGCGCCGCGGCCCGCCCTCTCACGGTCGGCCCGGCCGAGAACCGGCCTCGTCCGCCCCTGCCCCCGCCCCGGTCGATCTCCTTCGATCGGGTGCGGGGGTGCGGGCGTTCCGCCGCAGGACGCGGGCCTCGCCCGGGAGCAGCGCGGGACCCGGCACGGTCAGCACCGGGCAGCCCGCACCCGTCAGGACGGCCCGCAGGACCCGGCGGCGGCGCAGCCGTCCGAAGGCCGACCGGCCGCTGCCTGAGGCCGAGCCGACGACAAGCAGGTCGCCCGGCCGGTCGGCCACCCGGCACAGGGCCGCCGCCGGGGTACCCCTGACGACCCGCCCCTCGAAGGCGACGCCGGCGGGTACGGCCCCGAGTCCGTCGGCGACGGCGTCCTCCAGGCGCCGCCGGGCGTCCTCGGCCCACATCCGGGCCCAGGACCGGTCGGGCATCCGGGCGTACAGCGCCTCGCCCTCCGGCGGCTCCCAGACCAGCACCGCGAGCAGCGGTACGCCGTCCCGCCGGGCGAGGGCGGACGCGTACCGCAGGGCGGCGAGCGAGGCCAGCGACCCGGTCACGCCGACGACGACCCGGCCGGTCACACCCGCCTCCGGAGGTTCCGCAGCCACACCACGAACCGCAGGGGGCGGGCCGCCCGCTCCTCGGCACGCTGCTGCCACATCCGCTCGTCACGGTCGGTGAAGTGTCCGGACATCGGTCGTCCCCTTTCCCTTGTGGAAGGTGGCCACCAGGCCACTGAAAAGGAGTCTGTAACCTTATTGGCCCGGACAGCAGAGCCAATGAGGAGTGATTGGCATGGCAGTGGCACACGTGGTCCATACAGCGGACCGGACCCTCACGGGCCGTCAGCTGGCATCGCTCCTCACCCCGCCCCCCGAGGGCCGGTTCGGCTACCGGGAACTCGCGCGGGCCGTGCGGGAGGCCCTTCTGGACGGGCGGGTGGCCCTGCGGCTGCGGCTGCCGGCCGAGCGGGAACTCGCCGCGGTGCTCGCCGTGAGCCGGACGACGGTCACGGGGGCGTACGACCTGCTCCGGGAGAGCGGGTACGCGCACAGCCGACGGGGCGCGGGCACCTGGACCGCACTCCCGGAGGGCCAGGCCCCGACCGCGCTCGGGGCCTTCCACGACGACGCCGGAGCGACCATCGACCTCGCGCTGGCAGCCCCGGAGGCCCCGGCGGAGGAACTCTCCGCCGCGCTCGCGGTGGCCGCGGCCGAGCTCCCCCGCTACGCCGGCGCGCAGGGCTACCACCCGTACGGCCTGCCCGCGCTGCGCGCCGCCGTCGCCGCGCGGTACACGGCGCGGGGCCTGCCGACGCTCCCGGAGCAGATCCTCGTCACCACGGGTGCGCAGCAGGCCCTTTCGCTGGTGCTCTCGCTGCTCGGCCGGGCCGGCGACCGGGTGCTCGCCGAGAACCCCTCGTACACCAACGCCCTCGACGCGATGCGAGGACGCATGCTCCGCATCACCCCCGTGCCGGTCACCGAGACGGGCTGGGACACCGGGCTCGTCGATGCCGCGCTGCGGCAGACCGCTCCGCGCCTCGCGTACCTGATCCCCGACTTCCACAACCCGACCGGGCATCTGATGCCGCAGGAGCAGCGGCGGGACCTGGCGCGGGCGGCGCGGGCGACCGGGACCTGGCTGGTGGTGGACGAGACGCTGACGGACATCGCGCTCGACGTGCCCGCGCCGCCGCCGTTCGCGGCGGCGGCCGCCGGGGGTGACAGCGAGCAGATCGTCTCCGTCGGCTCGCTGAGCAAGAGCTGCTGGGGCGGCCTCCGGGTCGGCTGGGTACGGGCCGCGTCCCGGGTCGTGACCGAGCTGGCCCGGGTACGGATCACCGCAGACCTGGCCGGTTCCGTACTGGACCAGCTGGTGGCCGTGGCCCTCATGGACCGGCTCGACGTGATCCTGCCGAAGCGCCGGGCGGAGCTGCGGCTGCGCAGGGACGCGCTGACCTCCGCCCTGGCCCGCCATGTGCCCGAGTGGCGGTGGACGGTGCCGCCCGGCGGGATGTGCCTGTGGATCGACCTGGGCCGCCCGGGCGCCTCGGCCCTCGCGGCCCGCGGGCTGCGGCACGGGGTGCGGGTGGAGGGCGGCGCCCGGTTCGGTGTGGACCCCGGCACGCACGAGCACCGGCTGCGCCTTCCGTACACCCTGCCCGAGGACGTGTACGAACCGGCGGCGGAGCGGCTCGCGGCGGCCCTGGACGGAGCGCCGGGGCGCTTCACCGACCCCGCGCTGCCGGACTGGGTGGCCTGACGGGCCCCTTGCCGCGGGCCCCTGGCCCGGGGGCTCCTGGCCGCGGGGCTTTATTCGGATGCCCGCCGACCGGGATCCATGTACGGTCCACCGAGTGGAACCACTGACCGACAAACAGATCCGCTCGTCCTTCGTGAACTGCACCAAGGGCGAGGCGGCCCGCCTCAAGCTGCCGCTCGACTTCGCCGAACTCCCCTGGGAGGACCTGGACTTCCTCGGCTGGGTCGACCCCGGTGCGCCGCTCCGCGCCCACCTGGTCGTCCCCCGCGCGGAGGGGCCGGTCGGCGTGAGCCTGCGGGTTCCGGCCGCCGGGCGGACCAGCGCCATGAAGTCGAGCATGTGCCAGGTGTGTCTGACCGGGCACGCCTCCTCGGGCGTCACGCTGCTCGTGGCGCCGCTCGCCGGGCCCCGCGGCCGCGAGGGGAACACCGTCGGGATCTACCTCTGCGCCGACCTCGCCTGCTCCCTGTACGTGCGGGGCAGGCGGCAGCCGAAGCTGCGCGGCCGGCGCCAGGAGGAGTCCCTCACGGTCGACGAGCAGGTCGCCCGCCTCACGGGCAACCTGGACGCCTTCGTCGCCCGTGTGACGTCGGGCTGAGCCCCGCGCCGGACTGAGCCGACGTCAGGCCGAGCCCGCGTCAGGACGGCCTTCCGGCGCGGCTCAGCGGAAGGCCTGCTCGCCGGTGAGCGCCTTGCCGATGACCAGGGAGTGGACCTCGCTCGTGCCCTCGTAGGTGAGCACCGACTCCAGGTTGTTGGCGTGGCGCAGCACCGGGTACTCCAGGGTGATGCCGTTGGCGCCCAGGATCGTGCGGCACTCGCGGGCGATGGCGATGGCCTCGCGGACGTTGTTCAGCTTGCCCACGCTGACCTGCTCGGGAGTGAGCGCGCCCGCGTCCTTGAGCCGCCCCAGGTGGAGGGCGAGCAGCATGCCCTTGCCGAGTTCGACGGACATGTCGGCGAGCTTCTGCTGCGTCAGCTGGTACGAGGCGAGGGAGCGGGCGAAGACGACCCGGTCACGGGCGTACGAGATCGCCGTCTCCAGGCAGTCGCGGGCGGCGCCGAGCGCGCCGAAGACGATGCCGAAACGGGCCTCGTTGAGGCAGCCGAGCGGGCCGGAGAGCCCCCGGGCCTCCGGCAGCATGGCGTCGGCCGGGAGGCGGACGTCCTCCATGACCAGTTCGCTGGTGACGCTCGCGCGCAGCGACAGTTTCATCTTGATCTCCGGGGCGCTGAATCCGGGAGTGCCGGCCGGGACGAGGAAGCCGCGTACGCCGTCCTCGGTACGGGCCCAGACGACGGCGACATCGGCCACCGAGCCGTTGGTGATCCACATCTTGGTGCCGTTGAGGATCCAGTCGGAACCGTCGCGCTTGGCGTTGGTCCGCATCGCGCCCGGGTCGGAGCCGGCGTCGGGCTCGGTGAGGCCGAAGCAGCCGATGTACTCCCCCGCCGCCATCTTCGGCAGCCACTGCTGCTTCTGCTCCTCGGAGCCGTACTTCCAGATCGCGTACATGGCGAGCGAGCCCTGTACGGAGACGAGCGAGCGCAGTCCGGAGTCGACGGCCTCCAGCTCCAGACAGGCGAGGCCGTACGCGACGGCGTTGGTGCCCGCGCAGCCGTAGCCCTCCAGGTGCATGCCGAGCACCCCGATGCCGCCGAGGGTGCGGGCGAGCTCGCGGGCGGGAATCTCGCCCTTCTCGAACCAGCCGGCGACGTGCGGGCGCAGCTCACGGTCGGCGACGGCGCGCACGGTACGGCGGATCTCGCGCTCCTCGTCGGTCAGCAGTCCGTCGACGGCGAGCAGGTCGAAGGGGTGGACGGGAGCGGAGCTGGACTGCGGCGACGACTGCGACTGCGACTGCGACGACTTCACGGACGGCCTCCTGGCGGCTGTGGCAACTCGGCGAGGCGAAGCCTAGCCCCAGATCGGATATTGGATCCAGTATTGAAAATCCGATATCCCGGCCGTACCGTCCGATGGGATCCGATCGCCGGCGAGGGAGAGCGGGATGCGCGCAGACCAGCAGGGCACACCGGGGCCGACAGCGGTCGGCGCCCTGTCCGGGATCGTCGTCGCCGACTTCGGCCGGGTCCTGGCGGGGCCGTACATGACGATGCTCCTCGCCGACCTCGGCGCGGACGTGATCAAGATCGAGCGGCCGGGCTCCGGCGACGACACGCGCGCGTGGGGGCCGCCGTTCGCCGACGGCGAGGCCACCTACTTCCTCGGGGTGAACCGCAACAAGCGCTCGGTCGCGCTCGACCTCACCGACCCCGATGACCTGGCGACGGCGCGCGCGATCGTGGACCGCGCGGACGTCCTGGTGGAGAACTTCCGCCCCGGCACGATGGAGAAGCTGGGCCTCGGGTACGAACACGTGCGGGCGACCAACCCCGGTCTCGTCTACTGCTCGGTGACCGGCTTCGGCACCGACGCGGGTGCCCGGCTGCCCGGCTACGACCTGCTCGTGCAGGCCATGGGCGGCCTCATGAGCGTGACGGGTGAACCGGACGGGCAGGGGACGAAGGCGGGGGTCGCCCTGGTCGACGTCATCACCGGGCTGCACGCGGGCATGGGCGTCCTCGCCGCCCTCCGCCACCGCGAGCGCACCGGCGAGGGCCAGCGGGTCGAGGTCTCGCTGCTCTCCTCCCTCCTGTCGGCGCTCACCAACCAGGCGGCCGCCCACCTCGGGGCCGGGGTCGTGCCGCGCGCGATGGGCAACCGGCATCCGAGCATCGCTCCGTACGAGGTCTTCGAGGCGCGGGACCGGCCTCTGGTCCTGGCCGTGGGCAACGACCGGCAGTTCCGGGTCCTGTGCGAGCGGCTCGGTCTGTCCGGGCTCGCCGACGATCCGCGCTTCGCGACGAACACGGCCCGGGTCTCGCACCGGGACGAGCTGGTGACGGCCCTCGCCGGGCCGCTGGGGACCCGTACCGCCGACGGCTGGTTCGAGGAGCTCACCGCGGCCGGGGTGCCGTGCGGGCCGATCAACGACCTGGCCGCCGCGTTCGACCTCGCGGACCGTCTGGGGCTCGCCCCGCGGGTCCCGGAGGCCGCGGCCGGTCCCGGTCAGGTCGCCCATCCGGTCCGGCTCGGCGCCACGCCTCCCACGTACCGCGCCTCTCCCCCGCGGCTCGGCGAGCACACGGAGGACGTACGGGCCTCCCTGGGCCGGACGGAGGAGAGCGCCGCGGGGAATCCGTGACCACGCGCGCGTAGGAAGATGGTCGGCACCGGTGGAGAGATCATCCGGTGGGCAGCACGAGGGATCGGAAGGTCACAGGCGATGAGCAGCGCGGTGCAGAAACGGCGGCCGCAGACCGCCCAGCAGTTCGTTCTCGAGGAACTGCGGCGCGCCATCACCAGCGGGGAGCTGAGGCCCGGCGGGCAGATCCGTCAGGACGCCCTCGCGGCCCGGTTCGAGGTGAGCCGGGTGCCGCTGCGCGAGGCCCTGAAGGCCCTGGAGGCCGAGGGTCTGGTCGTCCATCACATCCACCGGGGCTACTTCGTGGCGGAGTTGTCGCTCGCCGACCTGGAGGAGATCTACCGGATCCGTGAGCTGCTGGAGACGGAGGCCGTGCGGCTGGCCGTGCGGCGGATGCCGGACGGCATCGTGGCCACCCTCGAACGCATCCAGCGCGAGGTGGAGCGGGCGGCCGACGAGGGCGACGTGCCGGCGATGGCAGCGGCGAACCGGCGCTTCCACTTCACGCTCGTCGAGGCGTCGGGGATGCCGCGCCTGGTCCGCCTGATCGCGACGCTGTGGGACTCCACGGACGCGTACCGCTCGCTCTACTACACCGAGGATCCGCACCGGAAGCAGGCCGTCCGCGAGCATCGCGCCGTCATCTCCGCGCTCCGGCACGGCGACGAGGACGCCACCGTCCGCTGGCTGGACGAGCACCGGGCGCACGCGGTGGCGGCCTTGCGCGAGGTCCTGGACCTGGAGCGGGACTGACGCTGTTCGGCGGCGGCGCTCGCCGACGGGGCGGGCGCTCAGTCGAGACAGAACTCGTTGCCCTCGATGTCCCGCATCACGATGCACGCGTCGTGCCCGTCGTACAGCAGGCGCTCGCGTACCGCGCCGAGGGCGAGCAGCCGTGTACACTCGGCCTCCAGCGCGGCCAGGCGCTCCTCGCCCACGAGCCCGGTGGCGACCCGTACGTCGAGATGCACCCGGTTCTTGACGACCTTGCCCTCGGGAACGCGCTGGAAGTACAGCCGCGGACCCACGCCCGAGGGGTCGACGCACGCGAACCGGGCCCCCCACTCCTCGGCCGGCCGCGAGCGGTCGTACTCCTCCCCGGTGTCGGATCCCTTGGGCGGCGGCGGTACGACGTACCCCAGCACCTCGCACCAGAAACGGGCGACGCGCTCGGGTTGCGCGCAGTCGAAGGTGACGTGGAATTCCTTGGTCGAGGACATCGGCGCACCCTAGCAGGGGGACCGATTAGGCTTCTGGCCATGTATCACGGGGGATTGATCAACGTCGTCGACGTCGAGGCGACCTGCTGGGAGGGCGAGCGTCCGCCCGGCGCCGTCAGCGAGATCATCGAGATCGGTCTGACGGTGGTCGACGCACGCGCGGGTGAACGGGTCTCCCGGCACCGGATCCTGGTGCGGCCGGCCCGATCGAAGGTCAGCGCGTTCTGCACCGAACTGACCGGGCTCACCCAGGCGGAGGTCGACACCGGTCTGGACTTCGCCGCCGCCTGCCGGCTGTTGGCGACCACGTACGAGGCGGGTGTGCGGCCCTGGGCGAGCTGGGGCGACTACGACCGCAAGCAGTTCACCCACCAGTGCCGGGTCAGCGGCATCCCGTATCCCTTCGGGCGCCACCACACCAACGCCAAAGCCGTGTTCACCGAGGCGTACGGCCTTGGCAGGCGCCCCGGTATGGCGCGCGCCCTGGAGGTCGCGGGGCTGCCCCTGGAGGGGCGTCATCACCGGGGCGAGGACGACGCCTGGAACATCGCGGCGTTGGTCCTGCGGCTCACGGAGCGGGGCGCGTGGCCGCCGGCCGGCGCGGTGGACGTTCCGTAGGCGGCTGCGGGGCCTGCGGTTACCCTGGCGCCGGACGCGAGGAGGAACCATGGGGCGGATGCCGTCGGCCGAACGACGCAGACAGCTGGTCGACGCGGCGATCAGGGCGATGACCAGGGACGGGGTCGCCCGGACCACCACCCGGTCGATCTGCGCCGAGGCGGGTGTCTCGCTGAGCGTCTTCCACTACTGCTTCGAGTCCAAGCAGGCCCTCCTCGAAGCCGCGATCGAGACGATCAACAGCGACTACGTGGCGCGCGTGATGTCGACGGTCGAGCCCGGTGCCACCCTGCGCGAGACCGTACGGGGCGCGCTCCAGTCGTACTGGGACCATGTCACGGCCCGTCCCGGTGAGCACATGCTGACGTACGACCTCACCCAGTACGCCCTGCGGGAGCCGGGGTTCGAGCATGTGGCGCGCGCGCAGTACGAGCAGTACGTGGTGTCCGCGGGCGCGCTCGTCGAGCAGGTTCGCGCGGTGCGGGACATGGAGACGCGGGTGCCGGTGGAGACGATCGCCCGGTACCTGGCGGCGGCGATCGACGGTCTCACGCTCCAGTTCCTGGTCGTCGGGGACGAGAGGACCGCGGCGACCCTGCTCGATCTGACGGCCGATCAACTGGTGTTTCTCATCGAGGGATGACGGGCCCGTCCGTTGCCCAGGGGGAAGCCTCATGACCATCAACAGGTCATCTGTCCCGGACTATTGACTCACTCAGCCGACACCGCGATCCTCGGGGCGCCCGGTACTCCCCCACCGTCCGGAGGCATCGCTGACCATGACTCGACCCATCGCGCGCGGGACCGGCGGCAGATCCGCCCTCCTTGCGCTGTTCCTCGCCCTGGCCGCCGTCCTCTTCGGCTCCGGCCCCGTTCCCGCTGCCGCCACCGGCGGTTCGTGGTGGGAGCCCACCTCCCGCCCCGCGGCCGACTCGCAGATCAATGTCACGGGCACGCCGTTCACGGGAACGGACGCGCAGGGGAAGGTGCGCGGCTTCGTCGACGCGCACAACCACCTGATGTCCAACGAGGGGTTCGGCGGCCGGCTCATCTGCGGCCAGACGTTCTCCACGGCCGGTGCCGCGGAGGCGCTCAAGGACTGTCCCGAGCACTATCCCGATGGTTCGGGCGCACTGTTCGAGAACATCACCGGTGGGGCCGACGGCCATCACGACCCGGTCGGCTGGCCCACGTTCAAGGACTGGCCCGCCCACAACTCCCTGACGCACCAGCAGAACTACTACGCGTGGGTGGAGCGCGCCTGGCGCGGCGGGCAGCGCGTGCTCGTCAACGACCTGGTGACGAACGGCCTCATCTGCTCGATCCTGCCCCGGGACCGGAGCTGCGACGAGATGACGTCGATCCGCCTCCAGGCCCGGAAGACGTACGAACTCCAGGACTACGTGGACGGGATGTACGGCGGGCCCGGCAAGGGCTGGTTCCGGATCGTCACCTCCGCGGCGCAGGCGCGCTCGGTGATCGAGCAGGGCAAGCTGGCGGTCGTCCTGGGCGTCGAGACCTCGGAGCCGTTCGGCTGCAAGCAGATCCTCGATGTCGCGCAGTGCAGCAAGGAGGACATCGACCGCGGTCTCGACGAGCTGTACGGGCTCGGGGTGCGCAGCATGTTCCTGTGCCACAAGTTCGACAACGCGCTGTGCGGTGTCCGCTTCGACTCGGGCGCCATCGGTACGGCGGTCAACATCGGCCAGTTCCTGTCGACGGGCACCTTCTGGGCGACGGAGAAGTGCGTGGGCCCGCAGCACGACAACCCGATCGGGCTCGCGGCCGCCCCGGTGATGGCGGCCAAGCTGCCGCCGGGTGTCAGCACCCCCTCGTACGCCTCCGACGCGAAGTGCAACACGCGTGGTCTGACCAGGCTCGGTGAACACGCCCTGCGGGGCATGATCGACCGCGGCATGATGCTGGAGCTGGACCACATGAGCGTCAAGGCCGCCGGGCGGGCATTGGACATCCTGGAGTCCGAGGAGTACCCGGGCGTCCTCTCCAGCCACAGCTGGATGGACCTGGACTGGACGGAGCGCATGTACAAGCTGGGCGGTTTCGTCGCCCAGTACATGCACGGCGCGGAGGGCTTCGTCGGCGAGGCGGCGCAGAAGGCCGCGCTGCGCGCCAAGTACAAGGTCGGTCTCGGGTACGGCACCGACATGAACGGTGTCGGCGGCTGGCCGGCCCCGGTGGGCAGCGGGGCGCCGAACGCGGTGAAGTACCCCTTCCGCAGCTTCGACGGCGGCTCGGTGATCGACCGTCAGGTGACGGGAGAGCGCACCTGGGACCTCAACACCGACGGCGCCTCGCACAACGGCCTGGTGCCGGACTGGGTCGAGCAGATCCGGCTCAGCGGCGGCCAGGGCGTCGTCGACGAGCTGGCGGCCGGCGCGGAGTCGTACCTGACCACGTGGAAGGCGACCGAGGACCACGAGCCGGGGGTCGATCTCGCGAAGGGCGCGCCGGGTTCGGCGAGTTCCTCGGAGTGGAACCCCTTCACCAGCTACGCGCCGGGCCGCGCGCTGGACGGCGACACCGGCTCACGCTGGGCCAGCGACTGGTCGGACGACCAGTGGATGGGCGTGGACCTCGGGGCCGTCCGCAGGGTGGGCCGGGTCACCCTGGACTGGGAGCGGGCGTACGCGCGTCAGTACCGGATCGACGTGTCGGAGAACGGTACGGACTGGCGGACGGTGTGGTCCACGGACGCCGGTGACGGCGGGTACGACACGGCGGAGTTCGCGTCGACGTCGGCCCGTTACGTACGGATCCACGGCGAGCGGCGGGCGACCCAGTGGGGCTATTCGCTCTACGAGGTCGCGGTGCACAGAGCCTGAGCGTGAACGGGTGGGGGCCGGTCGGATCACCTCGTGATCCGACCGGCCCCCCTTGTCGGCTCTCAACTCCCGCTGGAGCCGCCCCAGTCGGCCGGGATGCGGGCGAGCCGTACGCGCTGCGGGTGGTCGCCGACGTCCACGGAGGCCACGCGTCGGCCGGTGGCGAAGTCGATCGCGGTGACGCGGTCGGCGCCGCTCTCGGAGATGACGCAGGACCGTCCGTCGCCGCTCACGGTCGCCCAGTACGGCTTGGAGGCCTCGACGAGCGGGCCCTCCTGGAGGGTGGCGCGGTCGACCACCGTGGCGTAGTCGTCCATCGTTCCCGCGACGCAGAGCTTGCTGCCGTCGGGACTCATCGAAAGGCCGTGGTGGCGCGAGTCGTTGACCCAGGTGGTGCGGTCGGGGTCGGTCTTCGGGTTGCCGGGGAGGACCTTGGCCCGGGTGATGCGGTCGGTGGTGACGTCGTACTCCAGGAGGCCGTTGTAGAACGAGACCTGGAGGTAGAGCTTCTTCTCGTCCGGGGTGAAGGCGACGGGCCGGACGGCGTCGGAGAGGTCGCCGCGACCGAAGGCGTCGAGCCGCTCGCGCATGTCGATGACGCGGACGGTCCTGAACGTCGTGGCGTCGACGACGGTGATGCGGCGGTCGCCCTTGGTCCAGTCGAGCCAGGGGGCGTCGAGGGCGGTGGTGACCTCACCGATGGACATGTTCCACAGGAGTCCGTCGGAGGTGAAGACGTTCTCGTGGGGCTTGTCGCCCGTCGTGAAGGAGCCGATCTCGCGGCCGGTGCCGATGTCGAGGACGTGCACCGTGTTGGCGGTGGACGCGGAGACGGCGACCCGGGTGCCGTCGGGCGAGACGGCCATGTGGTCGGCGCGGTAACCGGCCACGGGGAAACGCCAGTTGATCCGGCCGGTGCGCAGGTCGAGGGAGACGACATCGGCGAAGCTCGGCCGGGAGACGACCATGGAGGAGCCGTCGGGGGTCGCGTACATGTCGTCGACGAACTGGTCGTGGCCCTCCCCGGGACCGCTGCGGACACCGAGGAAGAACGCGAGCTTGATGGGGTTCAGATAGATCTCGCGGAGTCGTTCCTCCTTGTCGGGGATGACGTTCACCCGGCCGATGCGGTGGAAGTCGCCCTGGGCGGCGATGACGTCGGCCGTTCCGTCCCAGTTGTTGCCGACGAACATCGCCTCACGCAGTCCGGCGGCCGGCGGCGCCTCGGTGGTGACCGCACCGGGGGCGGCCGATCCGGTCCCGCCGGCCGTGGCGACGAGGGCGACGGCCACCGCGAGGGCGGCGGCGAGGCGCCGGGGGCGGGCGGACGGCGTACGGGGAGAGGGCATACGGGGGTCCTTCTTCCGGCTCGAAGGGCTGACTTCACGGGCGACTGCGGACATTGACTTGAGGTGTGACGTGAGACGTGACGTGAGACGTGACGTGAGACGTGACTTGAGACGTGAGTTCAGGCGCGACTCGAAGCGTGACTTACCCGAAGTAACCATGTACATGACACGTCTTGCAAGTCCCTGTCGCCCCCTTGTCCCGCTCCGGCGCCCGGTAGGAGATCATGGACTCCGGAACCCAGAAGGGACGGAACGGACGATGAGGCACCGCAGTGTCGCCGACCTGATGACGCCGACCGCGGTGGCGGTGCAGCCAGGGACGTCGTTCAAGGAGATCGCGCGGCTCCTCGACGAGTACGGCATCACCGCCGTCCCGGTGGTCGACGACGAGAACCGGCCCGTGGGCGTGGTCTCCGAGGCCGACCTGCTGCGGCGGCACACCGCGAAGGACGGGCCGAGCACCGCGGAGGCCATGATGTCGAGCCCCGTCGTGACGGCCAGGCCCTCCTGGACAGCCGTCGAGGCGGCCCGGCTCATGGAACGGCACCGGGTGAAGCGGCTGCCGGTCGTCGACGCGGAGGGGCGGCTGATCGGGGTGCTGAGCCGGAGCGATCTGCTCCAGCTGTTCCTGCGGAGGGACCGCTCGATCCAGGAGGAGATCCGCGAGGACGTGGTCGTCCGCATCCTGCGCCTCTCCCCCTCCGCCGTCCACATCGACGTCGACGAGGGCCGGGTGACGCTGAGCGGCACGCTGGACCGCGCGGGGATCGGCCCGATCCTCGTCCGGCTGTGCGAGACGGTGGACGGGGTGGTGGAGGTCGAGGACCGGCTGACGTACGAGGACGAGGAACGCGACCGGGCGGGGACGGACGGGACGGCATAGAGGCCAGGGCCGGGCGGGGACGGACGGGACGGCACAGAGGCCAGGGCCGGGCGGGACCGAGGGGCCGGGCGTAGGGCGAGCACCGGTCAGGGCACAGTGGACCCCGGGCCCGGCGCCTCGGTCACGTGCCGCCGGGTCCTCGCCTCGCGGGTGACGGCGGGCCGGTCAGGAGACCGCCTCCGGCCAGCCGTAGCCGGGTCCGGTGTGCTGGGGTACGGTCCCGGCGCCCACCGCCTCCATCTCCCGGTTGGCCTCGCGCATGAGCTTGCCGGCCAGGTCCTTCATCGCCCGGCTCGCCGCGAGTTCGTCACCGATCGCCGGAACGTCGACGTCCGACGGGTTGCAGCGGGCGGAGCCGTGACCCGTGAGGGTCGAGTTGCCGGTCAGGAGCCGGGCCTCGGCCTTGGTCGTGCCGTCCTCCTCGACCAGCTCCACGCCGACCGTCCACTCCAGGGTGCGGGTCATGATCTGCCTCCTCGCACGGCCGGCCTCGCGCGACCGAGGCGCGGCCCCTTCCGATACCTCCAGGATCCACCGGTCCGGGTCGAGCGGCACGCCGCGCGGCGGGGCCGGTCACGGACCCGGACGGCACCCGCACGCTCGGTGGCCGACCGGGGCGTGGAGGCCCTACGGGGCCCGGAAGAGGCGCGGGAAGCGGGGAGCGAGCCAGGGCCTGCGGCCCCAGCCGAGCGCCTTGCCCCGGGCGATCACGGGCCAGGGGTCGATCCGGCCCAGGCCGAGGAGGAGGAAGGCGACCGGCTCCGTGAGGAGGGTGCAGTCCGGACGTCGGGGCGGCTCGTGGGTGACCTCGACGGCCCCGTCCGTGACGAGGACGCCGAAGGCCGGGCCGCTCCGGAGCCGTACCGCGAAGCGGGCCGTCAGACCCTCCACGGCGGCCGGGTCGGTCACCCGGGGCATCGCCTCGATCATGAACGGCAGGGTGAGGTCGACCCGGTGCGCGTCCAGCATGTGGGGGCGGCCGACGGCGCGGGCCAGGTCGTAGCCGTGTCCGAGCATGTGTGTCAGGAGGTACGAGCCGAGGACGGCCGGACGCATGGCGCCGAGCGGGGTGGAGAGGAGCTCCTCCGGGTCCCGGTCCTCCACGGACACGAGGAAGGCCTCGGCCTGGGCGGTGATCATCTCGGCGAGCGGGCCCGGCGCCCGCTCCTCGAATCCGGCGAGCGCGCGTGCGTTGGCGTCGGCGAGGCTCCCGGGAGTGCCGTCGCCATGGCGGCGCTCGTGTCCGGCGGCCAGGTCGGCCATGAGCGCGTTCGCCTGCGCCAGGTGGGCGGCGGCCTCCCCGAGGGTCCAGATGGAGCGGGGCACGGGCAGTCCGGCGCCGTCCGCGCCGGGGGTCGCGCGCAGCACCGTGGCGATGTCCTCCGCCGTCCCCCGTATCGCCGCCGCGAGCCCCTCGGGCAGCACGCCGACCCCGCCCACTCGTCCCACCATCACTCCGTACCCCTCCCGACCCGATGGCCACGGCGGCCCCACGTGGGGCCGCCGGTTGGTCACGGACCGTACCAGCGAGTAGGGCCCTCGGCACCGGTCACGGCGACGGCGGGTTCCGGTCGACAGCTACAGGCCGACGTCCCGGGCCCGGAGGTCCTCCAGCGTCTCCCTGCGCACCAGGAGTCGCGCATGACCGTCGAGCACGGCGACGACCGGAGGACGGCCCACGAGGTTGTACGAGGAGGCCATCGAGAGGTGGTACGCGCCGGCCACCGGTACCGCGAGCAGGTCGCCCGGGTGGGTGTCGGCGGGCAGCCGCACGTCCTCGGCCAGGATGTCACCGGCCTCGCAGTGGCGGCCGACGACCGTCACGCTCTCGCTGTCGGCCGCCGAACGCCGGCCGATCAGGCGCGGGGCGTAGCGCACCCCGTACAGCGCGGGTCGCGGGTTGTCGCTCATCCCGCCGTCCACCGCCACGAAGGTCCGACCGGGCGTGCGCTTGACCGCGAGGACCCGGTAGACGGCGACTCCGGCCGGTCCGGAGACCGCACGGCCCGGCTCGATGACGAGGCGCGGGACGGGAAGGCCGGCGGCGGCGCAGCTCTCCGCGAGTGCGGCGCGGACCTTCCGGGCGAGCGCGGTGACGTCGAGGGCGGGCTCGCCGGGGCGGTACGCGATGCCGTGACCGCCGCCGAGGTCGAGCTCCGGCAGGGTGACCCCGTGGGTGTCGCGGACCCT
The DNA here is from genome assembly GCF_036826855.1 of Streptomyces sp. SJL17-4. Classification (NCBI taxonomy): domain Bacteria; kingdom Bacillati; phylum Actinomycetota; class Actinomycetes; order Kitasatosporales; family Streptomycetaceae; genus Streptomyces; species Streptomyces sp. SJL17-4. The sequence continues at coordinate 7,902,563 of NZ_CP104578.1, read as the reverse complement.
GGCCATGAGGCCGACGAGCCGCCGTACGGCCACGAGATACGGCTTGACGTCCGTGATCTGCGACCCCAGGTGGCAGTGGATCCCGGTGAGTTCGAGCTGCGGCTGGTTCAGGATCCGGGCGATCGCGTGCTGGGCGTGGCCGTCCCGGAGGGAGAGGCCGAACTTCTGGTCGTCGGAGCCGGTACGGATCTTCCGGTGGCCGCCCGCGCTGATCCCGGGCGTCACGCGGACCATGACCTTCTGACGGCCCCCGGTACCGACCGCGGCGGCGATGCGCGCGATCTCGGCGGGGGTGTCGATGACGATCCGGCCCACGCCGAGTCGTAGTGCGGTGCCCAGGTCCTGCGGCGATTTGGCGTTGCCGTGGAGCAGGATCCGTTCGGCGGGGAAGCCGGTGGTGACGGCGAGTTCCAGCTCACCGGCGGAGCACACGTCCAGGCCGAGTCCCTCCTCCTCCACCCAGTGGGCGAGGGCGCGGCACAGGAAGGCCTTGGCCGCGTAGTGGATGTCGGCGTCGGGGAAGGCGCCGCGGTAGGTGCGGCAGCGTGCGCGTACCTCGGCCTCGTCGAGGACGTACACGGGGGTGCCGTGGCTCTCGGCGATCCCGGTGAGGGGCACCCCGCCGACGAGGAGGCCGCCGTGGGGCTGCTCGGTGGTGGACGCGGGCCAGACGGAGAGCGCGCCGGGAGGGGTTTCGGTGGTCGCGGAGCGGGGCCGGGTGTCGAGCGTGGTCATCTCCGGATCTCCCGTCAGCTCGCGAGCGCGGTCAGGGGCCGCGGCAGCGGCTCCGGCAGGGGTACGGAGGCGGCGGCGGGCCGCGGAGCCGTCAGCACCGGGTCGATCCTCAGCTCACGGACGTCCAGCGGCTCGATCAGTGCCCGCAGCGCGGGCTCCGACAGCCGGATCCAGGGCTGTTCGGCGCCCAGGACGGCCGTCAGCCGCGCCGGGTCGGTGAACGCGACGGCGGTCCTGCCGCCGACCGGCGTGCGGAACAGGCGGGTCACGCAGCCGCGGGTGCCCGGCCGGACGGGCACGCAGAGGCGTCCGGCCGGGAACGGTTCCCCGGGCTCGGGGTCGTCTCCGTACAGGGCGTCTGCCATGGGTTCCTCCCAGGAGCGAAACACGGTCCCCGGCACGGTCGCGCCGGGGTGTCTCCGACGCTATGCCCGGTGATCACCGCTCCGGGGTCCGTCCTGACGCGCCCCTGACGCGTGGGGGCCGCATGCATACACTCCGCTGACGTGCAGTCGTTCCTTCGGCCCACAGCACGGTCGCAGCCGGGGCCTTCCGCGGGCCGGGGAGAGGGGCGTATTCCCGTGGAGCCATCGGGGTTCCCATGGCAGCCATTGGATTCCGCATTGGAAAGGTCTCCGGGACGGGGCTACGTTCGAGGGCATCGCCACACCGACGGTCCCCGCACCGGGGCGCCGGCTGGGCGATCACCGCTCTCCGGGCCGGAACCCGGCCCGTACCCTCCCGGGAGAACCCTCATGTCCAAGATCCTTTTCGTGTTGACCGGCACCGACTTCTGGACCCTGGCCGACGGTACGAAGCACCCGACCGGCTTCTGGGCCGAGGAGGTGGCCGCGCCGTACGAGGCGTTCACGGCCGCCGGGTACGAGGTCGTCGTCGCCACCCCCGGCGGTGTCGTCCCGACCGTCGACAGGAGCAGCCTCGCCCCGGAGTTCAACGGCGGGCAGGAGGGCGCCGACAAGGTCGCCGCCGTCCTCGACTCGCTCACCGGGCTCCAGCACCCGATCCGCCTGGAGGACGTGGACCTGGCCGAGTACGCGGCCGTCTTCTACCCGGGCGGCCACGGCCCCATGGAGGACCTCTCGGTCGACGCGGCCTCGGGCCGGCTGCTCATCGACGCCCTGAACTCGGGCAAGCCGCTGGCCGTCGTCTGCCACGGCCCGGCCGCACTGCTCGCCGCCACGAAGGACGACGGCACCAACGCCTTCGCCGGCTACGAGGTCGCCGCGTTCACCAACGCGGAGGAGACCCAGTCCGGTTTCGCCGACAAGGCGAAGTGGCTCCTGGAGACCCGGCTGGTCGAGGCCGGCGTCGACGTCCAGGTCGGCGAGCCGTGGGTGCCGAAGGTCGTCGTCGACCGGAACCTCATCACCGGCCAGAACCCCGCCTCGGCCGCCCCGCTCGCCGACCGGGTCCTGAAGGAACTGGGCTGATACGACACCCGGACGGCCCAGACGCCCCGTACCCGTGAGGGTGCGGGGCGTCTGGCCATAGGGATGACAGTAGGCTTCCCGTGTGAGGCATACGGATCCTGATGGGCCGGTCGGCGTTCCCCGCCCCGGTGGGGCGACGCCCGGCGGCAGCACGGGGACGGCGGACCTGAATCTGCTGCGGACCTTCCTGGCGGTCTACCGCTCCGGCTCGTTCACCGCGGCCGCCGGGCTCCTGGGCCTGTCCCAGCCCACGGTGACCACCCAGATCCGCTCCCTGGAGCGGCAGACGGGCCGCGAGCTGTTCGAGCGGCTGCCGCGCGGGGCCGCCCCGACCACGGTCGCCCATGATCTCGCGGCCCGTGTCGCCGCTCCCCTCGACGCGCTCGCCGCCGCGACCGGCCATGACACCGCACCCCACGAGCGGGCCGCCCCCGTGCACCTGGCGGGCCCCGCCGAACTGCTCTGCACCCGCGTCCTGCCGGCCCTCGCGCCCCTGGCGGCGGAAGGGGTACGGCTCCGGATCACGCCGGGCCTCACCGAGCCGCTCCTCGACGAACTCCGGGCGGGACGCCACGACGTGGTGATCGCGACCTTCAGGCCGCGGGGACGGGCGCTGACCTCCGTACCGCTGATGGACGAGGAGTTCGTACTCGTCGCCGCCCCCGTCTGGGCCGACCTCGTCGGGGAGCGGCTGACGGCGGACGGCCCGGCGGCGCTGAACTCCGTCCCGCTGATCACATACGCCGAAGACCTGCCGATAGCCCGTCGCTACTGGCGCCACGTCTTCGGCAGCCGGCTCTCCCGCCCCGCCGCCGTCACCGTCCCCGACCTGCGCGGTGTCCTCGCGGCGGTCACCGCGGGGGCGGGGTTCACCGTCCTGCCCCGCTACCTCTGCGGAGCCGAACTGGCCTCGGGCGCCCTCGTGCCCCTGCACCACCCGGACGACCCGCCCATCAACACGGCCTACCTCACCCAACGCCCCGGCCGCCCCGCCAACCCCGACGTCACCCGCGTCCGGGACCTCTTGATCGAGGCCGGACGCGGCTGGTGACGTCGCGTCAGGACCTGGGCCGCCGCGCCGTACCACGACTCAGGACGCGGCCTCCGCGGACGCGGTCTCCGCGGGCAGGGACTCGGCACCTGCGCTCCCGGCTGTCGCCGTCTCGGCCGCGCGCTGCCACGCGGCCTCCCGGAGGAGGCGCAGGCCGTTGAGGCCGACGAGGACCGTCGAGCCCTCGTGGCCGAGGACGCCGAGGGGCAGCGGCAGGGTGCCCACGAGGTCCCAGAGCACCAGGCCGGTGATGAACACTCCCGCGATGACGAGGTTCTGCACGACCAGGCCACGGGCGCGGCGGGAGAGCGCGACGACCGTGGGGACGGTGGCGAGTTCGTCGCGGACGATCACCGCGTCCGCCGTCTCCAGGGCGAGGTCGGAGCCCGCGCGGCCCATGGCGACGCCGGTGTGGGCGGCGGCCAGCGCGGGCGCGTCGTTGACGCCGTCCCCGATCACCAGGACCTTGCGGCCGGCCCTCTCCTGCTCCTGGACGGCGGCGACCTTGTCCTGGGGCAGGAGTCCGGCCCGTACGTCGGTGATGCCGACATCGGCGGCCAGCCGGGCGGCGGCACGCGGGTTGTCTCCGGTGAGCAGCGTCGGCGCGGTGCCGGTCAGACCCGTCAGGGCGGCGACGGTGGCGGCGGCGTCCGGGCGCAGCCGGTCCGTGATGCCGAGGACGCCGACGGGCTTGCCGTTGACCTTGACCAGGACGGCGGTGTGCCCGTCCGCCTCCAGTTCGGCCGCGAGGCTCGCGGCCACGGTGGCCGCGGGGGGCACGGTGGCCGCGCGGGCCACGCGTACATCGTCGGCCACGCGTCCATCGTCTGCCCCGTGCAGGAGCCGGGAAGGTGCGCCGACCTCGACCGTGTCGCCGCCGACGGTGGCGGTGACACCGACGCCGGGCGTGGAGCTGAAGTCCTCCGCCGGCAGGAGCTGATGGCCGCGGGCGAGGGCCGCGAGGACGACCGCGCGGGCCAGCGGGTGTTCGCTGGAGTACTCGGCAGCCGCCGCGAGGGCGAGGAGCCGGTTCTCGTCCGCGTCACTCCCGCCCGCACAAGGGCGAACGGCCGTGACACGTGGGGTGCCCTCGGTCAGCGTGCCCGTCTTGTCGAGGGCCACGGCGTCGACCTGCCCGAGGCGCTCCATGACGACCGCGGACTTCACGAGGACGCCGTGCCGTCCGGCGTTGGCGAGGGCGGAGAGCAGCGGCGGCATGGTGGCGAGCACCACGGCACACGGCGAGGCGACGATCATGAAGGTCATCGCGCGCAGCAGGGCGTCGGTCGGCCCGGCGCCGAACGCGAGCGGCACGAAGAACACCGCGAGGGTGGCCACGACCATGCCGAGCGAGTACCGCTGTTCGACCTTCTCGATGAAGAGCTGCGTGGGGGCCTTGGTCGCGGAGGCTTCCTCGACCATCCGTACGATCCGGGCGATCACCGAATCCGAGGCGTCCCGCTCGACTTCGACGCGGAGCGCGCCGGTGCCGTTGAGGGTGCCGGCGAAGACCTCGTCGCCGGTCTCCTTGACCACCGGCAGCGGTTCTCCCGTGATGGTGGCCTGGTCGACCTCGCTCGCCCCGTCCAGGACGCGGCCGTCGGCCCCGATCCGCTCCCCCGGGCGGATCACGACGACGTCCCCGACCACGAGGTCCCCGGTCGCCACCGTCTCCTCGGCGCCGTCGTCGAGGAGCCGCGTCGCGGTGGTCGGGGCGAGGTCGAGCAGTCCGCGCACCGAGTCGGCGGTACGGGCGGTGGCCACCGCCTCGAGAGCGCCGGAGGTGGCGAAGATGACGATCAGGAGGGCTCCGTCGAGGACCTGTCCGATGGCGGCGGCGCCGAGAGCGGCGACCACCATGAGCAGGTCGACGTCCAGCGTCTTGTCCTTGAGGGCCTTCAGGCCCTCCCACGCCGGTTCCCAGCCGCCGGTGAGGTAGGCGGCGGCGAACAGCGGCCCCCACGTCCACGCCGGAGCGCCGAGCAGATCCAGGGGTAGCCCGATCAGGAACAGCACCAGGGCGGCCAGCGCCCAGCGGGCCTCCGGCAGTGCCAGGACACGGGTGCGGCGGCGTACGGCCGGGGGTTCGGTGGAGGGCCGCGCGGGTGTGGTCAGGGTGGAGGCCATGACAGAGGGAGTCCTTCACGGGAGGCGTCGTACGCCCTCACCGTACAGGAACACTTGAACATCCATTCATGTATCCGGTTCCGTAGGATGTCACCCATGGGCCACGGAGTGAACGCACCGGACAGCAGCGCGGAACCGCGCACCCGTCTGACCCCCGAGAACGCCCAGCAGGTCGCCACCACGCTCCAGGCACTGTCCACCCCGTCGCGGCTGCTGATCCTGGCCCGCCTGCGGGAAGGGCCGTGCGCGGCGACCGAACTGGCGGCGGCCGTGGGAATGGAACAGTCGGCCTGCTCCCACCAGTTGCGCCTGTTGCGCAACCTCGGCCTCGTCACCGGCACCCGCGAGGGCCGCTCCGTCGTCTACGCGCTCCACGACGACCACGTCGCGGGCCTCCTCGACCAGGCGCTGTACCACGTGGAACACCTGCGCCTCGGCATGACCGACGCGGCCGCGGCGATGCGCTGACGATCAGCAGATCGTGCCGGGGCGGACCGCGGTGGCCTTCAGGAGGTCACGCACCAGGTCGAAGTCGATCCGCTCGGGCTTCCTGAAACGCAGACACCCCTTGCCCATGTCCTGCCCCGCGAGCCGTTCCGTGAAGGCCTCGCGGACGTCGCCGCGCATGAGATAGAAGGAGATGTACTGCTTCTGGCCGGCGAAGGCGATCTCGGCGCTGCCGTCCCGCTCGTAGACCGGCATGCCGTACGCCATCGACTCCGTGAAGCCGGCCAGTTCCTCCTGGCACAGCTCCCGCAGCCGACGCAGCGCCTCCTGTCGGGGCGCGGGCACCTCGGCCAGGTATCCGTCGACGTCTTCAGCCTTGCTCTGCACCATACGACGAGCCTACCGACCCGCCGCCGACCGACGCCGACAACAAGGGCGGCAAACCCCGACGGCGCCCGCACAGGGTGCGGGCGCCGTCGACAGCGGGTCGCCGTCAGGAGGGAGACAAGCTCGCCGAAGCGGGCCGGGGCTCAGCCCCGGACGATGTTCTCCGCCTGCGGGCCCTTCTGGCCCTGGGTGATGTCGAAGGTCACGGCCTCGCCCTCGGTCAGCTCGCGGTAGCCGTTGCCCGAGATGTTGGAGTAATGGGCGAAGACGTCCGGTCCGCCGCCGTCCTGGGCGATGAAGCCGAAGCCCTTCTCGGAGTTGAACCACTTCACGGTGCCGCTGGCCATGCTCGTCCTTCTGGTCAGTCCGGCGACGGTCCGGGGTGGGACCGTCGCGGCACCCTGTCCACGGGCGCCACTCCGGTCCTCCCCAAACGCACGCCCCCCTACACCCGCCGATCCGATCTTGTTACATCCGATCGAGTGACCGGGGCCGGAGACCGGGGGCGGATGGTCAGAACTGGCCGTGCAGGTCCTTCGAGGGCACGCACGGGCCGCGTCGCACGCCCGGCCTGTCTTCCACCGATCGGAGCAGCCGGTCCGTGGGGGGACTTCGGCGGGGATCAGGCCGCGGCTTCGCCGGTCGGCGACGGCACGGCGTACGGGCGGAGGACCAGGAGGCCGTCCTCCGGGGTCGCCACCATGGCGAAGGGGAACCGGTCGAGTTCGAGGCAGAGGGCGACGTCGTCGGGGTGGACTCCTCGGCGCACGCCCTCCGTCAGCTCGGTGGCGGCGCGTGACGCGCCGGCGCGGCGGAGGTACTCGGCCGCGTCCGTCGCGGTCCCGGTGGCCCTGCGGGCGATGTACTGCGCGCACGCCAGGTCTTCGTCGGCCCGGCCGTCCTCACCCGTGACCACGAACGTGACAGCGTCGCCGTCGCGTGACCGCAGCATCCGGGCCGTCGCCTCCGCCACCACGAAGCCGGCGCACAGCACCAGCGACGCGTCCTTGACCGCGAGGGCACCGACCGTCCCGGCCGTCGTCTTCTGCACGACGGTCCGTCCGCCGAGGTCGACAGACCGCAGCAGACCGGGCGAGTTGACGGCGTCGAAGCCGGGCGCGGGCGGGCCGTCCTTGAGCGCCACCCAGTCCGGGTGAAGTTCCTTGAGCGCCAGGGCGTCGTCCAGCGACTCGGCGAGCACGATCTTCTCCGCCCCCTGGGCGAAGGCCCAGGCCGCCACGGTGTACGCACGCATGACGTCGATCACGACCGCCACGGACGGGGCTTCGGTCAGCTCGGCGATACCAAGAAAACGGGCGTCCATCCCGTCATGATCACTCATGCCCGACCCGAAGTGCCCCGACGTGCCCCGACAGTGGCACGCATCACGCTCGACCGCGCCGGCCGACATACGGTAGGCGTGCTTGCCACGGCGAGGGAACCTGACGCGACAAGAGGAGTCCGCGATGGGAATGTACGAGGATGTCATCCGTGCCAGTACGGAAGACCCGGAGACCTTCTGGCTCGACGCCGCCGAGGGCATCGACTGGGACGTGGCGCCGCGTCGAGCCCTGGACTCCTCGGGTGCTCCCTTCTACCGCTGGTTTCCCGACGGGCGGCTCAACGTCTGCTTCAACGCGCTCGACCGGCACGTCGAAAGCGGCCGCGGCGACCAGCCCGCGCTCGTCTACGACTCGCCTGTCACCGACACCCGGCGGACCTACAGCTACGCGCGGCTGAGGGACGAGGTGGCGGTCTTCGCCGGGGCGCTCGCCCGGCTCGGCGTGGGGCGCGGCGACCGGGTGGTGATCTACATGCCGATGGTTCCGGAGGCCGCCGTCGCGATGCTGGCCTGCGCGCGCATCGGCGCGGTCCACTCGGTCGTGTTCGGCGGGTTCGCCCCGCGCGAACTCGCCCTCCGCATCGACGACGCCGCACCGAAGGTGGTCGTCTCCGCCTCCTGCGGCATCGAGGGCAAGCGTGTCATCGCGTACAAGCCGCTGCTCGACCGGGCGATCGAGCTCGCCACCCACAAGCCGCAGAAGAGCGTGATCCTGCAACGGCCGCAGGAGCACGCCGAGTTGGGGCCCGACGACCTCGACTGGGCCGACCTGGTGGCCGATTCACCGTCGGCCGCGTGCGTCCCCATGTCCGCGAACGACCCCCTGTACATCCTCTACACCTCCGGGACGACCGGAAAGCCCAAGGGAGTGGTGCGTGACTGCGGCGGCTACGCGGTCGCCCTGCACTGGTCGATGGGCGCGGTGTACGACATCGGCCCGGGCGAGACCATGTTCACCGGATCCGACGTCGGCTGGGTCGTCGGTCATTCGTACATCGTCTACGCGCCCCTGCTGGTCGGCGCCACGACCGTCCTGTACGAGGGGAAGCCGGTCGGCACGCCCGACGCGGGCCAGTTCTGGCGCGTCGCGGCCGACTACGGCGTCAAGACCATGTTCACGGCGCCCACCGCCTTCCGGGCCATCCGCAAGGAGGACCCGGAGGGAACGCTCGCCGCGGACCACGACCTCTCCCGACTGCGCTACCTCTTCCTCGCCGGCGAGCGCCTCGACCCCGAGACCTACCGCTGGGCGAGCGCTCTCCTGGACGTCCCGGTGATCGACCACTGGTGGCAGACCGAGACCGGCTGGCCCATCGTCGCCAATCCGGTCGGAATCGAAGCCGCCCCCGTCAAACCCGGCTCCCCCACCCGCCCGCTGCCCGGGTGGGACGTCCGCGTCCTCGGCCCCTCGGGCGAGCCGGTGCCCGCCGGCGTCGACGGCGCGATCGTGGTCAGGCTCCCCCTGCCGCCCGGAGCGCTCCCCACCCTCTGGAACGACGACGACCGCTACATCGCCTCCTACTTGTCGGCCCACGACGGCTACTACCTGACGGGCGACAGCGGGCACATCGACGCCGACGGCTACGTCTTCGTGATGGGCCGCACCGACGACGTCATCAACGTCGCCGGGCACCGGCTGTCCACGGGCACCATGGAAGAGGCCCTGGCCGCCCACCCCGACGTCGCCGAGTGCGCGGTCATCGGCGTCGCCGACCCGCTCAAGGGGCAGGTGCCGCGGGGCTTCGTGGTCCTCAAAGCCGGCACGGACCGCGAACCCGGCGAGGTCGAGGCCGAACTCGTCCAGCTCGTACGCGACCGCGTCGGCGCCGTCGCCTCCCTCAAGGACGTGGCGGTGGTGGCCGCCCTGCCCAAGACCCGGTCGGGAAAGATCCTCCGCAAGACGATGCGGGGCATCGCCGACGGCCGCGACGAACCCGTCCCCTCCACCGTCGACGACGCGAGCGTCATCGACGCGCTGCGCCCCGTTCTCCGACGCACCGGTCACGGCGGCGCGGTGGATCACGTCAGCGGTTGACGATCTCGCGCACGTTCTCGATGTCGCCGCATCCCGAGGCCAGTTGCCTGGCGCGCTCCTCCTGGAACGCGGCGCCGAGCTCGGCCCGCCGCTCGTCGGGAACGTTCTCCCTCGCACCGTTGAGGATCGTACGTTCCTCCTCGTCGATGTGATGGGAGACCGCCTGCACCAGGTCCTCGAGCCGCGAGTCCCACTCGTCGGAGCCGACGTCCTCGACCTCCAGCAGGCGGAGCAGCGCTTCGTTCCCCTCGGCGTGCTCTTCCGTGCCGTGCTCCACCTCCTCGTTGTCGATGTCACGGAAGCGCTTGAGCGCTCCGTAGACTTCGGCCTCCTCCGCCTCGCCGTGTGCCACGAGCAGGGCGGAGAGCTCCTTCAGCGCGGCGGCGCGGTCGGACTCGACACTCCGCATGCGGCGGAACAGGTCCTCCATGGTCCGGTGGTCCCTGAGGATGACCGCGACGACATCCTGGTCCTCCTTGCTCCCGTCA